>CAZKOY010000205.1:2905-8386 GCA_964554495.1 uncultured Myxococcales bacterium
CGCTCGACGATCCGCGCGACGAAAATGCGTCTGGCGCTCTACGCCCCGATACGCTGGAACCTTCGCGCGTGGGCCGCTTGTCAGAAGAGCCGACGGCCCTGGTTGGCATGCTGCTCAGCGATCGCTACTTGATCCGGCGCTTCATCGCGCGCGGCGGCATGGGAGCTGTCTACGCCGGCTATCACGTCGTGTTGCAGACGGAAATCGCAATCAAGATCGTGCATATCCAAAGCCGCGCAGGCGCAGAGGCCCGCTTCTTGCGCGAGGCTCGCCTGGCCTGCTCGGCGCGTCACGCCAATCTTGTGCAGATCATGGACTGTGGCTTGGTCTCAGACGGGTGCGGCTACGTGATCATGGAGCTTTTGCACGGTCAAACACTCGCTAGCTGCTTGGCGGAAGGCCGCATGGATCCGCTGCGAGCCTGTCAGATTGCGGCTCAGATCGCCCGCGGACTGATAGCCATCCACGAGCGCGGCATCGTTCACTGCGACATGAAGCCGCGCAATGTTCTTCTTGTGCAGCAAGGCGAAGGGGCCGACTGCGCCAAGATCATCGACTTCGGAATCGCCAAGTCGATCACTGCGGTCGAAGCGATGGCCTCGCCTTTGGCTTTCGCCGATGGGCCGCTGGATCTTCACGACAAGCATGCCTATGGAATGCATGCGACTACGCATTCTTCGACGGGAATCGTCGCAGGCACGCCCCACTATATGTCGCCCGAGCAGTGCCAAGGACAGACGTTGGATGGTCGCTCGGACATGTATTCGCTGGGCTGCATGCTGTACGAGATGCTGGCCGGTACAGTGCCGTTTGATAAACCGAGCGTGCGCGAGATCCTGGAAGCGCACGTCACTGCCCCCGTTCCACCCCTGCTATCGCATGCTGCGCGCACTACATCACGATCGTTAGAACAGCTGGTTCTGCGCATGCTGGCCAAAGATCCAGCGCTGCGGTTCTCGTCGATACGTGAGGTTGAACACCTGCTGCGGCAGGAAGCAGATCTGCTGTGCCTGCAGCGCGGCGAAAAAGTGCTGTGGGAGCGTGAGTACCTGCAGTGGCTGGTTCATCGTCATCGCAACTCGCGCCGGCCGCAGCTTGGTAACTCGGCGCTGCTGCGAAGCATGGTGGCGCTGATCATCGCGCTGATGAGTGTGCGCCTGGGCAGTCATATGAGGCCCATTCTGCCGCCTGAGCCACCGCTGCCTCGTCCTCCGCGCATCGCCGGGACGCTTCAGCCATTCATCCCGGATGCCGCTTCAATGTCCTCGGACCGCTGTGCTTCCTTCCGCACACCGCGAGCGACCGCGGCGAGCGCTCTTACCGTCTGTAACGACGGGCATCAATCTGATGCTGTTCCAGCCAGCGCATCACTTGACGTCGTGAACGACCGGCGGCCTGCGCCACGCGGGCGATGATGCCGCGGTGTTCTTCCAGCAACCGCAACAAGACATCGCGAGACAAGGGCTGCTTGTGAATCAAGGCTGGATCTGCATCCGTCTGCGCATCCTCTTCCGTTCGCGCAGGTGGACTGGGTGGCGTGGCGAGGCGTTCGCTGATCAGCGGCAGGTCAAGAAGCTCCTCGCCGCTTGCGCGCAGCTCGTGGGCGATCTGGCGCAGCTCGCGGATGTTGAACGGGAAGCGATACAAAAGAAGCGCTTCAGCCAAGCGCGCGGTCATAGACACCGAATGCATGCCCAGGGCATGCGTAAGAAGCAAGAGGATGTCTTCACGTCGCTCGCGCAGAGGAGGAAGCTGCAAGCGAAGCGCGGATAGGCGCGCGTACAGGTCGCCACGAAATCCACCTTGCTCGATCGCCTTTTGCAGATCGCGATTCGTGGCTGCGATGATGCGTACATCGCAGAGCTGGGGCGTCGTTGATCCGATCGGTGTGACCAGACGGTCCTCGATCACGCGCAGCAGCAGAGTCTGTCCGCGCGGGGACAGCTCACCGATCTCATCGAGAAACAGCGTGCCGCGATCGGCCGCCGCAAAGTACCCTGCGCGATCGCGCCCTGCTCCGGTGAAGCTGCCGCTGACATGGCCAAAGAACTGGCTCTCAACCAAGCTGTCAGGAACCGCTCCGCAGTTCACCGCGACAAACGATCCGCTGCGTCCGCTCTCAACATGGATGGCCCGCGCCGTCAGATCTTTGCCGGTGCCGCTTTCGCCCAGCAGCAGCACAAGCGCCTCGGACTTGGCCACGGCATGCACACGCGCTCGCAGCGCTCGCTGGGTCGGCGAGCAGCCTAGCAGCGATTCGATCGGCGCATCCGCGACTTCTGCGGCTTCATATCGCAGGATCATCAGCGAATCGCCGATGCGGATGACATCCCCGTCGCGCAAGGCGGCGCGCTGGCAGCGCGTGCCGTTGATGAAGACGCCGTTTTTGCTGTTCGCATCGCTAATCTCGATCGGCGTTGCTGAGCCACCCGCTGCGACGGCAGCATGCACGCGAGATGCGCGCCGATCGCCGTGCAACTGCAGTCCGCGGGCCTTGCCAATCTCGCGGCCGATCGCGTGCTCGCCGGATACCAGCGGATACCATGGCGTGCTCGGCTGAACAGCTTCGGCCGAGAACAGCAGCCGCAAGCCAGGTGTTCGCGGCTTCACCTTGCCAAGGATGCGCTCACTTTCCGTGGTATCGCCAGGCCGCGACATCGAAACGAAGAGCTCATTATCGAGCGCAGGTGGCGGCACGGACAAGCGGCGTTCACATCGAGGCTCGCCCAGGCTCGCGGCAGCGCTGGCCCATTCGAACGAATCGCCGATGACTGGCAGACAGTCCTTAGCGAACGCCACGGACCGCAGCCGCAAAGCCAAGACCTAAGAGCCTGCAACAAGCCATCTCACAAAGCGTAGCGAGGAGCCCAAGGCGGACGGATGCCCGCCCGGAGGAGCCTTGGGGACTTGAGGACGGACAGCCGACCGGATTGGCCCCGCAGTCGGTTTGTGAGATGGCTTCTAGTCTGCGGAGTTTCCGCGCTGACTGCGGCGAGGGCGGGCGACTTGGATACCTTCGCGAGCGATCAGGCGGTTTAGCTGATGGCGGCTGATGTTGAGTGCGCTGGCGGCGCGCAGCAAGTGACCGTTGTGATCCTGCAGAGCTTGCCTCACTTCACTGAGGCTCGGCAGCGGGCGCGTCGCTTTTTTCACTGGGCTCTGGCTGCGCTCACTTGGCTGCAAGAGCTCGATGCGCAGACCTGTTCCCAGCGGTCGCACGACATCGTGTGGGCTGTCAGCCATGGCCTGTCCCAGCAAGAACGCGATCTCTGAGACATGCGTGCGGTAGCTGTGATGCACGAGCTGCTCGACGAGAAGCGGATGAACTTGGGCATACCCATGCTCAATGAAGCGCGCCGCATCCATGTCGTCGTTCTGGGCCTGCGTCTTTAGCAGGTGTTGAATCAGAAGCGGGATGTCTTCCTTGCGACTGTTTAGGCCAGGCACGCGGATCTCGCGCTGAAAGCGCCGCTTCAGCTCATAGCGCATGTTCTCGGGTCGATTGGTCGCACCGATCAGCCGGAAGTCCGAGCGCTGCAGCTTGTTCTCTTCGCCCAAGCGGAAGAAGTCACCGTTGCGTTCGGTGACACGCAGGAACATCGGCTGCACGGCTTCGGGCATGTCCCCGATCTCATCCAGGTAGAGCGATGATCCGTTGGCGGCGCCGATCAAGCCGATGCGCTCTTCCATACCGGGATTGGGAAAGTTGCGCTTGTTACCGAAAAGCAGGGCGGCCGCCAAGCCCGGTGGAATCGCTGCGATGTTGTCCGCGATCAGCTTGCGCCCCGCGCGGGCCGACAAGTGGTGGACTGACTGCGCGGCCAGCTCTTTTCCTGAACCACTTTCGCCAACGACCAAGACGTGATGATTCGTGCGGGCGCAGGCAGCCAGACGATCGCGCAGCTTCCATATCTGCGGTGTCTCACCGACCATGCCGTCTGCATCGGGCTGACCGAAGCGACCGACCCGACTCAATGGATAGGCTTTCAGCGCCGGGATCTGCAGCGGTCGATGTGTGCAGTACAAAAGAAGCTGATTCTTGAGATACAGCGTGTCGCCTTGACGAATCGTCGTGTCTTTGGTCAGCACACCGTTTACGAACAGCTCGCACTGGCCGATGTTGTGCAGTGAGATGCCGTTGGCCGATGGAACCAAGGCTAGCTGACGGCGCGAGATGGCTTCTCCTGCCAGCTCGCTGCACGCGCTCTCTGTGTCTCCTGCATCTGCGATTCCCAGGGGACGCTGGCGAAAGAACCCCAGCGGACGCCCTTTGAGATCATTGGGCGTGTGCCGCGATCCATTGGGTGTGCGAGCGGAACGAGCCGCCTCGGTCGACGTTGATAGGCCGGGCGCACGGCCGAGAATCCACACCGGCTCATCTGGGGTGACCAGGGCGACTTCTCCGACGCGGTGCGGCTCGCGGGCAGACCACACGATCACCAAGGCAAGGCACTCGGCTGCGTGACTGACCAGGGGCTCCGATTCCAGGTTCGGACCCGTTACTGCGGAGGGTGGAAGTGAGCTACGACTTTCGCGCAAACCGCAACCTCCTGAATCTGCAGCGTGCAGTGCGCAAGCGGAACCTGCTTTTCGGCATGAGGCACTACGCTCCCTAGGCTCAGGTGACGTGCAGCATGCGTTGTGCCAACGAAGTGCGCGCACACCATCAAGCGAGCGCGAGATCCGCGCGCAGGAACGTGCGCTACGTCTGCTGCAGAGACTGTGCGCACGCATGGACACGCGTGCTAGCGGCCCAGTGTCGGTGGCGTGCTTGCGCGTGGCGTAACCGACACTGCGCGAGCACTGCGCGAGCACTGCGCGAGCAGGAGCAGATCCACTTCTGCAGTCCGTGATCGGTGACCCGACTGCGGCTTCGCGAGCGCTGAAGGATCGTCGAACAGCTGCTCTGCGGCGAGGAGCCAGGAGCGGGCTTCGTCGCGCCGCGCGGCAGTGTGCGGCACTGCGCCGCGCAGTGTGCGGTACACCTGGGCACGCTTGGTACTTGGCTTGCAGCACACAGCCTGCGAGCTCTGCCTATCGCAGCGCCCGCGCCGTCGCACAGCAGGATTGACTAGGCATGGAAGAACCTCAACGCGTCGATACCCCTTCGCAGGCCGCTTCGCACGGCCGCGATCCGATGCTCGGTCGCGTGCTCGGAGACTATCGCATCGTGCGCAAGATCGCCGAAGGTGGCATGGGCGCGGTCTATGAAGCGCAGCGAACAAGCGATGGTCAGCGCGCGGCCATTAAAGTGTTGCTGCGCGGTATGGAAAACGCGCAAGACGCCGCGCAGCGCTTCTTGAACGAGGGCAAGGCCGTCAGCCTTGTGAGTCATCCCAGCCTGGTGACGATCTTTGAATACGCCACCAGCCAAGATGGCGAACCGTATATCGCGATGGAGTACCTCGACGGAGAGTCGCTGCGTACCGCCATCGAGAAGCGCTACCTTGGGGCGAGCGGGCTTCCGCTCATGCGACAGCT
>CAZKOY010000206.1:0-8285 GCA_964554495.1 uncultured Myxococcales bacterium
GCTAGCGGCGCGGCCGATGGTGACCGTGGTCGTGATGGCCATGGTCGTGATGGCCATGGTCGTGATGGCCATGGTCGTGATGGCCGTGGTCGTGATGGCCGTGGTCGTGATGGCCGTGGTCGTGATTGTGGCCGTGCTGCCCATGGCTATGCCCCGCGGGCTCGTCCTCGGAATACGAGGTCAGCGAGAGCTGACGCAAAAAGCCGCGCGGACCCTGCCGCAGAAACGAGGCGGCAAACAAGAGCCCGACGCCCAGCAAGCACGCCGGATACAGCACGCCCGGATGATCGTGGCCGACGTGAAACGGATACCCCGGATTTGGACCGAGCAGCAGGTTCACGATGTACCCCAGGCTCACCGTCAGGCAGGCGATCACCACACCATAAGCCAGCGCCACCTTGCGCCCGTGTAGCTGAGCCAGCACGCCATAGGTCGTGGCGTTGGTCGCCGGACCGGTCAGAAGAAACGCGATGGCCGCTCCCGGCGAGATGCCTTTGTGGATCAGCACCGCCACCAGCGGCGTTGCCGACGATGCGCAGACGTACATGGGCAAGCCCATCAAGGCCAGCAGCGGAACATCAAGCCCCTTGGGCAGAGCGCTAATCCATTCCATGCGCAGAAGCGGCTCTAACGCTGCGGCGATCAGCAAGCCCAGAACGATCCATGGGCCCGTGTGATCGACGGTCTCGGCGAAACCGAGGCGGACGGCGGCAAACAGGCGCTCGCCCAGGCTCTGTCCGTGGGTGGCAGCGGCAGCGGACCCCGATCCAGCATCCGGGCTTTGGGGCATGAGCCGACTGACGATCACACCGACGAGCATCGCCACCAAGAACGCACACACGACGCGCGCCACAGTCAGGCGCATGCCCAAAAGCGGCACGGACAGCAAGACTGCGTCGATGCCTAGCTCGGGGGCGGCGACCAAGAACGAAAGCGCGGCAGCGGCTGGGGCGCCGCGTCCGATCAGGCTGCGATACACCGGCAGTACACCGCACGAGCAGATCGGCAGCGGCAGACCGAACAGCACCCCGCGCAGCGACTGGGAAACACGCGAGCCGCGCTGCAGCCAGCCCAGGCCGGTGCTGGGAAAAAACACGCCGATAAGACCGGCGCTGGCATAGGCAATCAGCAGCGCGGGGGCGCTCTCTTGTGCCAGCAAAAGCAGGGTGCGGGCCATGCTCGCCTCGCCGGCTCGGCCCATCGGCAGAAGCTCGCTGTGCTGCAGCCACAGCACGACGACGGCGAGCAGTCCACCGAGTCCTTCATAGCGCGTGTCCTTGCTGACATGTCCCTCTTCTTCGTGCAGGACGACGTGCAGCAGAGCTCCGGCGACCAGGCTCTGAAACACACCCAGGGCGGGCCCGCCGACCGAGACCTCGATCTGCTGCGACACGCCATAGCCAAGCACCGTTGACAGCGCTACCAAGACGAGCCCGGCGATGCTCCAGCCTGAACCGAGCCGACGCAGAAGCCACCACACCGAAAGGCCAATCGGTACGCGGTGCAGCACGATGGCCAGTGGCAACAGCGCTTCTGACCCGTGCTCGCCCTTGCCCATGGCCAAGGCCAGTCCGTCGAGGAATTCGTGCAGCGCAAAGCCCAAAAGACCCAGCACCACCGCCACCTTGTGCGCCCGCTGGCCGCCGACGTGCTTCAGAAGCTCGATCTTGCGCACGGAAAGATAGCCGACGACCGCAAGCGGCAGCGCCGGCCAGCCCGCCGCTTCATACGCCTGCGGCAAGAGCAAACCGAGCACGATGCCCAGCACCAGCAGCAGCACAAAGCCGTCGAGCGCAGCCAGCGCCGCGCCCACCCAGCGAAACGAGCGCTGCAGGATGGGTCCGATGAACAGCGCCAGCGAAGAGATCAAAAGAAGCTTCATGTCGCTCGCCACAGGTCCTTGCCGAGCAACCCTAGCCCGAAGCGGCAGCGCATTGCCATGCCGGATGTAAACGGAAGCTTCGACCGCCACAAACGCGCGAGTCAACGCGTAGCGAGCGCGACCGATTCACGCGCATGCAAGAAACGCAAATCGCTTGCATTTCCTGTCAGAGCACCCTCGCTGCGACGAGGATCTACCAGGGCAGGGGAGCAAGCTGCGCGGTCTTTTTGTCTTGGTGGGCGTGCATGCTGACCAAAATTGAATCGAGCGTGCGCAGTGCTTGGTGCAGATACGGCCCTTTGTTGAGCATGACGCACTCGGCGCGAGCCCCTGCCGCAGCGTCGGTGACTTCGGCCCGTGTCGGCGTGCCTTTGCGCACCAGACGATCGAGAACCTGTGTCGCCCAGATCACCGGCACGTGCGCGGCTTCGCATAGCCACAGCAGCTCTTCTTGGATCTCGGGCAGGCGCTCGAAACCCAGCTCGGCAGCCAGATCACCGCGCGCGATCAGCACGCCGGTTGGCTGACGTGACAGCGCGGCAACAAGCAGCGAAGGCAGCGCCCGCACCGCTGCCGCCGTCTCGATTTTTAGAATCAGACCCAGTGACTCGGGGGCCCGTCCGCGACGCTGCAGCTCTTCTTGCAGGGAAACGACGTCGCTGGCGTGCTGCACAAACGAATACCCGACAAGGTCTGCGTGCTTGGCGATGAACGAAAGATCATCGCGATCGCGCGCGGTCAGCGCGGGAATGTTCAGGGCCGTGTCGGGAAAGTTCAGGCCCTTTTCTGCCCGCAGCTTGAGCCCCTTGGGCGGGGCATGCGTCACCTGCAGCATCCAGCCGTCTTCGGCGCGCTGTATCACGCGACACGATGCAACGCCGCCGTCGATCACCACTTCTGCACCGATGCGAAGCTGGCGCAGGGCTTCGGGGTAATCACACGCGGCGATCCACTCGCGATGACGCGCCTGAGCCGGGCCGCGTTTCGTCGTGACCAGGCGCTTTTCGTCCTTGGCGCTGCGCAGAAGAAACGCATCGCCAAGCTGCAGCGGGCCCGTCTTTCTGCCCTTTTCCACGTCGGCAATGCGCAAGCGCGGCCCCGACAGATCCATGCAGACTCGGCAGGGCTTGCCGGTGACCTGGCTGGCGTCGCGGACGTTGCGGATCATGCGCTGCCACAGACGGCTGTCGTCGTGTCCGCAGTTGATGCGCGCACAGTCCATGCCCGACGACACCAGATCGCGCACAAGCTGTGCGTCGGAAGCCGCTTCGCTGGGCAGCGTGACCATCAGGTGCGTCGGACGTGGAAGTGGCGCCGGACCGAACAGCCGCTCGCTCGCCTCGCGCAGGCGAGTGGCCCCCAAGGCAAAGCGATCCGGCGTCGGATAAAGCGGTGCGATGCTGCCTTGGCCCAGCACGGCTGACAGCGTCCCCAGCACGGCGTCCAGGGTGGGCAGCACCTTGGCTTCGCTGCGTCCCAGCGTCGAAAGACCAAGCTGCATCAGTGTGGGCTGCAGCCGTCGCAGATCGCGCCTGCGCAGCGCGACATAATGGGACAGGTTCTGGCAGCGCTCGCGCAGGCTGGCTTCATGGGCGCCCCATTCTTGCAGCAGCACGTCGGCCTCGCGCTGCACCTGTTCGCGAAGCTGCAAGAGCTCTGCATAGAGCACGGACAGCGCAGGCTGCGGTGTGTCCTTTGGGCTAAACGGCAGGGACTCGGTCCGACTCATGATGGGTACGATCCTGCGACACGACGGCAGCGCAGGCTGTTACAAGTCGGTGACTTCGTCGGTGGGTTGCTCGACTGGGGCCGCGTCAATCGCGGGCCTGTCGGTCGCTAATTCGTAAGCTTTTTGTAGCGGATGCGATGCGGCTGCTCGGCGTCTTTGCCCAAGCGGCGCTTGCGGTCGGCTTCATAGTCGCGGAAGTTGCCCTCAAACCACACCACCTTGCTGTCGCCCTCAAAGGCCAAGATGTGTGTCGCCAAGCGATCGAGGAACCAGCGATCGTGGCTGATGATGACGGCGCAGCCCGCGAAGTTGTTGAGCGCCTCTTCCAGCGCACGCAGCGTGTCGACGTCGAGATCGTTGGTCGGCTCGTCGAGCAGCAGCAGGTTGCCGCCGTTCCGCAGCATCTTGGCTAGGTGGACCCGGTTGCGCTCACCGCCGGACAGCTCTTTGATGCGCTTCTGCTGGTCGGTGCCTTTGAAGCCGAACTGCGCGCAGTACGCTCGCGTCGGAATCTTGCGCTTGCCCATCTCGAAGTGCTCGGCGCCGCCGCTGATCTCTTCCCAGACGGTGCGGTCACCCTGCAGGGCATCGCGGCTCTGATCGACGTAGGCCAGCTTGACGGTTTCGCCGACGATCAGCTTGCCCTTGTCGGGCTTTTCCGCGCCGACAATCATGCGGAATAGCGTCGTCTTGCCAGCACCGTTGGCCCCGATCACACCGACGATGCCACCGCGCGGCAAGCGGAACGAAAGATCGTCGATCAGAAGGCGCTCGCCATAGCCTTTGCACAGCTTCTCAGCGACGACGACATTGTCGCCCAAGCGCGGCGCCGGAGGGATGGAGATCTCGGCGACTTCTTGCCGCGCCTCGATCGACTTCTGCAGCATCTCTTCATACGCGGACAGACGCGCCTTGCTCTTGGCGTGGCGGGCCTTGGGCGATGCGCGCACCCATTCAAGCTCGCGGGCCAGAGCCTTCTGGCGCGCCGATTCTTGCTTTTCCTCGACGGCTAGGCGCTGCTGCTTCTGCTCCAGCCACGAGGAATAGTTGCCCTGGAACGGGTGCCCTTGCCCGCGATCCAGTTCCAAGATCCAGCCGGCGACGTTGTCCAAGAAGTATCGGTCGTGCGTGATGGCGACGACGGTGCCCGCGAATTCTTCCAGGTGGCGTTCCAGCCAGGCCACCGAGTCTGCATCCAAGTGGTTGGTCGGCTCGTCGAGCAGCAGCAGATCGGGCTTTGACAGCAGCACGCGGCACAGCGCAACGCGGCGGCGCTCACCACCGGACAGCACGGTGACGTCGGCATCCGGCGGCGGCAGACGCAGAGCGTCCATGGCGATCTCCAGCGTGCGATCGAGCTCCCAGCCGTTGACCGCGTCGATCTTGTCCTGCAGCTTGGCCTGCTCATCCAGCAGCTTTTCCATCTCGTCGCCGTCGAGCGGCTCGCCGAGCTTGTTGCTGACCTCTTCAAAGCGGGTCAAAAGCGCGCGGACGTCTTTGACCGCCTCGGCGACGTTTTCAAGGACGTTCTTTTTCGGATCAAGCTGTGGCTCTTGCGACAAGTAGCCGACCTTGATGCCATCGGCAGGCCGGGCTTCGCCCTGAAACTCGTGATCGACGCCAGCCATGATGCGCAACAGCGACGATTTGCCTGCGCCATTGGGACCGATGACGCCGATCTTGGCGCCCGGCAAGAACGACAGCCAGATGCCCTTTAGGATCTCGCGCTGCGGCGGCACCACCTTGCGCAGGTTCTGCATCGTGAAGATGTACTGATGAGCCATTGGTTCCTTTGTGTCCTTTGCGTCCGTTCCAAGAAGGTCTGAGACCCAGCCGAGTAGCTACGACGCGGGGCCCGAAGAAGAAAGAGACGAACCAGAAGCGGCCACAGGCGGCGGCAGATACAGTCCGTGCAAGCTGTACGACAGGATCTCGTGTCCAACCCGTCGAAGCTCTTCGTCGCTGGTGTCGCGTCGCGCGATCCACAGCAGCGCGACTTCTTTCAGTCCGCCCAGCGCGGCCTGCGCGACGATGCTGGCATCGCAAGCGCGCACGATGCCCATCTCTTGTCCAAGCTTCAGAGCGTGGCACAGAAGCTCGCGCACCTGGCCATAGAAGTCCGCCATCTTGGCATCGCACTCGGCATCGAGCCCCTCGGCGCTGAGCAGGGTGATGCGCGTGACATCGCGGTTCTGCTGCAGCACGGCAAAGACGCGATCCAAGTTGGCTTGAATCTGAAGAAGCGGCGGCGGCGCCTGAGGCGCCAGATCGACGACGCGCACGACGCTGCGGATGCGGCCGAGGAACTCGTCGACTAGCTCGTCGAAGATGGCGCGCTTGCTGTCAAAGTGCAGGTAAAACGTCCCGCGTGCGATGTCTGCGCCGTCGAGAAGATCTTGGATCGACGTCGCGTGATAGCCGCGCTGAGCAAAAAGCTGGCGAGCCACTTCCAGAATCTGCGTCCGGCGCTCGTGGCGCAGCCGCTGTGCTCGCAGCGATCGGCCATCGCTGACGACTTCGCTGCCCACTTCGCGGCTTCCACTGGGTGAAAGATCCAGCGACGGATCCATGGACGCATCCAGCGCGCCCGAGCCGGACGCGGCGACAGGCTGATCCCCCTGACGATTGCGCTCGGCCTCGGCATGTCCCGCGAAGGTACCGGGTGGTATGGGGCTTTTGCGGCTGGCTGGCGTACGACTCACGCGGCGCATCCTATCAAGAACCGATGCCGGGCGCGCTGCCTCGGTGGGTCTCCACTGCGGAATGCCCGCTGTCCGCAGTACTGTGGAGACCGCTGCCCATTTCGCGTACCTAACCCCTTGACATCGCATCAAAACTCAGCGACAACTTTCTTGTAAAGTAGCTCACTGCTTTGTTCGCCTCTCGACATGTGCCTATAGGGGGGCAGCAAGGCGGTAAGCAGTGCAACGGAACGACGTCCTCGTCTATTGACAACCGGAGGCCCCATGGCTGGTTCTACTGATAAGCGAAAGCAAAGTCTGTACTTCCCCGAGGAAATGCTGAAGGAGATCCAGGAAGAAGCGAACCGTCAGGATCGCTCGCTTTCTTGGATCGTGCAGAAGGCGTGGAAGATTGCGCGCCCCGAAATTAAGAAGTATCCCTCTGTGAATGAGATCCCTGGCGAAGAGGACGAGCGCGGCTCGCAAGAATAAGCCCGCGTCCACCCTCTTCCTCCTCTCCGCCTGGTGGCCCGCTTTCTCCTCGGGCCGCGACCTTTCTGCAACAAATCCTCAGGAATCCGCTCCATGGTGACTTCCGCTCCGTTGACTGCGAGCGGCAGCCGGCGGCGTGCCGGTTTTGCCCTGTGCCCCGACGGCGATGGCGATCGGCCGCCGATCCGCCTGTTTTATGAGGTAACAGGCCGACGCGGTCCAGCGCCGACCTTGCTTCTGTGCGACGGTCTGGGCTGCGACGGCTATGTCTGGAAATACCTGACGTGGGCCCTGGCTGCCGAGTACCGCATCATCCACTTTCACTATCGCGGTCATGGCCAGTCGAGCTTGCCCGCGGACCTGCAAGCGATGCGGCTTTCGGACTTCGCTCGCGACGCCGTGGCGGTGCTCGACGCCTGCGAGGTCGAGCGCGCGGTGCTCATCGGTCACTCGATGGGCGTGCAGGTGGCGCTGGAAGCGTACAACCAGACGCCCGAGCGCGTGTCGGGCCTGGTTCTCGTCTGCGGTAGCTATGGCAACCCACTGCGGACGTTCAAAGGCAGCGATCGCTTGGAGTCCCTTTTGCCCTTGGTGCGTGCGACGGTCTCGCGCATGCCCGAGGTCGTCGGAGCGTTCTGGCGACGCGCTCTGCCGACGCAGCTTTCATTTTATCTGGCGCAGCAGATCGAGATCGACGGCACGCGCGTGCGACGCGAGGATTTCTTCCCATATCTGGAAGGTCTGGCGCGCATGGATCCGCGCATGTTCGTCTGTACGATGGCCGCGGCGGGTCAGCACAACGCCAGCGACATCCTGTCGCGCATCGCGGTTCCGACGCTGATCGTGGCGGGTCGGCGCGACTCGTTCACGCCGATGACGCTGTCGAAAGAGATGGCCGCGCGCATCCCCGGTGCCGAGCTTCACGTCGTCGAGTCTGGGACGCACACCGCCCCGATCGAGCGCCCAGCCGAAGTGAGCGACACCATCGGCAGCTTTCTGCGTCGCCGTATCGCGCCGCCTGCGCTGCCAGCCGCGACGTCGGCTTCGTCCCCGCCATCGGAAGCGAAGTCGTGAGCGCGCCCCACGATGCCGATGCAAAGGCTGCGGTCCCAGCGGATCCGTCGGTGACGACGCGCAGTGCGGCTGCACGTCCTGCGGAGCCCGCCGAGCCGGATGAGCTTCCTCCCGGACATCCGCCGCTTTCACCGGAAGATCTAGCGCGTCGGCGGCGACGCCATCGCATGTCGCAGGGCTCGCTGTGGTTCATGCGCATCGGCATCATCGCCATGCTGGCGATCATCGCGGTGCTGTGGTGGCGGCGAAATCATCAAAGCGACGATCAGCTGGATCTGATCCGCTATGTCGAAATCGATCTGCCGGCACTGTCGTACGTTGAGGCTCCCGTCGTCGAGCGGCTGAACGCCTTGTTTGAAGAAAAGACGCGCAAGCCAGAAGACGTTCGTCGCGAGCTTGCCGACGATCTGATGCCTGCCTTGATCCG
>CAZKOY010000207.1:0-8273 GCA_964554495.1 uncultured Myxococcales bacterium
GGTGAGCGCGAGAGGAAAACCTTTCGCGGTTTTCCTCTCGCATCCCCCGGCGCTGACAAGCGCCCCTCCGCGCGAGGCCGCGCAAGGCCGCGCAAGGCCGCGCCCCCAGAAAAGCGTCTCTTGTTCTCACCTTCCAAGCTCGATATCTTCCGCCCCACTTCTTCCTTCTCTGTCCGTTCCCTTCTCTGTTCCCTTTTCGGCTCATGCTGCTGACCAGACCCGCGCCCCGCAGCGCAGCCTGGTAATCAAGGCTGGCGTACTGGCTCCATCGGTTGGTGTGATGCAAAAGGAAAGGCCTGGGTTTGCAGTTCCGCAGTGCCATCCGCAGCGCCGACAGACACGGCGCGCAGTCGATCGTCTCGCTCATCGCCCAGCCGACGACTCGTCGAGAAAACAGGTCCAGCAGCACCGCCAGATACAGCCAGCCCTGCGCCGTCGGGATAAACGTGATGTCGCCCACCCAAGCCTCGCACGGAGCCTGCGCAAAGAACGCGCGGGCCAGCACGTTTTCCGCGACCGGCAGCTTGTGCCGATTCGGGCGCAGGTCCAAATCGCTGCGCGCCGTGTGCGCCTTCGCACCGAACTCAGCGGCGGGCGGGCGGCCTAATTTCCCTCGCGTTCTTGAGGGTTGACATCTGGGGGCGAGCCGGGAAAACTCCCGCGATTAACAATTCGGTTAGAGCCAAGGAGACCGCATGTCTAGCTTCATCTTCACGTCGGAGTCCGTCACCGAAGGTCACCCGGACAAGCTGTGTGATCAGGTCTCGGACGCCGTCCTCGATGCCATCATCGCGCAGGACCCGCACTGCCGCGTCGCCTGCGAGACCGTGACCAAGACCGGCTTCGTCATGGTCGCGGGCGAGATCACCACCACCGCCCGCATCGACTTCCCCGAGATCATTCGCGCCACCGTCAAGGACATCGGCTACAGCGATTCCAGCATGGGCTTTGATTACAAGACCTGCGCGGTGATGTCGGCGATCGAGCAGCAGTCGCCCGATATCGCCCGCGGCGTCGACGGCCAGGGCGTGTACAACCCCGACGAGCAGGGCGCCGGCGACCAGGGCATGATGTTCGGCTTTGCCTGCGACGACACCGAAGAGCTGATGCCGATGCCCATCGCGCTCGCCCATCGCCTGTCGCATCGCCTGTCGATCCTGCGCAAGAACGGCCGCCTGCCCTTCCTGCGTCCCGACGGCAAGTCGCAGGTCAGCGTCAAGTACATCGACCACAAGCCCGTTGCGGTCGATACCGTCGTGGTTTCAACCCAGCACGCACCCGATGTCTCGCACGAGACGCTGCGCGAGGCGGTCATCGAAGAGATCGTCAAGCACGAGATCCCCGCCCACCTGTTGACCAAAGACACGCGCTTCTTTATCAACCCGACCGGCCGCTTCGTCGTCGGTGGGCCCATGGGCGATTCCGGCCTGACCGGCCGCAAGATCATCGTCGACACCTACGGCGGCTGGGGTCGTCATGGTGGCGGCGCGTTTTCCGGCAAGGATCCCAGCAAGGTCGATCGCTCGGCCTGCTATTACGCGCGCTACATCGCCAAGAACATCGTCGCCGCCGGCCTGGCCAAGCGCTGCGAGGTGCAGGTCGCCTATGCCATCGGCGTCGCGCATCCCGTGTCGATCCACGTGACGACGTTCGGCACCGGCCGCATCAGCGATGAAGCGCTGGAAAAGCTGGTGCGCACGCACTTCGACTGCCGCCCCGCCGCGCTGATCCGCGAGCTAGACCTCTTGCGTCCGATCTATCGCCCGACGGCCGCCTATGGCCACTTCGGCCGCAGCGAAGCCAGCTTCACCTGGGAAAAGACCAGCAAGGCGGCCATCCTGCGCGACGCTGCTCGCTCTGCCGCTGCATAGCTCCTCGCCTTCGCCTCTGCCTCCACGCATTCTTCCCCCCGCCCGCGTCCGTTCGTTCGTCCATCCGCCGCAACGTCGTTACCAGATCGTCTGTTCGCTGCTGCGCAGCAGCGTGGCACCGGCCCCAACGCCGCCAAGCTGATAGATAAACGCGCTCTCAATCGCCGTGGCGTGCAGGGCGCGGGCGACGGTCAAAGTGCCGCTGCCCAGCGCGTTGAAGTTGCCCAGGTTGGTGCCGCTGCTGAGGTTCGCGCTGACCGAGGCAGTGCTGGGCGTCCCAGCCTGCAGGCCGCCGAACGCGTACATCTGGTTGTTGACCAGCGCTGCGCCAAAGCCTGCGGCGTTGACACCGACCGAGCCGGTGCTGGCAAAGGCTCCTGGCTGACCGGCCGCCCCCACTTGCGCGACGTACACCGGTCGATCCAGCGTCGCCGTGGCCAGGTTCGACGAGATGCCGCTCGATGCATAAATGAACGTCTGATTCGCTGGCACCACGCTGTTCTGTGCATTCGTGGCAAACAGGCCTGGAACCAGCCAGCGCGCCGTCGGCAGTGCCTGCGTCGCTGTCGTCCACGTCGGCGAGGTATCCTGCTGCGCGCCCCCGTTCTGCAGCGTAAGGGTCAGAAACTCGACGGACGATAGCGAGGTCGCCGCGCTGGGCGTGCCGCTGTTGCCACCAAGCGCATACAGATAGAACGTGCCCGCCATGTTCGGCGCCGGGGCCGCCACCACACCCGCACCGATGCGCGCCGTGTTGAGCTGCGGCAGCGTCTTCCACGCACCAATCGAGCCCAAGGGCAGCGGCTGCGCGCCGGCCGGCGTCGTCTGGCCATTGTCGATATACGACTGCGTGGCCATGCCGTTGTCATTCACCGTGGCCAACAGGCGCTCGCCGCCTGCTGCATCGTTGGCCGCAACGCTGCGATAGATCTTGTACGCCTGCGCGCCCGGCACCTGCTTGAAGTAAAGGACAAGCTGCAGCTTGCCCATGCTCAGCGTCGGAACCTGCACCGGGAAGAAGTCGCCGGCCAGCGTCTCGCCAGATGGATTGTTGGCATCGCCTGCGGCCATCACTGCCGAGATGCGATACGAATACACACCAGCCGAGAGGCCCTGCGTCATGTCGGGACGCACGTCGACATCGGAAAACTGCGGCGCGTTCAACGGATCCAATAGCTCGGCGCGATACACGCCGCGCTGCGCCGCTGTGCCATCGAAGCCACCGACGGCGTACAGGAAGCGGCCGACATTCACCAAGCCCAAGAAGCTCAGCGCTTTGGGCAGTGGCTGCGACGCCACTGCAAAGGCGCTCAACGTACCGTCGAGGCCGCTGGACGCCATTTCCACCGAGCTTTGCGGCGCGTTGTCCGTGCCGTTGTCACCACCCGCCACATAGACATAGCGCGCCACCTGCGTCGGGCGCCCCGCCGCGGCCGCTGCCGCACGACGGCCGGTGATTAGGTTCGGACCGGCTTTGTACCCCGTCAAGTTCAGGCCCGCATTGGTGACGCCGACCGCTGAGTAATCAAAGAACGTGTTGTTATCGCCATTGCGCACGCGCAGCACGCAATAGATGCTGCCGGCTGGCGCGTTCAGCGTCGCCGTAATCGCCGCAGGAAGGCTCGTCATGACTGTCGACATGGCCCCAGCTAGCGCGTTGTTGTTTACGTCATAGCAAGTCGGGACGATCGTCGGGCTGCGGAAGTTGCTGCCCAGCACCGCGATGGCGGCGTTGGTCGCCACCACCACCGAAGACGGCGCAATGCTGCTGACCACAGGCGGAGGCTGTGCCGCTTGCGTGACGGTAAAGGCCGCCGCACGGATGCCATAGCTGCCATTGGGGTTGACGATGATCAGGTCGTACGTGCCCGCGCTGATGCCAGTGGGCACGACCGCAGTCAGCGCCGTGGCCGAGCTAAACGTGACCGCGCGCAGGGCCGAAGCCGAGATACCCGCGGCGCCGCCATTGACCGCGACATAGGCGCGCGGCGTGCTGACGAAGCCAGTGCCGCTGATCGATACGGCGGTGTTGGCGCCGAAGGCTCCGAACGAAGGGCTGGGTGTGTTTACAGTCAAGGTCGGTGTCGCCACCACGCGGATGGCGTTGGGCAGCATCGCCGAGCACGTCGTCTGATCGTTGAGCCGCAAGTCATAGCTGCCCGCCGATAGGTTTCCGGGCAGCGTAATCAGCACACGGTTCGGTCGCTGCGGATCGGTGGTGATGGCGACATCGGTGAAGTTGCTGCTGCCGTTCGGCGCGATCTGCACGCCCTTGACCGGCGAGGCGATGCTGCTGCCATACACCGTCGCTTGGATGCTGTAGTTGGCAGGCACCACAGGCGGATCGACAAACAAGATCGATGGGCCCGGAGTGATCGCCACTGCGCTTGCTAGCGATGCCGAGCAGCCCGCGACATTTTCGATCGACACATCCTGCGGAATCGCGGTCAGCGTCGTCTGATTGACCATCGACACCGGCAGCATGCCTGAAAACGTCGCGACCCCGGTGGTGCCATCGTTCATCACGGAAAAGCCCGTCGACTTGGCTCCGCCGACTGTCACCACCGCGCTCGCATGGAAGCCGCTGCCGGTCAGGGTCAGCATGCCCTGGCCCTGGCAAATCACGGGTGGAGTCACCGCGGAAAGCGTCGGCGGACCGATGACTTCGACCTGGGCCGGCGGACCGATCTGCGTGCTGAGGCAGGTCTCTTGCTCGCAGCCATTTTTGATGATCAGGTTGTACGTGCCTTGGGGAAGCTGCGCGCTGGGCACGCTGACCGAAAGCGTTGTGCATTGATTGTCGGTGCAGCCGCCAAGCTCGCTGGCCGTCACCGTTACGCTGGGGGTGACGCTCTTTACGTCATTGAACGTCACCGTCGGCAGGATCTCATTTTTTAGAAAGCCGGCGCCCTGGATGCTGAAGCTGCGACTTGCATCCAACGAACACAGCGCCGCTGGGTTGATCTGACTGATCACAGGCGGCGGAGGCGTCGACCCACAGCTTCCAGCGAGCGCTGTGGCAAGGCACATCACAAGGCCACCAAGAGAAAGGAATGATTTGTTTGCCATGGGTGGCTACACAGCAAGACATGTTCCCAATCCGCTCTGCGGCCGATCCGGCCGAAGCCCTCGGGTACATCGGACGTCCGCGGTCGGGTCTGCCTTGTGGGGGTTGGCATTCGAGGCTCCGCACCAACTGCGCGACATCACGCTTGGAATGCCGATCCGCGGCGCCACGAACAGCTCAACGCGCGATGCTGGGCAGCCAAGACACGCACGACCTGGCGAAGCACCCAGTTGTCCGCGTAGGCGTACCAAGCGGTACAAGCGTGGGCACGGAACGGTTCACCACCCGAAGTAAAGCTGCGCTTGTTCTGATGCGCGCGTTCCGCGATCGTAATAGGCATGAAAAAGGACGTCGCTCTGGTCACGGGGACCAGTCGTGGGCTGGGTGAGGCCATCGCGGCTGAGCTTTCGGCCCGCGGCCTTTGGGTGATCGCAAGCAGCCGCGATGCACAGGCTGGGCAGAAGACCGCGGATGCCCTGGGCGTGCCGTTTCAGCGCCTGGATGTCAGCGACGATCGCGACATCGCCGCCATGGCCGCGTACCTACAGCGCGAACACGGTGGGCTGGATGTCTTGATCCACAACGCCGGCATCTCACTTTCAGGCTTTAATGCACAGGTGGCGCGTCGCACACTCGACGTAAACTTCGTCGGAGTGCTGCGGCTGACCGAGGCCCTCTTGCCGCTGTTTCGGCCGCGGGCGCGCATCGTCATGGTCTCAAGCGGCATGGGCGAGCTTTCGTGTCTAGGCCGCGAGCTGCGAGCCGCGTTTTCCGACCCTGCGCTATCGCGCGCCGGGCTGCTTTCGCTGACCGATCACTTTGTCGCCGATGTCGCCGCCGGCACGCACCGAAAAAACGGCTGGCCGCAGAACGCGTACAGCGTTTCAAAAGTGGCGATGAATGCCTATGTCCGGCTGCTCGCGAAGGAGCTAGCCAGCGACGGGCGCGACATCGCCATCAATGCCGTCTGTCCCGGCTGGGTGCGCACCGCCATGGGCGGCCCCAGCGCCACGCTGTCGCCACGCGAAGGGGCCATAACCCCCGTGTGGCTTGCCACCCAGATGCAGGAACGTCAAAGCGGCCTGTTCTTTCGCAGTCAGCGCGTCATCCCGTGGTAAGGCGACGGTCCAAGCTTGGATTAGCGTGTACTGGAAAAGCTTAGGATCAGCCCACCACCGTCGAGGGCCAGCATCGGCGCGGCGCTGATGCGCAGATCCTGGCCAAAGCGTCCGGCTCGCTGAGCCAGCGCGGCGGGCAAGGCTCGGCGGTGCAGATACGGAATCAACAGACCGACTGCGCTGCCCATGACGGCTCCCACCAAGACATCGGTGATGAAGTGCTTGCCGGCCAGGACGCGCATGCTCGCCGTCGTCGCCGCCAGCGCTTCGCTGAAGATCCAAATCGGAATCACCCACTTGGATCGCGGATGGCGCAGCGTAAACAGGTAGCTGCCTGCCGTCGCCATGGCAAACGCCGACGAGCTGTGCCCGGAATAAAAGGACAGACCCGAATCGACATCCTGCCGGTCCGAAAGCGAAAAGGCATCCATGTCGGTGTCGTACAGAAACGGCCGCGGCCGGCGCACCGCATACTTAAACAGCCCATTAATCCCCGAGTTCACGACGAAGACCTCGCTGAGGATCAGCAGATCCTGCAGATAGCCGCGCAGCGCATCCGGTGGCCGGCTGGCCGCGACATCGATCAGATCGAGCATCACCGGCAGCACCAAGTTCATGCCGAGCAAGATGTCCGAGGCCGTGCGCGCGGGCTTCGAATGCCAGCCAATCGACACGCGGTCGAGCTCATTTACAGTCTGCGCATCACACAGCGGACTGCAGCTTGGCGGCGGAAGCTGCGGATCGCTGATCGTCATTCCCAAGAGCGCCGATCCCAGACCCAGCACAATCGGCAGATCGATCGACAGGTTGGCGGCAAGCGGACTGCCACCGATGAAGTGTGGCTGGCTTGGGAGGGAAAGCGGAATCGGCGTGGTCAGGGCAGGCTCGGGCGATGGCGCAGGGTTTGTTCCTTCGACCTGCGCAGCGACGGGGCTATGGTCCCCTTGGCTTTGGGGTATCGCAGCCGATCGGGCTGGGCGGATCGGGGTCGGGGTCGCTGGCTGCGCCGCCAACGAGCCCACGAAGAACAGAGACACCCACACCGCGAGCGCAGTCGCCTGCCAGTGAGGTCCCGTGCCGGGCGCGATCCCTGCGTGACGGATGAATCGACCTTTGAGCATGAGCCGCAAGATATCACTGCCGGCCAGCGATGAACGGGCGCGAATTCCAACGAACGCTAGGCACGCTGCGGCGGCTTGATTAAAGTCCGCGCCATGGATGAGACCTGGTTGCGCAGCCTGCTTGGCTCGGTCGCAAGTGGCGCTGTTCCCGTCGAAAACGCGGTGGCTGAGCTGCGCCAGTTGCCCTATGCCGATCTGGGCTTTGCACGGCTGGATCACCACCGCGCCCTGCGTACCGGCGTACCCGAGATCGTCTTTGCCCAAGGCAAACAGACCGATCACCTGCTGGCCATCGTCAAAGAGCTAGCGCGTACCGGGCAGAACGTGCTGTGTACGCGCGTGTCCGCGGCGCAGGCCGAAGCGCTGGCTGCCCTGTGGCCAGCGGCGGACTATCACGCGCTGTCGAAGCTGTGGTTCCTGCCGCAGCGACCCATCGCACCAACGGGCCTGGGCACGGTTGTCGTCGCCTGCGCTGGTACATCGGATCTGCCTGTTGCCGAAGAAGCGGCGCGCACCGCCGAATACCTGGGCAGCTCCGTCGAGCGCATCGTCGATATCGGCGTGGCTGGACTGCACCGCACGCTCGCAGCCGCTCCGCGTATGCGCCAAGCATCGGTCGTGGTCGTCGTCGCCGGAATGGAAGGCGCTCTGGCCAGCGTCGTCGGGGGTCTGTGCGGACGTCCGGTCATCGCGGTCCCGACCTCGGTCGGCTATGGCGCCAACTTCCAGGGCCTGTCCGCTCTTTTGACGATGCTGACTAGCTGTGCGGCCGGGGTCACGGTCGTCAACATCGACAACGGCTTTGGCGCCGGCTACACCGCGGCCCTGATTAACCGCGGCCTTCCCGCCGCATCGGCATCGTCTTCCATCGAGGCCACGCCATGACCCAGGGCCAAAGTCACCTGCGCGGCGCCACGCTGTACTTCGACTGCTTTGCTGGCATTGCCGGCGACATGACCCTGGCTGCCTTGCTCGATCTGGGGGTTCCCGAGTCCTTTGTCCGGCAGGCCCTGGGACACCTGCCGCTGTCGCCGTACGAGCTGCGCATCCAGACCGTTCGCAAAGGCTCGCTCGTCGCCCGCAAGCTCGATGTTCT
>CAZKOY010000208.1:0-8246 GCA_964554495.1 uncultured Myxococcales bacterium
CAGGAAAACCACACCGATCGGCTGCGGATCTTCTGCGTGAACCACTTGAAGTTGAAGGCCCCAGGGTCCCACTTGTTGTTCGTGATGTGAAAGTGACCCAGGTAGCCGGCGAAGGCGCGCGGCTCGGTCATCCACGTCGGCAGCACATAGCCGTTCCACTCGGGATAGACCTGGGGCAGGTTGGGGAACAGACGAGCGAGCGCCTTGCCCAGCGCCTCCATCGCCATGTACTGCTCGGGCGTGTACGCCCACATGCGATAGCGCGTGTTGTGGACCACGATCTCTTCGATGTTGCGGTTGATGCCGAACTTCTTTTTGTAAAAGTCGGGGCCGTCTAGCTCGACGTGGCCGCGGTTGCAGAGCTCGACGCCGATCGAGATCTCGTTGACGCCAGCGGCGTGGAAAGCACCGTCGACCAAGTCCAGCGTCTGATAGATCGTCCCATCGTTGTCGATCAAGAAGTGAACCGACAAGCCGCGCTCGTCGTGAAGCACGTGAAAGCAGGTCTCGGACGTGGCGCAGCCGTCGTGGTGGATGACGAACTGCCGCAGCAGATCTTGCAGGCGCCGCAGATCATTGCGCGAGCCGCCCATCAGACGGCGCTCGCGATACCGCTTGAGCGCTCGTTCCAGTCCTTTGGCCGGCGCAAAAGGATAGGGGCTCGTCGGCTTGGCGCCGTCTTTGCCCTTGAAGCAGCCCTGGTAATAGGCCGAGAACATCAAGTTGTCGTAGAAGTTCACCGTCTTCCAGCCGATGTCGTAGGTACGGCCGCAGACGACGATCTTGCCGGATGCACGGGCTGCGCTCTTTCCTGCCATGACGGGACCTAGGCTCGGGATAAAGGAGAGCCGACGGTACTAAGAATACCGCACTCCTCGGCGCGCGGGCGCCCTCCATTGCGATACAGTGCGCGCAATTCAAGAGGGAACCATGACCGACACCCGGACCACCGCTTCGTCGTCGCTGCGCCTGCCGGCCCGTCGCTGGCTGGCGGTACGCCTGCTTTCGCTGTCTTTGGCTTTCAGTTCGTCGCTTGCCTGCAGCCCCGATTCCCCGGCGGACATGCAGCGACCGCCCGGCGAGCGCACGGACAAGCTGACCGAGCTCGATCGCTTCGTGAAACAGCCTGACCCGGCCTTTGCCTGGAAGCTGCTCGGGACCGAAATGGGCAGTGGCTACACGACATATCTGCTCGACATGCAGTCGGGATCGTGGCGCAGCGGCAGCGAGGTCGATCGCACGCAGTGGCAACACCACGTGCTGGTGGTCAAGCCCGATAACGTCACACCGGGTCCCGCGATTCTTCTGATCAGCGGCGGCAGCAACGGCGGCAGCCCACCTAAAAAAGCCAGCAGTGAAGTCGTGCTGCTGGCCAAGACGCTGGGCGCCATCGCTGTCGAGCTTCGCCAGATCCCCAACCAACCGCTGACCTTTGCCAACCACGACGGCAAGGCCCACAGCGAAGACGGCATCATCGCCTTTGGCTGGGCGCAAGTGATGAAGACCGGCGACGCAACGTGGCACGCGCGCTTCCCAATGGTGCGAGCCGCTGTGCGAGCGATGGACGCGACGCAGGCTTTCCTAAAAACTCCGCAGGGCGGCGGTGCCGCACCCGATCAGTTCGTCGTGGCCGGTGGCTCGAAGCGCGGCTGGACGACGTGGATGACCGCCGCTGTCGACCCACGCGTCAGCGCCATCGTGCCCATCGTCATCGATGTGCTCAACGTCAACCAGTTCATGCGCCAACACATCGAGACGTACGGTTTCTGGGCGCGAGCGCTGTACGACTACCACTACAACGGCATCACCAAGCACCTGGGCAATCCCGAGATGGATGCGATGCTGGCCGACGAAGATCCGTACCTGTTCCGCCACCGCCTGACGATGCCCAAGTACATCCTGAACGCGACGGGGGATCAGTTCTTCTTGCCGGATGGGTCACAGAACTACTACGCCGAGCTGCGCGGCGAAAAGCTCTTGCGGTACATTCCTAATGCCGATCACGGCCTGGATGACACCGACGCTGCCGAGAGCGCCGTGAGCTATGTCGGCATGCTGCGCGAAGGCCGCCCGCGGCCGACGTATTCGTGGTCATTCGAGGGCACGGACACCATCCGCGTCACAACGACCGAGATCCCCAAGCGCGTGCTGCTGTGGCAGGCCACAAACCCCAAAGCTCGCGACTTCCGCGTCGAGACCCTGGGCAAGGTATGGACGAGTCGCGAGCTAACAAGCCAAGGCAGCGGCGTCTATACCGCGCAGGTGCCCATGCCTGCCCAGGGCTATACCGCGTTCTTGATCGAACTTCACTACGACAGCGGGCAGCTTTTCCCGCTTAAGGTCTCGACGGCGGTGCGCGTTTTGCCAGACAAGCGCCCATTCGCCGGCATGGATCCCAAGACCGGCGTGCTAGAGACCACGCCGACGATGTAGCGCCAAGAAGCCGCCATGCCGTCTTGCCTGGCCGCGCAGCGATGCAGACGCAAGCCGCCCGCGCTGCAAGAAAGCTAAGACGGATAGCGCAGCGAGAGCGTGCGAAGTGGCTCGGACAGGCCATAGCTGGCGCAGACCAGCGTCGCGAACGTGGCCAAGCTGGCCGCCACCTGGCCTCCGTCGAAGCTCTGGATCAAAAGCGCACCGGGTGCCCACAGGAAAATCAGCCAGGCCAAGGTCTCGCCCAGCGCAGACAGGTCGCTGCCGAGCTGAACGAGCAGCGAAAGCAGCGCCACTGGCACCGGCAACAGCAGATAGATCGCAATGAAGCGCGCTGCGGGATCCTGCGTCGCCGTCAGCATGTGGACGATCTGCCGCAGCGGTGGATCGCCGTGCCACGGCAATAGGTACAGCGCAGCCAGAAGCGCGATGCTGCCCAGCCCCAAATACCTCGGTAGCTGCGCCCACGAGACATGGGTTCGCACGATCAGCGTCGCGCACACCAGCGCCGCAACACAGCCAACAGACAGACGCAGCGGCAAGGACAGTGGCAAGTTTCCGACGACGGCCCAGGCTGGCAGCGCGGCAAAGCTGATGCAGGCCCGGAACAAGGCAGGCACCGGCAGCACCGCCGCCGTCAACACCACCGCACCAGAAAGCATCATCGTCCACAGAGCCAGGAATTCGCCCGGCGGCGCCAGCGGCAAGCGAGCGATTCCGCTGATCCCGCCACGCGGCAAGACAAACGCTACAAGCAGCAGCAGCCCAGACAGGCCGGCGACGATGCGGATGCGCTGCGGAAACTGCGGGAGTGACAACACAATAAAACGTAAGGAGCGTAACACCGAACGCTTCGTCAAGTCGATGGGCTTCGCGGTCCCGAGCCAGATCCAGGACGCAGCACGCGCCCTGCGCAAGGGCTTATCACAGGACCGTCCGACCCTCGTTGGCAGGCATGCTCAGCGGCGCGAATTATGTTGCCCAGGCCACGCTCGTACTGGCATAAGCTGCACGTATGATTTTTCAGATCCTCACCGACCTAGAGTACGGTCAGCTCCACATGGCGCTGGATCGAGCGACGGGCCTGCGAGCCATCGTCGCGCTGCATTCGACCCGCCTGGGGCCGGCCATTGGTGGCTGCCGCGTCTATCCATATGTCGACGAGACCGCGGCTGTGACCGACGCCTGTCGCTTGGCGCGGGCCATGGGGTACAAAGCGGCCTTGGCGCGCTTGCCCCACGGCGGTGGCAAAGCGGTCATCTGGGCGACCGAGGCGATGCGCCGACCCGACTTCGATCGCGCGGCACTTTTTACCGCCTTTGCCCGCTTCGTCGATTCGCTGGGTGGGGCCTACCTGACTTGCGAGGACTCGGGCACCTCGACACGCGACATGGACGTCGTGCGCAAGACCACCAAGCACGTTCTAGGCTTCTCGACGGCGGACGGCGGCTCGGGTGATCCGTCGCCATTTACGGCGCTGGGCTGCCGTCGCGGGATCGAAGCGGTCTGCGAAGTCATCCTGGGCCGCAAAGACGGCAAAGACATGGCTGGCCTGCACGTCGCCATCCAGGGCGTCGGCGCAGTCGGCCGCTATCTAGCGCTTGAGCTTCACAAGCTAGGCGCCCGCTTGACGATCGCCGACATCGATCCGGGCCGTGCCGAGCGCGTGGCCGCTGAGACCGGCGCCAAGATCGTCTCGATCGATGAGATCTTTGATGTCGAGTGCGACATCTTCGCGCCCTGTGCCTTGGGCGGCGCGATCTCGCCGAGCACCCTGCCCCGCCTGCGCTGCCGCGCCGTTGCCGGTGCCGCCAATAACCAGCTTGCCTCACCGACGGTGGGACGCACGCTGCAAGAGCGCGGGATCTTTTATGCCCCGGACTATGCGATCAACGCAGGTGGCCTGATCAACGTCGCTCAGGAATTCGCTGGCTACGATGCTGAAAAGGCTCGTGAGCGAGCCAGCGGCATCTATGCAACGATTCGCGAGATCGCCGAGCGCACGCAGCAAACCGGCCGCCCACCTGGTGAGATCGCCGATCAGCTTGCAGAAGAGATCATCGCCGCCGGTCCGCAAGCACTGGCCAAGTAGTCCGCCTCAGGCCGAGCCAGCCTAGATGCTCGGCCCCAAACCCGCCGCTGCGAGGCAGCCATGTCGCAGTCATCCACGCAGACGTATATCGATCTGGAAGCGCGCTATGGCGCTCATAACTATAAGCCGCTCGATATTGTCATCGCCGAGGCACAAGGCGTCTGGGTGACCGATGTCGAAGGCCGCCGTTACCTCGACGGGCTCAGCGCCTATTCCTCGTTGAACCAAGGACATCGGCACCCGCGTATCGTGGCGGCACTGGTCGAGCAGGCTGGACGCGTCACGCTGACCTCACGCGCCTTCCGCAATACCGAGCTTCCCTACTTTGAAAAAGAGCTGTGCGAGCTATCCGGGATGCAACGAGCGCTGCCGATGAACACGGGCGCCGAGGCAGTCGAGACCGCGATCAAAGCCGCACGGCGCTGGGGCTATCGCAACAAAGGAATCCCGGCTGATCAGGCCGAGATCATCGTCTGCGCGGACAACTTCCACGGACGCACCGTTACGATCATCAGCGCCTCGACCGAGCCGGGGTATCGCGCGGACTATGGGCCCTTTACGCCGGGCTTTGTCGTCGTGCCGTTTGGCGATGCCGATGCACTAGAGCGCGCGATCACGCCCCGCACCTGCGCATTCCTCGTCGAGCCCATCCAGGCTGAGGCCGGTGTCCTGATGCCGCCGCCTGGGTATCTGGCGCGAGCGGCCGCGATCTGCAAGCAACACCGCGTGCTGCTGCTTCTCGACGAGATTCAGACCGGACTCGGCCGCACCGGACGCATGTTTGCCTGCGAGCACGAAGGCGTGAAGCCCGATGCCTTGCTGCTCGGCAAAGCGCTGTCCGGCGGTGTCTATCCTGTCTCGGCCGTGGTCGGCAGCAGCGAGCTGATCGGCGTCTTTGAGCCAGGCAGCCATGGCAGTACGTTCGGCGGCAATCCCTTGGGCAGTGCCGTCGCGCGTGCGGCGCTGCGCGTCCTAAAAGACGAGCGCTTGGTCGAGCGCGCTGCCGAGCTGGGCCCACCGTTTCTGGCCCGCCTGAGCGCGCTTCACAGCCCGGTTGTGCGCGCGGTGCGTGGATCCGGTCTGTTGGTTGGCATCGAGCTGCACACGGGCGCACGCCCGTTCTGCGAGGCACTGGCCCGCGAAGGCGTGCTGTGCAAAGAGACGCACGACAAAGTGCTGCGCTTTGCTCCGCCGCTCATCATTACGGCGGCCGAGCTGGACTTCGCCTACGAGCGCATCGCCCGCGTGTTGACCTCGCGCGCCCTAACCAGCGCGGCCTAGGCCTTGGGCTTGCTTCGCCGCGGCGGCTCGGGGCTTGCCAGAAGCGAACGCGACTGCGCAGCGGCGTCTAGCCGATCGTGGACCGCGGCAAGAAGCAGCTTCTTGTGCAGAAGCGAAAGCAGCACATCGATGTGCGCGACGCCTTGGCCGATTAGGTTCAGCATCTCGTCGCGGGGAAGGCCTGACAGCGCAGGGTTGTCAAACTGCTCGACCTCGCGCACGACCAGCGTGCGCAGCGCTTCGACATAGCGCCGCAGATCCGAGATAGCAAAGCCCAGGCGTTGGTTATAGCCCGAGCTGCGCAGCGCTCCGACGACATCCGCGATGCGCGCATCGCGCTCGGCATAGACAAACGCGCCATCGACTTTGATCGGCGTCAGCAGGCCGCACTTGATCAGCTCGGCGATATCTTCAGGAGGCAGGCCGCTTCGCTCGACCAAGCGGCTGGCCGGAACCGGTGGCTGCGCATGCGTCGGATCGATGGCGCCATCGATGCGTTCCCGATTGAGCAAGCGCAGCTCAATCTCAGTCAGGGTGCTGCCCGAGCCGGCTTCTGAAAGCAGCGTGCCGATCTCGCGCAGCGACAGGCGAAAGCGGCTGCGCAGCTCCCGCACCAGCTCCAAGCGCTGGACAAAGGCGGCGTCATACCGACCGACGGTGCGCCCGGCAACGCGAGGGCGCGGCAGCAGCTTCTCGCGGATATAAAACTTAATCGTCGCGATTGGCACACCCGTCTGCTCTGCAACTTCCGAGATGGTCTTTTCCGCAGGCTCGGACAGCTTGGGCAGCGCCCCGCTGCGCATGGACGGCGGCGTGGGACGACTGCCAGCGCTGGCTGTACGCGCACTCTTGCGGGATGAAGACGCCATGGGACTCCTCTTTCGTCGCAGCTTAACAGCCCAGGTCCGGTCGCAACAGCGACTTGGCGGGCCGCAGCCAGCTTACGCACCGACGATGCCGAAGTACTCCAAGATCTCGGCTTCGTTGTTTGAAGCCAAGCGCTCGACGCGGTCTTCGCGGATCAGACGGCCGATATGAAGCAAGCCCACTTTCGACTGCACCAAGGTCCCGATCCTCTGGAAACCGGGCACGGTGCGGCTGCGAACGCGAGCAAACGCTGCTTCGTATTCCGGCTCGTTGCGACCGATGGCATAGCGCTGGTCGTTGAGCAGACAGCGCCCCGATCGCCCCAGACGATCCAAGATTGGGAACAGTCCCGCGTACGCTTGCTCGACGGCATCGGGGTTGGGATAGGGCACCGCACTGCGCAGGATGCGTACGACGCGTCCACCGTACTCTAGGCTCACCGTAATGTACTCGTTCTTGAACAGCTCACCGTCGGCGATCATCGGCTCATCGCCTCCTTGAGACGCGCATGGATGCGTCGACTCACGCGGACATTGATGGACATGACGCCTCGTTGCGATGGGCGCAGCACGGCTCAATCCCCGCTGTGATGGCGCCGCGGGGCGAGCAGCTTGGCGACAAGCCCCGTCCAGCCGGTCTGGTGCGCTGCACCGACGCCCCGCCCGTTGTCGCCGTGGAAGTATTCGTAAAACAGCAAGTAGTCGCGGAAGTGCGGATCGCGCTGCAGCTTTTCATAGTGTCCCAGCGCCGGCCGTCGCCCATCGGGTCCGCGCAGGAACAAGCGAGTCAAGCGCTTGGACAGCTCATCAGCGACCTCAGCGATGGTCAGAAGCTGCCCCGATCCCGTCGGACATTCCACTTTGAAGTCATCGCCGTAGTAGTGATGGAACTTCTGCAAGCTCTCGATGATCAGGTAGTTGACGGGAAACCAGATCGGGCCACGCCAGTTCGAGTTGCCGCCGAATAGACCCGACAGCGATTCAGCGGGCTGGTACGACACGCTCATCGGCTGGCCGTTTACGTGAATGACATAGGGCTCTTTTTCGTGGACGCGCGAAAGGGCCCGCACGCCATAGTCCGACAGAAACTCGCTTTCATCGAGCAGGCGCTTGAGCAGGCGCTTCATGCGTCGCCCGCGCAGCAGCGAAAGCAGGCGCCGCTTGCCGCGCCCCGGCACGTCCCAGTGCGAAATCAGGTTGGATAGATCCGGACGGTGGCTCAGGTACCACTCCATCCGTTGCTTGAACTCGGGCAGCTGATCCAGCAGATCGGGATCGATAACCTCGACGGCGAACAGCGGAATCAAGCCGACCATCGAGCGCACTTTCAGAGGCTGCATCTGGCCATCTGGCAGGCACAGCACGTCGTAATAGAACTGGTCTTCCTCGTTCCACAGCCCGACATGCTCATCGCCGAGGTTGGTCATCGCTTCAGCGATGCTCAAGAAGTGCTCAAAAAACTTGGTCGCGACGTCTTCATAGACATGGTTGTGAACCGCAAGCTCTAGCGCGATGCGCATCAGGTTCAGGCAGTACATCGCCATCCACGATGTGCCGTCGGACTGATTGATGAA
>CAZKOY010000209.1:0-8238 GCA_964554495.1 uncultured Myxococcales bacterium
TCGGGCGTGTCCACCGGAATCGTGTAGACCCGCACCTGCCCACCAAACTCTGCCTCGAAGCCGCTCACGGCGGCTTTCACACGCGCGCAGTTCATTCAATACGGCAGGTAGTAGTAGTAAACCTCGTAGCGCCGCGGGCCACGCTTGCACCCGGTGAGCGCGAGCGATGCTGCTCCCAGCAGATTCATCAGCAGTTCGCGGCGTCGCATCACGCGCTGGTCGAAACGATGCGCAGAAGGAGCAGCACTCGTTGGCGTCCTCACTGAGGTCTTCATCGACCCTCCAAGATTCCTGACATCCACAGCGCAGCCAGCTTGCTCTGCGGACCTGAGCTTGTCACGGGCCTTCTTTCCAAGCCGACGGCTCACGATACTCAGCGATCCGCGGCTGAGTCGCAGTGGCTGCCAATGCGCAGGTCGAGCGCGAGCATAGGCGCGGTCGATGCGAATCTAATCTTGACCCGGGGCTGTGATTTTTTGATGTATGAATCATGAATGAAAATTCATGATTGTGGATTCATAAATCTCAACTCGGCGTCGCGATCACCCTCGCGGCGGGACATACTGCCGACGCTGCTGCTGCCGCTACTGCCTGCTTGTCTGCATCAGGCGTACTTCGCGGCCGGGCCGGTGCGCAGGGGTTGTGTCGCAGTGCCCGTTGAGCCACTTGTCGGACTGAAAAGCGTCACCGATGTGCTGTTTGTGCGGGCCGAAGGCGTGCCGGGGGCCATCGCGTTGCGCAAGCAAGGCAGCGGCTACTCGGCAGTGCTGGCGCTGTGTACGCATCGTAGCTGCGAGCTGTCGGCGCAGCCGCAGAGCTATGACTGTCCGTGCCATGGCTCACGTTTTGGTCTAAGCGGCGAGGTGCTAGAAGGTCCAGCTGAGCGACCGCTGCCCAGCCTGCCGGTGCGCATGGAAGCAACCGGGCTCTCCATCCTGCTCAACGGAGAAGGTCGATGAGGGGGCTTGGCATCGCAGCACTCTTACTGTGCATCGGAACCGCTGCTGCCCAAGAGACTCCCGCTCCCGCACCAACCGGCACTGCGCCTTCGCTTGGGAGCGCACCAGCGGCGACCACACCTGCCGACTCGCCACCCGCCGAGCGCGAAGTCACGACTTATGGAGCCGACAAAGCGCGCTTTGACATTCCCCTCGGCAAAGCCGCAGCTCCGATGCAGAACACGGTACGCGACGAGCCGATGGTCCGCGGCGGCATCTACGACCGCCCCTATCTCTTGCGGCTCGGCTCGGCCAGCACCGACGTAGCTATCGGTGGCTACTTCGAACTGGTCGGCAGCTATCTGCAGCAGGTCGGCATCTCGGACGGATTTTCTGCCGAGGCGCGTCGCTTCAATATCTTCCTGACCTCCAAGATCGCCGACCGTCTGCGCCTAACTTCCGAGCTGGAGTTCGAGCACGGCACGCAAACGATTGGCTTAGAGACCGCAGCGCTTGACGTGCTCTTGCACCACACGCTGAACCTGCGCGGCGGTGTGATCTTGGTCCCCATCGGCAAGTTCAACCTCGCGCACGACGCGCCGCTCTATGACATCGTGGATCGGCCGCTGGTCTCGACGCGGATCATCCCATCGACGCTGTCCGAGGTCGGTGGTGGTCTGTTCGGTATCTTCTATCCCGGGGGTCACAAGCTGACCTATGAAGCCTACGTCGTGAACGGACTGACCGACGGCGTCATTGCTGCGGAAGGCACGCGCTTGTCGGGCGGCAAGCAGGGAAATCGCTTCGAGCGCGACAACAATGGTCTTCCCGCGTTCAGTGGTCGTATCGGCTATGCCCTGCCGCCGCGCAAGCTGTTTCGCCTGGAGACCGCGCTATCGTTTTATTCCAGCATCTACAACACACTGCAGATCGATGGACTTGTCGTTGACGATCCGCGCTGGCTGCACATCTTGGCCTGGGATGTGGAGTCGAGCCTGGGGCCGCTCACCGTGCGTGGCGAACTGGCCTATGCGCGCATCGATCTACCGCCGACGCTCACCGCGCGTCACACCACCGAGCAGCTTGGCTTTTACTATGAAGCGCTGGGGACGATATTCTCGCGGCCCATCTTCATGTTCTCGCGCGCCTCGCTGCTAGCAGTGGTACGCCTGGACTGGGTGGATCTGCACCGCGGGCAGCAAGCCAGCGGCGAGGCCAGCGGCGATGAGACAACGCGGCTGAGCCTTGGTCTGTCTTTTCGTCCCGCGCCAACGACCTCGCTGCGCATCGGCTACTACCACGAGTGGATCAGCGATGCGCTGGGCAACCCGATCCGCGGCGGTGGTGTGCAGCTTGGCATGGCCAGCTACTTCTAGATCTCGGCGCAAACCTCAGTGAACACGGAGATGCAGGATGTGCAAAACGCTCACGCTCTATTGGATGCTTGCGGTCCTTTCGGGACTCTGCGGGACCGGCTGCGACGCGCTCTTGGGTCCCCTGCCCAGCGACGATGAGATTTTGGAGGGGCCGATCGAAGGGCTCACCGGTGCGCAGTTGCGCAGCTTCGCTCACGGCGATCAGGCATTCGGTGAGCTGTTCTCGGCGGCCACCGGTCTGGGTCCAGTATTCAACGCACCCTCGTGTGATAGCTGCCATCCCGGAGATGGCAAGGGACCTCCTTCGCTCAACCTGACACGCTTTGGTCGCGGGGATGCCAGCGATGCCACACGATTTGACTATCTCGTCGAGCTAGGCGGTGCGCAGCTACAAGATCGCGCCATCCCTGGCTACGTCGCTGAAGTGCTGCCAGCCGGCGTCGCAACGTCGCTCCGCTCAGGACCAGTGGTCGTCGGGCTCGGCTACATCGAGGCGATCAGCGACGAGGAGATATTGAAGAACGCTGACCCTATGGATCTGAACGGAGACGGAATCAGTGGCCGTGCAAACTACATACGAGTGCCCCATTTTCTAGACGTGCCGGATAACTGCGTCTGTCCAGGCTGCAAGCTGACCGCGCAGGGCTGCATGCGCTTGGCGCGCTTTGGTCGTAAAGCCACGGCGATCGATTTGCAGCAACAGACAGTCGGGGCCTATCAACAAGACATGGGCATCACTAGCGAACAGCTCATGCAGGATCTGTTCAACCCGCAGGTTGGCCAGGCGACCGGGGATGCTATCGCCGATCCCGAAGTCTCGGCCAGCACGGTTAGCAGCGTGGTGTTCTATCTGCGCACGCTGCGCGCTCCGCGGCGACGAAACCGCGCCGATCCGAGCGTGCAAAGGGGCGAGCGTCTGTTCTCCGAAGTCGGCTGCGCTGCGTGCCACATTCCTACGCTGCGCAGCGGTGCCAGTTCGCTGGAGGTCTTACGCGATCAGGACGTTGGGCTCTACTCCGACCTCCTCTTGCACGACATGGGATCGGCGCTCGCCGACTACTACCCAGAAGGTGAAGCCACGGGCTTTGAGTGGCGCACGACACCGCTATGGGGACTTGGCATCGTGCCAAACCTGCTTGGTGGACACGCATATTACTTGCATGATGGGCGAGCGCGCACGCTGCTTGATGCCATCATGCTGCATGGTGGCGAAGCACAGCGCAGCAAGGATCGCTTCACCGCACTCCCGCCAGACGAACAGGAAGCGCTCTTGGCTTTCCTACGCTCGCTCTAGCTCAGCGCTCGTCGCGCTGAAGCTCAGCTTCGAAGATGGCACCGCCCCCTGGACGATCGCGATAGCGCAATTCGCCACCATGGACACGGGCAATCTCGCGCGCAATCGACAAACCCAAGCCGGTACCGCCATGCGCGCGCGACCGTCCGGTGTCAATGCGCATCAGCGGTTCGAAGATCTGCGCTTGTAGCTCGGGAGGTACGCCGGGTCCGCGATCCAGCACGCGGAGCAGCAGCTTGTCTCCCAGCTCTTCCATCGCGACTTCGATCGCTTGCGCTGGTGGCGAGACACGGATGGCGTTCTCTAGCAGGTTGCGGATCAGACGCGAGATCTGCAGCGCATCGCCTTGCATCGTCAGCGCTGATCCTTCGCGGTGTTGCAGTACAACGCCGGCCGCTTGCGCCGCCACCTCTTGCTGCAGCAGTGTTTCGCGGATCACTTGCAGTAAATCGACCTGTGCGCTGCCGCGATGGGGTCGTCCCTCCAGTCGCGCTAGCGCCAAAAGATCTTCGGCGACAGCGATCAAGCGCTTCACATCTTCCAGACAGCTCGTAAGACAAGCGTGATACTCGTCCGCGCTGCGTGGACGACGCAGTGCGACCTCGATCTGGCCGCGCAAGGCAGTGAGCGGCGAGCGCAGCTCGTGCGCAGCGTCGGAAGTAAAGCGCCGCTGGGCAGCGAGCAGGCGCGACAAGCGCTCGATCATGTCGTTGAGATCGTGCTCAAGGTCGATGATCTCTTGGTCGCGTATGGCGACATCGACGTGTACCGATAGATCGCCACTTGCCACGCGACGAGCCGCGCGCGCGATGGCTTCGGTTCCGCGGGTCAAGCGTCGTGCCAGCACCTGCGCCACCGCAAACGACAACAACAGCCCCAGGAGCGCGGTGATGACGGCAGCACTGCGAATCTGCGCCCGCACCTGGGAGACCGTTTCATCCGGCACAGCGAGCAGCAGCACGGCCCGCGGGGCCACCGGCTCGGGGGCCGGCACATAGATGCCACGCGCAGCTCGGAAATTACCGCGTTCGTCCGTCTGAATGCGCAGATGTACAAAGTATTCACGTCCCGCTGCCGCGGCCTGCTGAGCCTGCGCAGCCAGTGGTGGCGGCTGCACAAACGTCTGCGTCTTGACTAGGAGCGCCCCGCTTCCGAGATCGTAGATGGCGGCATACTTGGTCAGCGCCCCCGAACTGGCATCGATCTGTCGCTCGTGAACGTGCGCTGCGCCGCCAGGGCGATCGAAGCAGGATGCTGCCTCGGTACGCGCGTGCGCCAAGAGCGCCCCATCAAGCTGTCGCCGCAGCGCTGCATCCACGAGCTGATCAATGCTGCCCAGCGCCAACACCAACACGCCCCACACGGCAGCGATGACCAGCAGAAACGTACGTCGACGCAGCGTCACTGGCTAGCGTCCTGTGCTCTCGGTGCTCTCGGTGCTCTCGGTGCTCTCGGTGCTCTCGGTGCTCTCGGTGCTCTCGATCATCTCGCCCAGACAATATCCGACGCGCCGCACAGTGTGCAGGATTGGTGGCTCACCCTGACGTTCGATCTTGTCGCGCAGCTTGGTGATCTGTGCATCGACGACATTGGCGATAATGGAGGTATCGGGCGAGAGCGCCCAGACCTGTTCGAGTAGCTCACTCCGCGAGACAGCGCGGCCCCGATGACGGGCCAGATACGACAGCACGGCGAACTCCTTGGCCGTCATCGGGATCGCCTGCCCATCGCGGCGTACCGTGCGCTGCTGTGGATTGATCTCCAGGTCGCCGATCTGCACTCTACCGACGCTGCCGCTACTGCGCCGCAGGAGCGCCCGCAGACGGGCCAAGAGTTCCGCGAAAGCGAAGGGTTTCACCAGATAATCGTCCACGCCTGCATCAAGTGCCGCGACTCGTTCTTCGATCGCGTCGCGAGCCGTCAGCATCAGGATCGGCAGTGCATGTCCGGCAGTGCGGCAGTGCTTCGCCAAAAGCAGCCCATCGCCATCGGGCAGCATCCAGTCCAGGATCAACAGCGACGGACTAGGCGGGCTACGCAGCGCCTTTACTGCCTCGGCCGAGGTCGTCGCCAGCCCCACCTCATAGCCCTCCTCTTGCAAGCCCTGCACGATAAAGCGTGCGACCTTGATTTCGTCCTCGATGAGCAACACAAGGTCTCTCGGTTCCGTACGCATGGCGGCCCGCATCATGCCACAGGCAACCATGCCATTTCGCCATCGCCCCGACACCGCCCGCCCACCAGCGTTACCCGATGGACGACATCGGGCGAAGCACGCGGGCCACAATCGCTCAAACGTACCCCATAACACACGAAAATGGCTCTCGCTTGCCTCTCGCTGCCGCCTGCGATTCAGCCCGCCCCGATCCGCCGTTCGATGAGCTGCTCGGTCGTGGGCTACGGGGGACCGATCTGCCTTCCAGCCGCTGTTCGATGTCCTCTGGCCGCTTCTGCGCCGCTTTGCCGCACGCTTCCTCGGCAACAAGGCCGATGGCGACGACACAGCCCAGCAAGCAATCCTCAAAGTTTTCGCTCGCGCTCGCGACTACGACCCCGCGCGACCGGCCCTGCCCTGGATCTTCTCTTCGCCATCGCTACCAACGAGTGCCGCACGACCAGCGCCGCAAGGACGCTGGCGAACAGCCTCTGGCTCTGCTCACCTCGCATCACGCATCGCCAGAACAGGCGGTTATCGTGCATGACCTTAAGTCTGCGCTCGCCGAAGTGGTTGCCGAGCTGCACCCCGAGGACATCGACACCCTGTCCTGTGCCGTGGCCGACGATCGCAGCGAGCGTCCTACCGTCCCCGCCGCTACGTTTCGCAAGCGAGTCGAGCGCGCCCTCGATCGCCTGCGCCTCGCACAGAGGGCAAAACATAACGCCCCATAACGATTCGCAAGCCCGTCTGCGCCTCGCCCACCGCGCCCACCTGGCCTACGAAATCGGCGGCTTGCGCCTCGGTCTGCGAACCAGGATGCCCGCGCTTCCGCTCTATCTCCTCGCCAACCGCTGCCGCGGATCGCAGGTCGTCACCGGAGTCCTGACACTCGCTCTCCTATGCAGCGCAGTCGGTCTCATCTGGGCCAGAGGCGCGCTGGTTCCGACAGTCCGCACCGGCCTGTTCGTCGGAAGCCTCTGTGCTGCCGTGCCCATCGCCATGAAGTTCATGCAGCGCGGCGCCGTCATCGGCTGCCGCCCGCTGACCCAGTTCTGCCTGTACGGGGGCCTGCTCCCCGGCGCCCACTTCGGCCATCGCCTGCGCTTGCTCGCCGCCCAGCGCCCCCGTCACTTCGCCCTCGCCGCCAGCGTCGCCGCCCTGACCGGAGCCATCGGCTGCACCCTCGCTGGTCTCGCTGGCGTAGCAGGCATGACTCTCGGCGTACTGTGCGCTTCAATGCCCTTCCTGATTGCCGCCCGCGCACGCTGACTCGACGCCTTGCACGAACGGCGACTGCCCCCCATTGTCCAGCCCTCAAAAAAACAACATGATGCACACGCCATCCGTGATCGGGAGCGTGGTGTAGATCCGAGAGGATCCCTTCGGTCGCGACTACGAGCGTCGTATCGCGCCCCTATAAGGAGGTCAAGGGGGGACTTGGGGCGAGATGTACGTACATGCTGGGCGCGCTGGTCGGCTGTCAGGAAAGTGTTAGATCGGGTCTTCTCGGATAGGCAGCGCGGCGGCGGCTCAGCAGTACTGCGCTCACCGGTGCGCCGCGGGGCGGACGATCGCAAACGTCCCGGTATCCACGCGGCCTTCGGAATCGTTGCGGGTAGCCTGGCCCATCAAAAGACTGCACGCATCAGGCCGCCAGCCCGGCAGGCGAGCCCATCATTTCCCGTCGAGCAAAACTCTTGAGCCAGCGGCTTTCTGCGGTGGATGATGGCGCGCATGTCGCGCTTCCCTGTGCGAATTGTCTGTCACGCCATCTTGCGGATCGACCTTGTCCCGGCGCAGGTGCGGGAGCTGGAGGCCACGATTCGTCGACGCTGTCAGGGCTCGGATGCGCAGCTGGTCGACTTCTGCGTTGATCTCGGCACGCCGAAGCGGCGGCCGGAGGACTACCCCGCGCTGAGCTACTTCCGCGCCGGCAAGGCCGATGCGCTGCTGATTGTCTGCGTGCCCAGCGATGAGTCGCTGCCTCGTGGGGATCTGCTGATTTCGCGTGCGCTGTCGGGATTTCCGGGCGCCTGGCTGGCAGTGCCCAGGCTGCGAGAAGTTGGCCTGTTGCCGCCGGCCATCGGCTCGCGGAGTGTCGCGCGTCAGCGAGCTGCAGCTCTGCGCGAGCGTCGCTTCCCATGTGACGTGATCGCCCGCTGGCTTGATGCGGAAGGCTATGCGGCCCCCAACACCGACCCCGGCCACTGGACCCGCCGCGATGTGCTGAAGCTCCTGCGCGAAGCCCGCAGCACCAGACCCACGATGCTATCTGACGAGCCGCGGGGCGCACCGGCTGCCTTGCTGTAGCTTGAACTCGAAGACGTTATTGCTGGGGGGCAACGTATCCAGGCTCTGTCCGCAGCCACAGCGACGGAACGCGGACAGGTTCCCACCAAGCTCCGACGGGTGTGATGTTGCTCGGCTTGATGTCGCGGTGGGCGACGCCCAGGTTGTGCGCCGCGTGCAGCG
>CAZKOY010000210.1:0-8232 GCA_964554495.1 uncultured Myxococcales bacterium
AGATGTACCACGCGCTGATCGCGATGCACACCAACATCGAGGTCGTGACCGTCAAGGAGACGCTGCGCAACGCGTCGATCATGACGAACAACGTCACGCTGGTCGCGTCGCAGTACTGGGACAACTACACCAGTCTGGACAGCGATCCGATCGATGACCTCAAGGTCGGCGTGCTCTCGGTCTTCTCGAAGACCGGCAAAATGCCCAACATCATCGTGATGCACGCGTACGTCTGGGACCGCCTGCAGCGGCACCCGCGCGTCATGAACCGCGGTCCTGTGCATCCGCAGGGTCTGGGCATCGTCACAATCGAGGGCCTGGAAAAGATCCTGGGCGTAGAGCCCGGCACCATCCGCGTGACCGCGCAGCAGTACAACGTCGCGGGCGAGGACCTGACCGCCGACTTCCGCAGCATGATCGGACCGGACACGATTATCGCCTACACCAGCGCTCCCGGCGTGCGCGAGTACAGCCTGGGGCACTCGTTCATGTTCCAGGACGCCAGCGCCGGCGGCGACCCGCAGCTGATCAAAGAGATCCAGGCTCCGTTCGTGGTCTACGAGTTCCCGGATAACGGGTTCCTCGACCCCCGCGGCGCCACGATCCATCGCCTCGTTGGCGGTCTCGATCAAAAGGTGCTGGTCAGCGATGCCGGCTACCTGATCAAGAACTGCGTCGATTACACCAACACTGCCGCCTACGGCAACTTCCTCAACAACTAGCCATGTCCACCATCAGAGCAGTGTTGCTCGCCAACACGAAGCACTGGGGCAAGGCAGGTGATGAAATTGACGCCAGCCCGCAGGACATTCAGCGCTATCCGCACATCCTGCGCGCCAAGTCGGATATCGCGGCAGAGCAGGCGCAGCAGCAGGTGAACGCGCCCAGCAGCACGCAGGACTGGCATCAGGCGCAGCGGGCGAAACTCCGCGAGGAGCGCGCCCGCGTTGAGGAGCAGCAGGCGCTGATGGCGCAGGAGCGCGCGAAGCTTGAGCAAGAGCGCGCCGATGCTGCCGCCGAGCGCGCCCGCAAGGTCGCCGAAGAGTCTGCGCTGGCTGCCAAGGTCGAAGCACTGGAAGCCGAAAACCGCCGGCTGAAGGCGCTTCAGGCACAGAAGGAAACCGCAGACGCCGCGCTGGCAGAACTTACGCAGGTGCCTGCTACGCCTTCCGTGCCGCAGCCGGAGAAGCCCAAGGACGAGCCACCTGCGCCGCGTCCGCATGAGCGAAAGCGTCCGTAGTCATGGCGCATCCGCTTGTAGCCGCGGACATCTACAACCGCGTCGGCGGGCAAGACAAACTGACGCAACTCATCGACCCGCAGGGCAACGGCACCTGGAGCGAGGCGACGCTTGAACTCGCGATGCAGGATGCTTGGAACTTTGTCGTTGCGGCAGTCGGTGTGCAGGTCGAGCTGTCCGGGCTGACCATGCAGCAGATCCGGGACGGCTACGGCCACCTGATCACAATCGCTGCTTTGAAGGCCATTCCGCTTGTCTGGGACTACGGAACGTCGGGACAAGCGCGTCCGCAGAACATCGGCGAACGTGATAGCCGCTGCGATCAGGAATTGCAGTTGCTAGCAGAGCGCCGCCGCAAACACGGCAACATCGGCACGAACCCCACGCCCTCGCAGGCGGTGCAGCAGGTGGACATGAACCCCCTGCGCGACCGCATGACCCTGGGCGGCTTTAGGACATCGGGCGGACTCATCTAGTGATCACGATCGGCTACGAGGACGGCGGCGCGCAGAAGTTCGTCACGCTGCTTGCTGACTCGTTAGGCGACCTCACGCCTATGATGCCGAAGTTCACGGCGTGGATGCGAGCGCAGGTCCAAGCCGAGTTTGAGAGCAGCGGCAACGGCACATGGGCGCCGCGCAGTGACCAAGCGCAAGCAGCGTTCAGCTCCACGAAAGCCGCGCGCATCGCCAAGATTGAGGCGGGGCGCTACGGCACGCTGAGTCGGTCGCTCAAGCGCGAAAAGAAGCGGGCAGAGCGTCGGCTAGCCAAGACGCCCGACAGCAAAAGCAAGTTACGCCCACGCCGCGAACAAGCGGTAGCGAAGTACGAAGCGCAGATCGAAGAAGTCGCGCGCTTGAGTGAGGGCGGTCAACGACCTCTTGCCAAGTCATTCCGCAAACTTGGCGAGCGCATTGCCCGACGCGACGAGCGCGCCAACCAGCGCATAGCCGCAGTCGAGCGCGGCGACCTGCTGGGAGCCATCGCAGCATCTATCACCGCTGAGTGGTCTAAGACGAACTGGGAGATGGCATCCCGCATTCCCTGGGCTGGCATCCACAACGAGGGCGGCACCGCTAACCACGGCGCGCAGATTCCTAAGCGCACGTTCCTAGAGTGGACTCCAGACCGCGTCGAAATGTTCGCAAAGATGGCTAACGACTACATCCTTGAGCGCGCGCAGAAGGCGGCAGGCAAATGAGCGCTAACCCGCTTGATATCCGCACCGTCATCAAGCAGGTGCAGGAAGCGCTAACGGATGTCATAGACCTAGCCTACCGCTACCGCTACCCCGAAGCGGCGACGCTCGCAGATCTAGCCGAGCGCGACGCGGCAAAACTGCCGGATCGGTCGCTGGTCTTTGTGACAGATCAAGGCGTCGTTTATCGCTGGCTGGCGGCTAGCACGCTCACTGCGGTCTCGCCGTTTGTCATCGCGCCGAACGCGCTACCTGCGACCGGCAACGGGCGATGGGTTCGGCAGTCGTCATCGGTAACACTGGGCCCCGCCTACTTCCGCCCGCTGCATCGCGTGCGCACGGGGTACGCGCGGACCGTTCAGATTTTCGAGGGCGACAGCGACGAGTTTTTGGAGCGCACCTATGCGCAGAGCCCGGCGTTTCTGACCGAGTTCACAGAGGACAAGTTCGAGGTCAAGTCGTACCAACACGGCGCGATCTACTCGTTCGATCAGTCGTTTGTCGTGCATTGCCTCACGCGGAACTTCCGAGATGGCGCCGACGCACTGACGGGCTCGCGGGTCGCCGCAGACAGCGGAGAGGCGCCGGCAGCGGGGCTTTACCGCATGATCGGCGACATCCGCTATCTACTTGGCGGCTGTCAGATCGGGCTAGGTCCCGGCGTCAAGTTCGTCGATGTCACCGGGCGCAGCGTCATTGCAGAGCGCGACCTTGCGCAGCGGTGGTTTCGCGCTGAGGTCGAGTGCCGCGTCGCGGGGTCTGTTCATGTCATTGACGAAGACCTAATCAGCAACCCGCAGGTCTGGATTGAACGACGCGACGCAGGCACGGCAGCAGATGAGCCGTTTGACGCATCCAACTACGTCGCGCAGGGCTACAACTTCAGCCCGCAGGCAGGACTAAGCGCAGCGCCGGAACTAGGCGTTGCGTACATCGCCGGGCAGCTCGTCACGAGTCAGCCAGGCGCGCATCTCTTTGAGGCAGACGCGGACACGTACCGCTTTCTGCGCGCCGACGGGACCATGTTTTACGTCGCCACGGTGCGCGGAGACACCCGACCGCCAACGCCTAACGGTTCGATGTTGATCGGCGTCACGAGCACCGACGCGACCAGCATCGTTCACGACGCGTATTTGTGCAGTTACTCCGTCCCCAGTGGGGCGAATCCAGGCGACCCGTTCCGGGCTGCCTAGCGAGGGCGCATGTACCGACCACAGCACGGCGAGCGCGTGATTGCTCGCCCGATGAATCCCGCGATCCCTGTGCAGCGCGGCGAGAACCTGCACGGACAGATGCTTGCCGTCGGCGGGCAGGAAGTCATCTGGGACGGCTATCTAGACAGCCGATTTTCCGATGGCGTCGTCATCGCTGAGCCCCTGCGCAAGGAAGAAGACTAGCCATGGCGCAACCCGTACCCGTCAATCCCGATCTACCGGCGAGTTACCAAGTCCCCGGAGTCTATGTGTACCTGTCGCGCGCTGGATCTGCGCCGCCTGCGACCAATCGCCGCGTGCTCCTGCTTGGCTACAAGCGCAGCACCGGAACCGCGCCGGCTGGTGAGGTGAAGCGAATCCTTTCCGAAGAGGACGTCATCACCTACGCAGGTACCGGCAGCGACCTGCATCGCATGTACCGCGCGTTTGTGGCCCAGTCCGCGAACACTGGCGCCGACGTGCAGATCATGCCGATGAACGCGCCCAGCGGAACGGCACAGACGCGGCTCATCAAGATCATGGCGGCGCCTGCGGCTGCGGTCCTAGACGGCACAAGCACCACTGCTGCGGCGGCGGGATTTGTGTCCTGCTACATCGCCGGCTACCGCTACGACGCGCAAATCGCGACCGGCGACACCTACGCCACAATCGCGCAGAATCTTTATGCGCAGATCATCGCCAATCAGGACAACCTGCCCTGCACGGCGTCGATTGCCAGCGACACGATTACTCTGACCGCACGGCACGCTGCACTGACGAGTGCCGACCTGCCGGTGATGGTGACGTTCAGCAATGCGTCGATGAGCGTTGCCGCCTCGCTGGGAACGTTGACCTTTGCCACGGCGGCAGCGGCTGACGGCTCAGTCATCATCTACATGTCCGGGCAGAGCGCGTCGTACTCGTTTCTAAATGCCGACACCGTGAACAGCATCAACGCAGGTGTCATCGCCGCGATCAATGCCGCGGCTGCGTTTCCGATTCGCGCTGCGCAACCTTCGACGCCCGGCGCTGTCGCGACGCTGTTTTACAACAACGACCGCGTGATCAACTGGAACGCGACCGCCATCACCACGGCGGCAACGACCACGCTCACGCCGGCATGGGGGGCTACTGCTGCGGGTCTGCCGTCAAGCGCGTCGCCAAGCCTGAGCACAGTACTGACGGCACTGAATAGCCAGGACGCGTTCAAGCTGTGGGTCACAAACTTCACCGGGGCAGGCTCCACGGTCACAAACTCAGGCTTCACGCAGAGCGGCAGCACGTCCGACTACGGCGTGATGGGCACGATCAGCAGCAACATCGAGCAGCAGGCGAACGGGCTCAACAACAAGGGGCAGATCGTGGTCTTTGCCGACACGCGCTCTCTTGCGTTTGCGGGCTCGATTCCGTCCGGCACTTCGCCCGCGCTGACTGCCTCGCCGCGCTACTTCATGGGCTGGCTGGTCGCCTCGCCGCAGCAGGCGGTTGAGTCCGCGGCGCGCATGGCGTCAATCATCATCGGGCGCATCGACTACCCGCCGTTTAACTACGCCGGGCAGGTGCTGCAGACGGACGGGCGCACGCCGTACCTGCTGCCGAACATCGCCAACCGCGCGAGCGATAGCGATTGCAACTCGGCGATGCTGACCTACTTCATGACGCCGCTGCGGGCGAACCCCAGCAACCAGATCGCGATCATGAGCGGGCGCACGACCGCGAAGCCCTCTGCCTCGCTGGACGTCCGCTACTCGTTCTGGGGCGTAGCGCTGTCGGATGACTACATCCGCGACGACCTGCGCGCCTCGCTGCCGTTCTTCATTCAGGGCAAGAACCTGAAGCTCTACAGCCCGCCGCGCACGCAGTACACGACCGACCGCGAAGCCATCAAGGCAGCCGTCGCGTCGCGCATGGTGTTCTACGACACCCTCGACATCTTTGACGGCGCCGAAGACCTTGTCGATGCACTGCAGGCAGAGGTCAACGTTAGCCTGCCGCAACGCCTCGACGTCAAGATGCCGAAGCGGTTCGCGATCCCGCTTGAGCAGGTCAGCGTCTACACCCAACTGGTTGCCTAAAAGGACACCGTCATGGCTGGGCTACCTTCAGCGCTCAATGGGCGCATCGTTCACAGCATCAACTTTCAGCCGTGCGTCGAGGCGTATCGCTTCAACGCTGCGCACGCCGCGCCGCTGAACTTCAAGGCAGGCTTTGCGGGTCCTATCGGGCAAAGCGTCGGCCAGGCGCCGTGGGTGATTCGCCTCACGTTCGCCGGCACCGAAGAGAAACAGCAGTTCAACCTGATTGCCCTGCAACAGCAGCAGTCTTCGGGCGGACTAGGGTTCTCCTACGACTTCTGGGAAGGCGGCGTGGGCGTGTCAAATCACTGGCTCGTCACGAACTGCTTTATCGGCGAGTTCACCATGGACAACGACCCGCAAGCCGGCAACACCGACAAGCAGGTCACGATCCAGGGCTCCACCATCAAGAAGATCGGGTAGCGCGATGAACCTCGGACAGTTCCTATCAGAGGGCGAGACGCTGCCGCCGGTCCTGCTGCCGGTCGAGTTTTTTATCAATGTGCGCGGCGTCGGCGGGGTGACTCGCCGCCGTGTGCGCGCGTTAATGGCGCCGGTCTCGGAAGCCGAGCGACTTTCTGCGCGGCGAGAGGCTTTGGAGTTCCTGAAGACCCTGCCGGAGTACAAGGGCGAGGACGGGAAGCCGGACAGCGCCAAGCCGATTCCGCAGTGGGCCGTCGATCAAGAGCACGCCTACCGATTCCTGATGAAGGCTCTACGCGATGCCGACATGCCCGAAGCGGCGTTCATCCACGCGGACCAGTACGCGCGGTTCCGCGACGGCGTCGTAGTGGAACAGGTGTCGTGGCTCAACAAGATCTATGACGAGTTCATCGCTGCCGAGTACCCCGAGACCGGATTGACCCTCGCGCAGTTGCAGGGGGTCGAGTCGCAGGCAAAAAAATCTTAAGGGCGCGACCCTACCTGGCGCTGAAGTTGTTGCACTCCACCGCCCGGGATTGGTTCGGTCGCCCGCTGCGGCAGGTCATGGACGCAGACATGGCACGCTTTCTGTGCTGTCAGCGCGTCGCGAAGTCGATTTTTAACGAGGGCTAGTGGATCGCGAAGCACGCATAAAGCTCATTGCCGAAGGCGCATCGCAGGCCAAGAAAGACGTCAACAGCGTCGGTGATGCGCTTAAGGAAGTCGGCAAGGCGGCATTTCGTGCGGCCTCGGACGCCGCGCGTGCAATGAACGACGTAAAGCCTATCGACTTCGGTCGGTCGGCCGAGAACGCTAAGAAGTTCGACGACACCGTTACGCGGCTAGCCATCCGCAGCAACCGAGACATTGGCCAGCTTTCGCGCAGCTTCCGCGAGACCGGCAAAGAGATCGGCGTTCTCCCAGATCGCGTCGCCAACGTCGCTCGGTCACTGACTAAGCTCACCGGCAGCAATGAGGCCGCCGAAGCGATGCGCGACCTGGGCATCGAAGCGAACGACACCGACCGCACGCTTGAGGACATGGCGGAAGTCGGCGCCGAGCTATACAACAAGCTCAACGTGCCCCTAAGCCGGGTAGGCGATGCGCTGCGCACAGTCCGCAGCACGGCAGAGCAGTTTGCAACCACGGGCGGGCATCTAGCTCTAGAGCAGAGTCTGATCCGCCTCGCGCCGCTGCTTGCGAAGTTCTCGGGCGGCGTTCGGCAGGGGTCGGCGTTGCTCGCGGTTCTCGGCAAAGGCAAGTCCCCCGAAGTTGCGCAGGAAGTCGCTGGGACTGTGCTGGGGGCGTTTGCCAAGGAGAACCCGCGTCTGATTCAGCAGACGATGCGGCAGATCATGCACGACCGGAAATACGACGCGTATGAGACGGGTCCCGATGGTCGCCAGCAGGTCAAGAGCGAAGCAATGCTGAAGATGCTTAAGTACCTGCAAAAGCGGCCATATGGCGCGGTGCTGAACTGGACCGGCGGCGATGTCACGGCGACAGACGCAATCATGCACATGCGTCCAGAAGCCGTTACTGATGAGGTCGCACGCCTAGAACTAGAGTCCGATGTTCGCGCGCTAGACGCTGAGAAGACGCAGCCGCAACAACAGCACCGCCCCGGTCAGACCTCCGCACCCGGGCTAGGAGAAGCGCTGCGGGGTATGCGGACGCCGGGCGTGCTCGATAGCAAGTTTAAGCAGACCAAGGCGGGCAGGCGGGCACGCGTGGATACCGAGCGCGCCGACGTTGAATTGGGCGTAGGCGAGTTTTTCCGCGACCGCCAAGACGAACGCAATGCCGCCTATGAGGGGCGACGCGGGACGCAGGCGATCGTGGATTCTGCAAAGGGCTACCTGCCAAGCGTCTTTGAGCGCGCCGCAGACATCGGCGAGGCAGGAATCATCCAAGCAATCAAGCCCAGCACCCCGACACCCCGCGTGCAGGTGGACCTTTCGCCGCAGTCCGTTAAGGCGCTAGGCGACCAAATGAGGCAGAACCCGCCGCAGATCAAGCCGCCGACATCGCCGGCTGCCGCAGCGACTGAAGCAAACAAGGCACTCAACCGCGCCGCCGCTAACTTCTAATGGCACTCGAAGG
>CAZKOY010000211.1:0-8137 GCA_964554495.1 uncultured Myxococcales bacterium
CGATGCGGCGCAGCGCAACGGTGACGATCTCAGCGCCCGAGACGGCAAGTGCGCGATTCATCTCGTCGAAGTCGCGGTACTTGCCGGTGCCGACGATCAAGCGCGAGCGATAGCGCTTGCCGGCCAAGACAAAGTCATCGCTGGGCGAAACCGCATCGTGGGAAGTGACAGACGCAGCGGCATTGGACGTGGGGGCAGAAGACGTGATCATAGTGTCCTCTCTGTGGGTGTCCTCTCTGTGGGTGTCCTCTCTGTGGGTAACATCCCCGTGGATGACATCCCTGCGGGTGACATCCCTGTGGGCAGTCCCTGGTCCTCCCAAATCAAGCGGGGGGACAAGCGGGGCACTGTAGTCGCGCCGAAAAAAAGTGGCTAGAAGCCATCTCATAAACCTGCCGCGGGCCCCAGCCAGCCGGCTGTGCCTGCTCACGGCCCCGAAGGCCGCTGCGGGCGGGCAGCGTCCGCCTTGGGCTCCTCGCCACGGTTTATGAGATGGCTTGCAGCCCGCGCCGACCTGGACAGGCAGGCCCAAGCCTAGGAATCGACAAAGCGGCTGGACCACCTCGCCAAAAGTTCGCGTGGTCGACGGCTTGTCCTTCGCAGGCGCGGTCGATACACTGCCGGCCCGGCGCACACCACGCGAGCTTCAGACGGCAGATCATGCACACCACGCCCAATCCGACCCCGACCTCGTCCGAATCCGCAGGCCTTCCTCTATCTGGCAGCGAGCCAACCCCGACGCACGTCGGCCAGGCTGCGGGCTCCGTCGACAGCCCGGTCCTGCACATGCCGCTTGTCGATGTGGGCGAGACGCTGACCGGCAAGCGCATCCTGTTTATCGGGGGCACCGGCTTCGTCGGCAAGGTCGCGATGTCGATGCTGCTGTGTCGTTATCCCGGACTCGGCAAGCTGTTTGCGCTGGTGCGGCCGGGCTCGGGCTATACGGCAGAGACGCGCTTCTTTCAGAAGATCGCGCGCTCGCGCCCGTTTGATCCGGTGACGCAGCGCTTTGGCGACGCAACGCAGAGCTTTCTGCGCGAAAAAGTGACGCCGCTGGCCGGAGATGTGTCGCGACCGCAGGTTGGCCTCAGCGACGCGGATGTCGCGCTGTTGACGAAAGACGGGCCGCTCGATCTGATCATCAACTGCGCTGGCCTGGTGTCGTTCAACCCCTCTTTGGAATCGGCGCTGCGCATCAACGTGTATGGCGTGCGCTATGTGCTTGAGCTTGCGCGCAAGACGGGAGCCAAGGTCGTGCATGTGTCGACCTGCTTCGTCGCTGGCCGGCGCGAAGGCGAGGTCTGGGAAGACGAGCCGCTGCCTGGCTATTTCCCGCGCCGACCGGGCCATGGTCGCAGCCAAAGCGCTGGATCCGCGCTGCGCACGGGCGACTTCGACCCCGTCGCCGAGATCGCCGACACCGAGCGCCTGATCGAAGAGACGCGCCGCCTAGCTGAAGACCGCGCGCACATGTCGCTGTTCCGCGAGCGCGGGGCCGAGCGCCTGCGCGACGAAGGCCGCGATCCCGACGACGAAAAGCACCTAAAGGCCGCCATCCAGCGCGAGCGCAAGATGTGGACCGCCGAAAAGCTCACCGACCTGGGCATGGAGCGCGCGGCGCACTGGGGCTGGACCAACACGTACACGTACACCAAGTCGATAGGCGATCAGTTGTGCTCGCTCGCAGCGACGGGAAAGGACGGGGGACCGCCGGTTCGTATCGCGATCGTGCGGCCGGCCATCGTGGAATCGGCGGTGTCGTACCCATTCCCCGGCTGGAACGAAGGCTTCAACACGACGGCGCCGCTGGTGTTCATGGTCTTGCGCGGGCACATGCAGATCCCGGCGGCCAAGGGCACCGTGCTCGATCTGATTCCCGTCGACTTGGTCGCCTCGGCGTTGATCGCGGCCTGCGCGGCGACGCTGCGCTCGGAAAACGAGCTTGTGTATCACCTGGGCAGCAGCGATTCGAGCCCCTTTCGCATGCCGCGCGCCGTCGAGCTAACCGGCCTGTATCGCCGCAGCCACTTCCGGCAAAAGGCCAAGGCGGCCAGCGGGCCCGATGCGCTTTTGCATACGCTGCGCGCTCGCATGGAGTCGATCCCCGTCAGCAAAGAGCGCTATCGGCGGGCCAGCCTGCCGCTTCTGCGCGGCTTTGCCGAGACAGCCAGTCGCCTGATCGATGACACGCTGGAAAAGTCCTGGGGACTGCCACGTCTGACGGCGCTTGCCGAGCGTGCCAAGCAAAAGCTCGACGACACGGCGCAGCTTGCCAAGCAGGGCGAAGCCATCTTCGACCTGTTCATGCCGTTTGTGTACGACAACGCGCCGATCTTTCGTTGCGACCATACGCGGGCGCTGTTTGCGTCGCTGACTCCACACGATCGCGGTCTTTTGCGCTGGGATCCTGAAAACATCAACTGGCGAGAGTACTTCCTAAAGGTCCACTTGCCAGGCCTGGAAAAGTGGATTTTCCCGTCGCTGGATGAGGAATTCCAAGCCCGGCCACGCACCGTGTACACGTACCGCGATCTCATCGAGATGCTTGAGACAGCGGCCAAGACGCATCGCAGCCGTACGGCGCTGCGCATGCTGCCTTCGCACAGCGCAGATGGCGAGACAGTGCAGCATGGTCAGCGCTTTACCTATCGCGATCTGCTCGACCGCGCTTCACATGTGGCAAGCACGCTGCGCCGCATGGGTCTTACCGTCGGTGGCAAGGTCCTTCTGATCAGCGAAAATCGACCCGAGTGGGTCATCACCTATTTCGGCATTTTGAAGGCTGGCGGCGTTGCCGTGCCGGTCGATCGCGAAGCGACGCTCGACGAAGTGCTAAACATCGCGCGCCATGCCGCACCGTTTGCCTGCGTCGTTTCCGACAAGGTGCAAGAGCGCATCCACATCCACGCCGCCCTAAAAGAGCGCGCCGCGGAAGCCACAGCGAGTGAGGCCGCGACGCTGAGCCAGATCAAGGTCCTGGGCTTAAGCGAGCTTGTCGCCTGGACTGGGCTGTTCTCGCTGGCGGCTCTGCCACCGCTGCCGCCGCTGGTCTTGACCGGCCGCGCCGACGAGATGGCTTCGCTGATTTTCACATCGGGCACGACAGGCCGACCCAAGGGCGTGATGCTGTCGCACCGCAACTTCACGTCGCTTTTGAGCAAGCTAGCGGGCGTCTTCGATCTCGATCAGCACGACGGTCTTTTGTCGGTGCTGCCGCTGCACCACACGTTTGAATTCACTGCAGGCATGCTGATGCCGCTTATGCGCGGCGCGCAGATCAGCTATCTGCCCGAGGTCAATGCCGACACCTTGGCGGATGCGTTTTCCGACGCACACGTCACTGGCATGGTCGGGGTTCCGGCGCTGTATCAGACGCTGTATCGGCGCATCACGCGCCAGATCAGCGACCGCTTGCCCGACACGCTGTCACCGTGGGTGCTGCGCCTGCTCGATCGTCTGCTGGATGCGACACGCTGGCTGCGCGAGCGCAGTCAGAAGCTGTTCGGGTTTGATCCCAACCTGCCGCGCTGGATCTTCTATCCCATCCACCGTCGCTTCGGCGGCAAGCTGCGCCTCTTGATCTCGGGTGGATCGGCGCTGCCTGTCGAGACCATGCGCCAGTTCCGCGGCCTTGGCTTCAACCTGTACGAAGGCTATGGCATGACGGAATCGGCGCCGGTTCTGACGGTGACGCGGCCCGGTCAAAAGCTGGTGCTCGGCAGCGTCGGAGAGCCTCTTCCCGGCATCGATGTCCGCATCCACGATCCCGACGCAAGCGGTGTGGGCGAGATCGTTGCCTCGGGCCCCAACGTCATGCTCGGGTACTACGATGACCCTGGCGCAACGGCCGACACGATCAAAAGCGGCTTCCTGCACACGGGCGATCTCGGCCGCATCGACGAAAAGGGCAACGTCTTTATCGTCGGTCGCAAGAAGGAAGTCATCATCGGCCTCAATGGCGAAAACGTCTATCCCGATGAGCTGGAAGATCGCTATCGCGAGCTCTCGCTGATCAAAGAACTTTCGATCGTCGGCATCGCCGAGGCGCTGCTGAAGTCGGATGATGCAGCGACAAGCTCGACGGAAAAAGGCGAGACGGTGGCCTGCTTGGTGGTGCCTGCGTACGACCACAGCGATGCGCAGGGCCTGTCGCGTGAAGCGGTACGCGACAAGATCCGCGATCACTTCCGCGACGTGTCGTCGAAGCTGCCAGTGCCCAAGCGCGTGAAGATCCTTCACTTCACCGATATCGAGCTGCCCAAGACCAGCACCCGCAAGGTTAAGCGCAAGCTGATCGTCGACGAGATCCGCCGTCTTGAGCGCGTGCGTCGCCAAGCCAGCGGGCAAAGCAGCGGACAGCCGGGCAGCGCAGCGACGCATGGTGGCGACTGGCTTACCAGCCTGCTCGCCTCGATTACGGGCCGCCCGCAGGCCGAGATCAGCGAGACCGCAACCCTGCAAGAGCTGGGACTCGACTCGCTGTCGTTTGCTGAGCTCGCGACCGGCCTAGAGGCCGCGTCGGTCAACCTGCCTGATCAGGTCGATCTAGCCAGCCTGGCCAGCGTTGCCGACCTGCGCAAACAGATCGCCAGCTGGGGCCGCCGTCAGAAAGACACGACCCCCACCAAGCCCGCGCGCAGCGACGATGGCAGGCGTCGCCGTTCGTCGGTGATCGTCGAAAGCACCAGCGATCGCATCTATCTTCCCGACTGGCTGGTCAGCTTGGGCAACCGCGGACTCAACGCCGGACAGCGGGCGCTTTACGAGCGCATGTTCAACACGCGCGTCACCGGCCGCGCCTATCTGCCGCCGGCCAGCCGCTTCGTCGTCGTCGCCAACCACTGCAGCCACTTGGACATGGGCCTGGTCAAGCACGCTCTCGGCGACTGGGGCGAGCGCTTGGTTGCCTTGGCTGCCAAGGACTACTTCTTCGACGATCCGCTCAAGCGCGTGTACTTCGAAAATTTCACCAGCCTGGTGCCGATGGAACGCCACGGCAGCCTGCGCGAGTCGCTGCGCATCGCCGCCCGCGTCATCGAGCAGGGCCATATCTTGCTGATCTTCCCCGAGGGTACGCGCAGTCCGACAGGGCTGATGCAGCCGTTTAAGTCCTCGATCGGTTACTTGGCACTGCACCATCAGATCGATGTGCTGCCGATGTACCTGGCGGGCACCTATGAAGCGATGCCGCGGGGCAGCGTGCTGCCGCAGCGCAAAGAGATCGCCGCGCACATCGGGCCGCTGATTTCGCACCGCGCGCTGGCTACCGCCGCCGCCAAGGTGCCACGCAGCGAACAAAACCGCGAAGCGACTCGCATCGTCGAGCGCGCCGTGCGCAAGCTGGCACCTTCTGGCCCCGATCGCGACACACCCGTGCCCGAATACGACCCAGAAGCCGCTGCCCGCGACGCGTAACGGCTGCATAATGGACGGCATGCGAAGTCGCTGGACCCGGCATGCAATGTGCGCGCTGGCCGCGGCCTGCTTGATGGGATCCTCCGTCGAGGCGGGTCAGGCCGAGCCGGGGATCATGCGCCTGCCGCCTTCGACTTCTGAGCTGCGCACCAGCGAGCGCTTTGAAAAGATCGTGCAGGAAGCGCGTGATCTGCATGCGTCGGCTCTGCGCATTCGTCGTCGAGAAAACCCCGAACGCATCTCGCTTCTGCAGCGCTCGATCACGTTGCTGTCCCGCGCGCTTTTGCTGCACGAGCACCATGTCGAGACGCGCGTGCTGCTCGGCAGCTGGCTGGCCCACACAGAGCTTGGTGACGTGGCGCTCAAGCAGGCCGAAGTCGAGCTTCTGCGGGCGCGCCGCGACGACGTTTCGCGCGCCTATGACTGCGAGATCGCAGGCATCTTGGGCGTCGTCTATTCGCACCTGCAGCGCCCGAGCGATGCCGTCGCAGAATACGATCGGGCCCTGCGTCTTTTGCCAGGCGAGCCCGAGCTGGTCCACCTGTCGCGCCGTCGGCAAGAAGCAATGATCCTCGGCAACTCGGCCGAGGCGCTGATGGCGATGGGCAAACTGGACGAAGCGATCCGTCGGTATGCCTTGGCCGAATCGATCGATCGCAGCGAGCAGGCGACGCTTCACGCGCTGGGCTTGGCCATCGCGTATGACCGCGACGGACAGGTGCAAAAGAGCCGCGATGCCGTGGCCCGCGCCCTGGGCGCCGATCCCGGTCTGCGCCTGTTCCAAAGCGATGATGTGTTCTTCATTCCCGAGGGAGATCGTCACTATTACTGGGGCCTGATCAACGAAGCGCAGGAGCGACGCGATGAAGCGCTGCGATCGTTTCGCGCATTCCTCGATGAGTTACCCCACAGCCGCTATGCCGCGCGGGCCCGTAGCCACATCGAAGATCTGAAACGTCAGCCCGGCCTGAGCATCGCCGAGATAATGCGGGCACAGGTGCTGCTGGCGCCGCCGCAGTTTCCCGCCGAGGCGATGAGCGGATCTGGCACGCCACGCAAACATCGCAGCGAAGCCGAAATCCAGCGCATCACCACAGAGCGCGTCTTCGATCTGCGTCACTGCTATGCCCGCGCGCTGCAAAAAGCTCCCAAGCTGCGCGGTGATTTGCTGTTGGGCATGATGCTCGATCGCAGCGGTGCCGTGGTCTTGGTGCAGCCGATTGAAAGCACTCTGGGCGTCGGCAGTGGTGAGCTTCCAGCGCGCTCAGATTCCAACGTCGTGCCGGTCGAAGCGCGCTACCTTTTGAGCTGCGTGCAAGGTGCGGTGCAGCGCTGGCGCTTTACACCCGCCGATCCCGACAACGTCGACGCCGACGAGCTAGCCCTGCCCATGCGCTTTGCGACCGGACAGTGAGCCCGCGATGCACCGTCGACGCAACAACCCGGCGATCCGAATCCCTGTGGTGTTGACGATGGCGCTGGGCACAGTGTGTGTCGAATCGGCAGCCTGGGCTCAAGCGCCCGCGCGCTCGCCTACCTGCGGCGGCTTGTGGGGCTGCTCCCCAGTGAAAAATGGTGAGCGCGTAGAGACCGATACGCCTCGACGATCCCAGTACGATCGCTTGCTGGGCAGCGCGCGGCGCTCGCTTTTGTCGCTGCGCAGCACGTCCATCAACGCGACGGCCGATCTGATCAATGACACGACCCAGCAGCTTGGCGAAGCCATCCAGCTTCTGCCCGACGAGCCTGAGGCGCACAGCCTGCTAGGCCAGCTTTATCTTGAGCGCGGCCACCGAGTCGCTGCAGCCGTGGCCCTGCGCCACGCTGAAGAGCTCTACACACACGCAGGCTCATCGGTGGTTGACAGGCCTCTGCCTGCCCCACCGCTTGAGCACGTCGATCCAGCATTGGCCCTTTCGCTCGCGCTGTTGCAGGCCCAGGAAGGCGACCTTTCAGGGGCCCTGCTGCGGTATCAGCGTCTGTTCGATCACGCGGCTCACAGTCCCCGCCTGCTGTACCGCATGGCCGATGTGTTGATGGCCCTGGGTCACTTGGACGACGCGACCGCGCTGTATGAGCGCGCCTGCGCGACGCCACGCAGCCCCGATGTTCCGACGGTTGACACCGCGCGAGCCTGCCTGGGGTACATCGTGGCACTCGATCGGGGTGAGCGCGGAATTCCCGCCGCACTTTGGCGCAAAGCACGCACCGCGGATCGCGGACCGCGCGCCATGGACTTGCTCGACTTCCCCAGTCTGGGGGAACGCGATTATCACCGCGCCCTGCTTTTCCCCGTCGGATGCGAGAGGCGAGCGAGCCTTCTGCGCTACCTGCGAGACGCCGCGCCGGACACTCCCCGCAGCTATATCCGACGAGCCGATCTTCAGCTTTTGCGCGGACGCGAGCATAGCTGCCCAGCACTGCCCTAGATCCGCCCCTGCTGCATTCGGCAAGCGACCTGCACAAAGCCTTGCCCTTGCGACGGACTTGTCGTCGCGGATGCCTTAGCCCTGCGCGTAAAAAGCACCGAGCAAGCAGCCCCGCCGGGCCGCCGAACGCGCTAATCCGACGAGGAAGGCTCGCCCGCTGCACTCGGCAGAGTAGGACTTGCAGCAGCCGTGACGGGCGCCGGGGATGGTGTCGCGACCTCTTTCGCATCTTCTCGCGCCATCTTGGGCTCACGCGGCTGCCGGCTCTCTTCCCGACGTTCGCGCCGCTCGTC
>CAZKOY010000212.1:0-8105 GCA_964554495.1 uncultured Myxococcales bacterium
AGCTATTACAACGCCTGGGCCGATCAGTACGAGCCGCTTTTGGGCCCGCTGTACAGCGCCCGCCTGCCGGACTTCGTTCAGCTGGATCTGCGACTGGAATACACGCTGCGTCTTGGCTCGCGCCTGGGTCTTTCTGTGCAGCTAGAAGTTCAGAACATCACCAACCAGGCCAACGTTGAAGAGCAAGCGTACAGCCATGACTTCACCGCGGTCGAGCCGATCGTCGGTCTGCCAACCGTCGCTGTGCTGGGCCTGAGGATCGCGCGATGAGCAAAATCTACATTTCGCCTGCAGATCGATCGTGCGCCGTACCGCGCAGCGTTTGCTTGCGCGATCTGCGCTGCGGTCTGCTGCTTTTTCTTGCCGCTTGCGTGCCCGAGGTCGGGTCGCCACCGTCGCTGCTTACGGCGCCGCGCGTGCTTTCTGTGCGCAGCGAGCCACCCGAGGTCAGCCCCGGCGAAGCGACGCAGCTTTTCTTGACCGTCGCTGGCCCGTCGAGCGGAGCCGAGCAAGGGGCGCTTGACGACGCGCTGTCGGACACGCGCTGGGCCCTGTGCCTGGCCTCCAAGCCCCCCGTCGACGATCGCTTCACCAACGAGCGCTGCCTGACCGACGAGAGTGCAGTGCAGCCGCTTGCCCTGCGCGGGCAGAACGTGCGGGTTGCGATTCCCGGCGAGGCCTGTGCTCGCTTTGGTCCACAGACGCCTCCGTCGCTGCCTGAGCAGCCGCCGGGCCGGCCGCGCGATCCCGACGAGACCGGTGGTTATTACCAGCCGGTGCGCGTGCAGGTCCCGGCGCTGGGGCTGGTGGCGCTGGCGGCGGTGCGCATCGTGTGTGGCTTGGCCCTGACCACGCCCGAGGTCGCCGCAGAGTATCGAGCGCAGTACCGCCGCAACCGCAACCCCGAGATCGCCGGCCTTTTTCTGCAGCAGGATGGCGCTGTCGATCATGTCGCGGCCGTGCCGGTTGGTGCCACGCTCTCGCTTTCGCTGGTTCCGTCGTTGGACAGCGCCGAGCCGTTCTTGCGCTTGCATCCGGCAACGCGTCGCTTAGAAACCAGCCGCGAAGCGCTGCGTGTGTCGTGGTTTGCTGCGCAGGGCCACTTCGCGTTTTCGACGACCGCGGGCGAAGACAGCCCCGCGATCCGCAACACCTGGCAGGCCCCGGACGAGCCAGGAAACCTGGCCTTGTGGGCGGTCCTGCGGGACAGCCGCGGTGGCGTGGCGGTGTGGTCGCAGAGCATTGCCGTGGGCCGCGGGAATCGTTGATGCACGCGCCGCGGCTCGTGATAAAGCCAGCGCAGCCAACATGCAGCGAGAGCTCTTCATGAACCCACGACTTCATCGCCGTCCTTTCGGCTGGATCTCGACGGTGGTACTGGCCGGCCTGGCACTTGTCGCCGTCCGGAGCCTGCCCCACGCAACAGCCGGAGACCACGACACCACCGACGTTCCGCCAGGCACGGTGGCGTTCTTTGGCAGCGCAGACAGTCGCTGTCCGCGAGGCTGGCGCAGCCTTTCGGATGGCGCAGGCCGCTTGCTGGTCGCGGTCACGGCGCCAGATGCCGTTGGAAAAACCGTCGGCACGCCGCTCGCCGATCAAGAGGATCGCACGCACCAGCACGCGTACAGCGCCAGCGTTGATCTGCCGCACAAGTCGATCTCGGCCGCGGATGGCCCGAACCGCCAGGGCGCCGCAGCGAAAAAATACGAGTCGCAAGGTCAAAGCGAGCCTGCGCCATCCGGTCTGCCCTTTGTCCAGCTTGCGCTGTGCGAGAAGCTGTGAGGCGCGCCATGACCAGGTCTCTTGGCTGTTCGCGTTTTCCGTCGCAGATTCGGGCAACCGCTGCGTTCTTTTTCGGCGTCATCGTGGGCGGGTCTGGCTGTGCCAGCGAAGGCGCTATCGCAGGCGACGAGCCGCTGAGCGATGATCTCGGCGACACCGGACCGCGCATGCAGTCGCAGGACTCGCTGCCACCAGGCGCGGTGTCGTTCTTCAACCGCACGATCTGCCCCCAAGGCTGGGAACCCTTCGTGCTGGCTCACGGCCGCACCGTCGTGCCCAGCATTGGCCGCGATCCCGTCGGCAACACGCAGGGCGAGCCGCTGTCCGATCGCGAAGAGCGCCGGCACAGCCACATGCTCTCGGGCAGCGTCAGCACGGACTCAGTCAGCTATGTCGGCATCGCGGGGGAAGCCAATCATGGCGTGGCTCGCTCGGGCACGTATGCGCTGTCGCTGCGTGCCGAGCCCGCGCCATCCGGTCTGCCGTATCTGCAGCTTCTGATCTGTCGCAAAAGTGGCGCCGCCCACCGACAGAAAGCGCCACCGCCTGCCGGCACGCTGCTGTTCTTTTCGGCGTCTGCCTGCCCAGCGGGATGGACGCAGCCGGCGCTGACCCAAGGACGCTTTCTGGTGGGTCTGCCCGACGGCGCTCAAAGTGGCTTGGCCTTTGGCGCGCCGTCTTTGACCACCACCGAGTCGCGCCCGCATCGCCACGCCGCCAAGGGCATGCTGACGACAAGCTCGCACGGCATCGCGCTGGCATCGGGATCCGGGGCTTCTGGCTATGTCCGCGACGATCGCTACGCTTTTACTGCGACGTCGTCCGAGTCCGCCGTCGACCTGCCGTACGTGCAGCTTCTGCAGTGCCAGAAACAGTAAGCGCGTCGCCCAGCACATCCGAAAGGACATACGGCGGCGGCGCCGCAAGCTGCGCAAGCTGACGCGAAAGATAGGTCTTCCACATCGGATCGCGATCGCAGCACAGGCTGTGACGGCGTTCTTCGATGGCGACACGCGTGGTGACGCCGCTGCCGGCGAACAGATCGACGATGCGCGAGCCGGGAGGCGACAGCGCCCGCACCAAGCGGCGGATCAGCGCGGCAGGCTTCTGCGTCGGGTGGCCGACGCGCTCTTTGGCATGGCCACTGAGCCGCGGCAACTGCCACACATTCGTGGGGTTGCGGCCCTTGAGGACGCTGTCAGGTCGCAGGCGTTTATCTTTCAAATAAAGCGCGCGTCGTGTTGCATCATAAGGTTCACGCACAGAATCCAGATCAAAATAATACATCGATGTCTTACCAAACCAGGCAATCTCTTCATGGCGATTGGCAAAGAAGCGCTGAGCGCTGACGCCGTTTGGATAGTTCCAGACGATCAAGTTCACCAGGCGCAGCGCACTGCGCTGTCGCAGATGGTGCAATAAGGTCAGCAGATCGCCCGAGCCAGCTTCGTTCTGATATTGCAGCCCGCCAAACAGGACAAGATTGCCGGTATCGGCTAAGACACGCTCGACCTCATGCAGCCAAACAGCAGCCCAAGATACATAATTAGAGTACGTGTCCCAGTCAGCTACATTGATATTGTATGGCGGGTCGCACAAGACCAACTGAACCGACTTGTCGGGCAGCGCTCGCAGCAGCGATAAGCAGTCGCAGACCAGCGCCACCTGCGTCGTCACGTCGCTGGGCACTGTGGGCACGCGCTCTGTCGAGCGGTGCGTCTTTCCGCGCTTGCGCAAGACATGCATGCTGCGGTGTCCGGGGTTGCGGTGCGCGCGATTGGCCATGCGATAGGTCAGGAGGGTAGGGGCCCTTTTGTCACGAATGCAGGGGGCGCGGGCCTAGGGGCCGTCGGGGCGCGGCTCGACCGCTGGTTCGTTGCTGCGCTTGAGCCCTTCCGACTGAATCGCCGAACGGATGAACGCGCGCAGCACGGCGTTGCGCTTGACCTTGCCCAAGATCATCTTGAGGTCTTCGTACAGCGTCGGATCTTTGAGCAAGCCACCGAGCGTGCCTTTGCCCTGCTGCGTCTCTTCCGCGAGTGTGCGCAGGATGCGCGCGGCCGCCGACAGATCGTTGGCCAGGCTGTGGTTGTCGTCATAGACCAGCGAATGAATCGCGCCCTTGCCCTTGCGGATCTCGCCGACGATGGCGGCCAGATCGCCGCTTAGATGTGTAAGCTCAGCCACGAGCTTGCTGCCGTCGCTCTTGTAGATCAGATCGTGCAGCGTGCCGGGCTGACTGGTGACTGCGGCCACAAGCTCGTCAGCGCGCTTGATCGTTCGGTTCAAGTTGGCCGCGATCTGCTGCGCGTCTCCGGTCAGCGTGACGACGTTTTCTGCCAGCTTGGGCTTGTAGATCACGTCGTGCAGAAGACCGCTGCCGCGCTCGACGCCTTCCAAGATATTCGCTGTCGAGTGGACCACGCGGCCAAGATCGCGCGCCACCTGATCGCTCAGCACGACGCGCACGCGATCGTCGACATGGCCGACCAGATCGCGGACCTGGCCGATGCCGTCTTGCAGTGAAGACACGATCTCGGTCAGGCCCTCGCTCTCGGCGGCCTTTAGCTCGTCGCCACTTTTCAGCGCGGGGAATTCCGGGCTGCCGACGGTGATGTTGATGATCATGTCGCCGAGCAGGCCCTTTGAGCTCAAGCGCGCGATCGAGTCGCCGCGGATGCGATCGAGGTACTTGGACTGCACGCCGAGCAGCACATGCACCTTTTTGATCTTGGGATCGCGATCGAACTGGATGCGCTGCACGATGCCGATGTCGACGCCAGCTAAGCGGACCGGCGCACCGACCACCAAGCCCGAGATGTTTTCAAACGAGGTATGCAAGAGCGCCTTGCGCGAAAACAGGCTGCGCGAGCGCCCCACCAGGCCGATGACGAGCACCAGCGAGACAAGGGCAACCAGCACGAACGCCCCCACCTTGGCCAAGCGATAGCCGTCGTCTTGGTTCATGCTCATCGAGAGACTCCCTTTGGCTGTGGCACATCCGAGCGCGCTGCTTGCTCGGTGGTCGAGAGCGAGTCGAGCGCTGCTTCGTCCGTGCCGCTCATCGCGTGAACGAAGTCGTAGATCGCGGGGTCATTGCTGCGGCGGAAGGCATCGCGCGAGAGCGTGGCCCGGATGCGACGATCCGCGAGCATGGCCATGCGATCGGACACCATGAATGCGCTGGCCATATCGTGGGTTACGACCAGCGAGGTGACGTGCAGATCGCGCTGAATCGATCGGATCAGCTCGTTGATGCGGCGCGTGTTGATCGGGTCAAGGCCGGTCGTCGGCTCGTCGTACAGCAGCACTTCTGGGTCGGCGGCGATGGCGCGGGCAATGGCGACGCGCTTGCGCATGCCGCCGGATAGCTCAGCCGGGCGCATGTGTTCGATGCCAGGCAGACCGACCAGAGCCAGCTTTCTTTTCACGCGCTCGGCAAGCTCGGCGTCCGACAGGCGGAAGTGCTCGCGCAGCGGATACGCCACGTTCTCACCGACCGAAAGCGAATCGAACAAGGCGCCGCCTTGAAACAACATCGAGATGCGCCGTCGCACCGGCAGCAGCGCTTCTTCGCTGAGCCCATGAAGCTCCTGTCCATCGAAGCGGATCGAGCCCGAGTCGGCACGGACCAGGCCGATGAGCAGCTTGAGCATGACGCTCTTGCCTGTGCCTGAGCCGCCCAAAATCGTCAGCGTCTCGCCGCGCCGCACCGACAGCGTCAGGTCGTCATAGATGACCTTTTCACCAAAGGCTTTGCGCACACCAACAAACTCGATGAATGGCGCTTCATTCTGGATGAATGGCGCTTCATCGGCGGTCGCAGCCTGCGGGCGCGTCGTTGCGGGCGCGTCGCTCATAAGCCAAACCCCAGAAGCAGGTTGGTCAGGATGAAGTCGACGCACAGCGTCACCAGCGAGGTGATCACCACGGTCTCGGTGGTTGCACGCCCGACGCCCTCGGTGCCGCCCGAGGTCGAAAGGCCCTTGTAACAGGCGATGATGCCGAGCAGAAAGCCAAAGAATACGGTCTTGACCAGGCCGTGCATCACGTCTTCCAAGGCGACCGAGCGCAGCATCGATTCCAGAAACAGCGTCATGCCCACGCCCGAGTCGATGCGCGCCACGATCATCGCGCCGAGCACGCCCAAGATGTCGGCAAAGACCGTGAGCAGCGGCAGCGCCAGCGTCGTCGCTGCGACGCGCGGCACCACTAGCTTGCGCACCGGATCGGCCCCCATGGCACGGATGGCATCCACCTGCTCGGTCACGCGCATGGAGCCAAGCTCGGCAGCGATGCCGGCCCCGACACGACCGCCGACCATAAGCGCTGTCAGCGCCGGCCCAAGCTCGCGCACCAGCGACAGCGATACAACGCTGCTTACGTACTCTTTGACGCCGAAGCGCGTCATCTGCACGGCGAACTGCACGGTCATGACCATGCTGGAAAACGCCGCGGTCAAGATCGCGATGGTCAGCGAGCGAATGCCGACGGTCTCTAGCTGATACAGAAGCTCGCGACGGGCCCACGGGCCGGAAAAGCCGCCACGCACCGCGCAGCGCAGCGTCTGACCAGCGAGCAGGCTGACGCCGCCGACCGCGCGCAGAAAGCGCGCCGTCCACACGATCGGGGAAAGCTGCCGATGCGACGGGGACGGCGCTTGAGCCATGGCGACTCCTAGCGATCCTTTTGCGTGGCAAAGCCGGCGACGAAGGCCGTGAAGTCAAGCTGGCGCGCCGCGAAGTGAGCCGGTCCGGCGATTAGCTGAAGGTCGTACAGACAGCCATCTTTCTTCAGCACTACCAGATCCAGGCCGACGGTGACGCCGTCGACGCTTGCGAAAAGCTGCGTGCGCAGGGCCTCGCGCCCGTCGAGCGAGAGCACGGTGCGTGCCTGTTCCTTGCGTGCCGTGACGCCGAACAGCAAGTGGTTGGTCAGCACATCCAGCGGCGCATCGTCCTGCGCGGGGCACTGGCCATGCACGACCACGGTGCCGCCGTGTGTGTGACGGAAGGCCAGATCCGAGCCGCTGCTGCGCAGGCGCTGCCAGTCCGGCGAAAGGGGTCCCACGCGATACGCCACGGCGCCTCTGCGGAAGACGCCGCCCGAAAAGGTCGCCGTCGGTCCGCAGGCCAGAAGGCCAAGCGCCAGCCCGGCGGCCCCGAACGACCAGCGGCCGCGGCGCGACGACAGGCGGGTAGCCAGCGGACTCAGCGGGGCCGCAGAAGGGACGGGATCTGCGAAACGAAGCGCCATCTGCTGCGCTTCACCATCCGTCGGACAGAGCGGGCTGTCAAAGAAAGACTGTCGGTCCTGTGGGGCGGACGTCATGTGCGCGGTTTGCCGGGGTCCGGCGTGTCTTGCGCGCGGCGGCGGACACCGAACCGGCTGCACGATACGTCGGGATGCGCCGCGTGGTGGGCCGTGCTATGGCGCCTGCGGCGTGTGTCCTACTTGGCAGGCAATGCGAGATTCTCTAGGGCGGGGAAGTCAAGCGTATTAGAATACCTGTGTGTAATCCCAAATAGCTTGTTGTTTCTTGATCTGCGTGTCCGTTGCATCAAGTACAAAGTTTGTGATTCCATAGAACTGAACAGTTTTTCCTCGCTTATCCGCTGGTACCGTCGGTGCATTCAAAAATTTGGCATTGAGTTCCCACAAAACAGATGCTCGGTGCTCTGTCCATTGAATAACAACCTGTTTTGGTTTCATATCAATGCGCTCGAACATGGTCTGAAATCCGAAGCGCAAGCGGTTTTCGATGGTGGTGCGGCCAGTCATATAACCGAACGCAGTGTCAGCCGGATCTTCCATCACTGCGTCGATCGCCCACAGAGAACCCCAGTCGACGATGTAGCTGTCGGCACGGTGACCATTTTGAATATTGAAATAATACCGCTCAATCAAAGCGCTAATTTCTGTCGGACCTGCCGCAGCGGGACCTGCCGACAACAGAACGGATGCACCCAGCGCCAAACCTGCGAGGAATTTCTTAACGCTCATGATCGGAATCCTCCCCAGCGAACAGTGATTGCAATGCCCAAGAAGGTGGCCCACTATCAGCATATCGGTCGAATCATCGACTGGCTGAAGGTCACATTTCAAAATGGTAGCGGCCGCCAACGATCGGGCAACCGAAATATTCAAAAAAATCGAAAAACATAGATACACTGATTGCATGATATGGTCGCTTATGTCGCAGAATGCAGAGGCAAGGCGGAGGTTCGGGTGGGCAGCCCCGCGTTCCTGCGCGATCTCGGGACGGACCGCGTGCCAGTGCGCGAAGGTGTGGTGGACGTGTGGTGGACGTGTGGTGGACG
>CAZKOY010000213.1:0-8065 GCA_964554495.1 uncultured Myxococcales bacterium
GAACTCCAGCGTGTTGGGGCTGTCATCGCGCGAGATCATGAGCTCGTGCAGCTTTTCGCCGGCCCGGATGCCGATGATGCGCTGGGCAATGCCGGGCGCCATGGCTTCGGCCAGATCCGCAATGCGCACCGACGGAATCTTGGGCACGAACAGCTCGCCGCCGTGCATGCGCTGAAAGGCCTTGCAGACAAAGTCGACGCCCCGATCGAGCGTGATCCAAAACCGCGTCATGCGCGGATCTGTGATCGGCAGTTCCAGCGCACCTTCGCTGATGCGACGGCGAAACAGCGGCAAGACTGACCCGCGTGAGCCAACGACATTACCGTATCGAACGACCGAAAAACGCGTAATGCGAGCGCCTGTGATGTTGTTCGCAGCGACGAACAGCTTGTCGGAAAGCAGCTTCGTGGCGCCGTACAGGTTCACTGGGCTTGCCGCCTTGTCCGTCGACAGAGCGACGACCTTGGCCACTTCGTTGTGTAGCGCGGCGTGGATGACGTTTTCCGCGCCGTTTACGTTCGTGCGAATGCACTCGGACGGGTTGTATTCCGCGGCTGGCACCTGCTTGAGCGCCGCGGCATGAACGACAAAATCGATGCCGCGCATGGCCTGAGTCAGGCGCTCGCGATCGCGCACATCACCCAAGAAGTACCGCATGCACGATGCGTGAATCTCTTGCTGCATCTCGTACTGCTTGAGCTCGTCGCGCGAAAACACCACCAAGCGCTTCGGACGGTGACGCGCAAGCACCGAGGCGATAAACCGGCGCCCAAAGGATCCGGTGCCCCCGGTCACGAGGATCGATTTATCGTCGAACATGGTCAGGCGTCCCTCCGATTACTGACGCATCCAGGCGTCAAGCTGCGGCGCTTTTAACCGGCGATGCCCGACGGTGTCAAGCCACAGTCCGTGCCGATGAGCTGGCAGCCTGGCCACAGAAAGGTCAGGCGCCTAACGCAGACAGGCTCGGCGTTCGTGACTCGGTTGGGGGCAAGCTCACAGGCCGGCGCGGCTTGACCCGTCGCGCGCCACCGTCGTATGAACGACCGCTCTGGGCCTCGTTCGATCGTCCGTCAGCGGGCGGACACGCGAGGACCTAATGCCTTCATCGAACAGGAAAGCCAGCGTCCATGCAGACTGCGCAACCTCGGGCAGACCGCGAATCCACGCACGCCCCGCCCAGCACGACAGGCCCTGCGGCCTTCCACGCCCCTGCCTCACAACCGGCGGCATTGGATGGCGCGGCCTACCTGCACCACCGCCTTCTTCTCGACCTCGTGCGCGGGCACTTCGTTGGGTCGCGTGTACTTATGGCCGACGAAGACTCGCCACGAGGCGCGACCAGCGCACGGATCCTTCAAAGTATGAAGCGCTCGCTGAAAGAGACGCGGATCACGTGCGACGACGCCGGACAGCGCGGCGATTCCGTCGATCTTGTGCTGGCGCTTGGCTCTCGTCCACACGCGGCCCCTGTGTCGCAGAAGCTATCTGACTGGGCGTCGCGACTGGTTGACGGCGGGCGCCTGATCGTCGAGCTTCGCTCGGCCGAGCATCAACAAGCCTGTCCAGCCAGGGGTTCGGGGGATACTAGACCGAGCACCATCGCGGCCGCTGAGCTTGTGCAAGAAGCCGCGCAGCACGGCCTGTGCGTTCGGGCTGCGATTCCCTATGGCCTGTTTCTGTGCGACGGCGGGCACAGTCGTTTTCTGGGCGACCTGCCGACGACTGCATATTTCCGTCGGCTGCTTTCGTGGTTATCGGAAGACCGGCCGCTGCTTGAGCTAGCCCTTTTGATCGAACAGGACATCGTCGCCCACTTGAGCCCGCGAGTCACGGACCGCTTTGTCGCGGTCTTGGAAAAACGCAGCGACGCGGCGGCCGTATCTGCTTGGCTGCATCGGCTGCGAGCGATCGAGGATCGGTTGTGTCGTTCTCCGCTCGATCTGTCCGAGCTTCAGCTTGGGCGCCCGCTGCCCGCCCTGCGGCAGCATGTCTCGGCGCTGCTGAATGCGTCGCTGCGCTGTCGTCGACTGTTCGACGCCGTGGCCACCCCGCTTGTCGCACGCGGTGGCGCGGCATGGCGCGACTTGGTCGAGCCGCCACTTGATTCCTATTTCTTAGACGTTGCGCGCCATCGCGAGCTGGATCGGTACGCGATGCAGTGGTCACGCCAAGCGGGCTGCCAAGTACCGGGCGTCGCCCCCATTTTCCAACATGCCGACGTTCCGCTTGGACGCGCGCTTGAATACAGCCTCGTCGAGCCGCTTTTGACCCAGGGCTTCGCCCGCTTTACGGGAGTCCGAACATGAAGCCCCTGGCGATCGCATCGATGCTTTGGCCCCCGAACCAGCGCGTGCTGCCGGCGTTCGTGAAGCGGCACCCTGGGACCACAGTGCTGTCGCTGGATGGCTTGATCTCCCAGGCGATGCGCGCCGCTATCGCCGACGCAGGGGGGCAAGTACTCGCTCTCGAAGCCCTGCTCGACGAGCCCGCCCGGCTGGATCTCGGCCACGCGGTCGAGGCGCGCATGCGCACACTTGAAGCGGCGCTGACGCAGCCTGCCTGGGGGGAATATTGGCGTGCGTTTCCGCTGTCAGAGCACAGCCTTGCCGCGCTTCTGTCGCAGGTCGCAGCGGCCCAGCTTCCGACGCTGCTGCGGCTGATGGCAGCGATGGATGAAGCGCAAAAGCGCTTTGACCTGCGCCTGATTGTGCTCAACGAAGACATGACGCCGCCGCCGCGTGCGCTGGTGGCCTGGGGACGATCGCGCGGCGTACCGTCCGTTCAGCTCTCGCACGGCGTCGAGCTATTTCAGCCGTACACGGTCCACGCCGATCTGCAGGCCGATATCACCGCGGTCTTTGGCGAGCGCGGAGTCGAGGGCTATGCCGACATCGGCCTCGATCTATCGTCGCTGCGCATCACCGGCAATCCGGCATGGGACGACTATGCCGAGCTACGCCACCGCCGCCGCGAGATCCGCGAAGCCGTCGCGGCCGAGCATGGCCTGTCGCCACACCTGCCGATCGTGGTCTTTGGCACCACGTGGTCCGCCAACCTGACGGCGCACAGCGACGAAGGCATTCATGGCCGCACGCTGCACATGTTTCTGTCCGCAGCGCAGGCGCTGGTCCGGTCTGGCCTGTCCGCACAGTTTGTCGTCAAGGATCGACCAGGCGCTCCGGCCGCTGCCCAGCAGAAGATCCCCGCTTTGTTTGCCGACTACGGCTTGCCGTCGGCGTCTGCGCGCTACGTCGCTGGCGAGGCGATGCCCTGGGTTGTCGGGTCCGATGTCGTGATCTCGATGCAGTCGAACCTGTCGCTTGAAGCCATGATGGTGGGCACGCCGGCTGTCGATCTGCTGAACGAAGTCGGTATGTGGCTAGGCCCTTGCTTCGCCGCAGACTCGGGGGTCATGGAAGCGGAAGCCTCGTCGCTGGCTGACACGCTGCAGGCAATCCTAGGCGACGCCAAGCTGCGCGCTCGGCAGCGCCAGCGCCTGGCACAGGCTGCTCCCCGTCACAACATCGGCGTCGACGGACAAGCCACCGAGCGCTTCATTGCCCTGCTGGAAACGCTGCTGCCCACAGGGTTGCCCCCTGCCCTGCCCTTGCTGGCTTGACGCGTCGTCGGTGCGTTCTGGCTACGTGCCTCGCGCAGCGGCGCGGCCGTCGCTGTTGGCGCTACATCACGCGGATGGAATCACGGGAATCGGCTTGCGCCCGGCAAAGCCCGTCTGGGGGTCATGATAGAACTCGACACGCTTTTCGCCGTAGCGCCAGCACAGATACACCTCGCGCCCCGGCACGACGGTCTGAGACCAAAAATCACACAGACCGCTGTCGAGATCTTTGACCTCGACGCCCGCGTCGTGAATCGCAGACAGCTCGTCTTGCACCAGCTCCATCAGGCCGCGGAACTTGGCCCGCGCTGATACCACTTCGTCGGGCCCCTCATCGCTGTGCAGGTTTTTTGCGTCGGGGCGCTGCCCCAGGCTGTCCAAGGTGTTGTACAGGCTGCGCAGCTGACCGCGCAGCCGCACGATGCGGCCAAAACACTCGCTCAGCCACGGGATCAGCGCATTCGCCTCGTCGACGGTGAAATAGCGCCGCTCGCTGTCCCGACTGTGTGTGCTCATACGCTGCACTCTATCGCGGATCGTGGCTCTAGAGCATCGACACCGGATCGACGTCTGCCGTCACGCGCAGGCCGTGGCCCAGCGGCACCTGCTGACCGCGGCGCAGGCAGGCGCGCAGAACCTGGCTCTTTTCGGCGCGCACCAGGATCTGAAAGCGCGTGCGACCTTTCAGACGCGAAAGCGGCGCCTCAGCCGGCCCAAGCAGGCTGGCATCGACACGGGCCCGCGCAAGCTCGCCGCGCAGGATCTTGGCCAAGTGCTCAGCGCCCACGCGTACCTGCTGGCGGTCGCGACCGTCGATGCGCAGCAGGCCCAGGCGCTGTGCTGGGACATAGCCAAGCTCGCGGCGAACCTGCAGCTCTGCCTCGGCAAAGCGAATGTAGTCATGCTGTGCCGCACAGATCACGGCGGGATGCTCGGGGTTGTACGTCTGAATCAGCACGCGGCCCGGTCGCTCTTGCCGACCGGCGCGGCCCGCCACCTGCGCCAGCAGCTGAAACGTTCGTTCGCTGGCGCGAAAATCGGGCAGTCCCATGCCGGTATCCGCAAGCACCACCCCGACGAGCGAGACCCCTGGGAAGTCGTGTCCCTTGGCCAGCATCTGCGTGCCGATCAGCACATCGATTTCGCGCTGATGCATGGCGCGCAGCAGGCCGTCCAGGTCATTGGCGGTATCGCGATCCAAGCGCGCGACGCGGGCCGTCGGGAAGCGCGCCTGGATTCCTTCCATCAGCTTTTCGGTCCCACAGCCGAGCAGGGTCACGGCGGCGGCCTGACAGCTTGGGCATGTCGCCGTCGTTCCCTCGGCATGCGGGCGACTGTGACCGCAGTAATGGCAGACCAAGATCTGCCGCGCCTTATGCCACGTCAGCGTTACCGAGCAGTGCGGGCACTCGACGCGCTGGCCGCAGGCCTTGCACAGAAGAAACGTCGAATAGCCGCGGCGGTTCAGAAACAAAAGCGCCTGCTCACCGGCCCCCAGGGCTTCAGACAAGGCGGTGGTCAGCGGCGTTGACAGCAGCGCCTGATCGTCGGGAAGCACATGCTGCTTGAGATCGATGACTTCGACCTTGGGCAGCGGTAATCCGGTCGCGCGCTGGCTAAGCTGCAGCAGCCCGAGCTTGCCTCGCCTTGCCAGCGCCAGCGTTTCCAGCGACGGAGTCGCCGAGCCGAGCACCGCCACGGCCCCAGCTTTCTGTGCGCGCACCAGCGCGACATCGCGCCCGTTGTAGCGGACGCCTTCTTCTTGTTTGAACGATCCATCGTGCTCTTCATCGACGATGATCACGCCCAGGTTGGCGAGCGGCGCAAACAGCGCCGACCGCGGCCCCAGGACGATACGTACGTCTCCGCTGTCTTGGCTGTGCTCGCGCAGGATGCGGCGCCAGGCCCGCGCTCGCTCGGTTGGCTCAAGCGCCGAGTGCAGCACCGCCACCTGCGGCCCAAAGCGCGCGACAAAGCGCGAGGCTAGCTGCGGCGTAAGAGCGATCTCGGGGACCAAGACAATCGCGGTCTTTCCGACGGCAAGCGCTGCCGCAATCAAGCGCAGATAAAGCTCGGTCTTGCCGGACCCGGTCACGCCGTGCAGAAGAAAGCCGTGATACCCCTGGCCCAGCGCCGCCAGCATCGGCGACAGAGCCCGCTCTTGCTCGACGGTCAGCGTCGGGGGGGCTGACTCGATCGCCAGGCTGGGGATGCTGGCCGCCGCCGCAAGCGATCGTCGGGCAGCCTCGGAAGCCAGTTCCCCTCCATCGGTCACCGACACGGCCCCCAGCTGTTGCAGCTGCTTGACCAGCACCGTGGCCCGCGGCGACAGCATGCGCAGCTCGCCGATTGGCAGCGGACCAAAGCGCAATAGATGTCTCCATAGCGCAGCGCGAGCCGGAGCGCGTTCGATCTGGCGCAGCGTCGATTCGTCCGGGCCTTCCGGCAGCGCCTGGACCCACGGCTCGGCACGGGCGACCACTTGGGCCGCCACGGTCTGCGTAGTCTGCAGAAGACCTCGTGCCACCAGCTCATCGATGGCCGCCTTTACCTGCGTCGGTGAATACGCAGGCGTTCCTTGGCGCAGCAGGCGCGACAGTGCGACGCGGTCGATTCCCTTGCTGCGTGTACGGCCGGGTCGCGTCGCTAGGGCGGCCAGTACGGCCTGCTCAGCCGGGCTGCGTTCCGCCAGATCCGCCGGCAGAAGCGCCTGGCCCAGCTTCTGCGCGAGCGCCTGGCCCGTCTCGGTCAAGCGCACGTGCTCGCGCACGTCGACCTGCTCATGCGGCGGCAGGATCAGGCGCAGCGCCTCGCCAATCGGCGCCAGATAGTAGTCCGCGACGAAGTGAACCAGCTCTAGAAGCTCTGGCGGCAGTGGCTCGCCCGGCAGGGCCTGCACGACCGGCTTCAGCGTGCGGGTAACGGTCGCTGGCTGGGACAGCTGCAGCACAACCCCCTCGACGCGGGCGCGCTGCGCAAGCGGCACTAGGACACGCGTACCCGGACGTAGTGCCGCCCGCAGCTCAGGCGGAACGGAATACGAATAAGGACCTGGAGCAGGCGCCAAGACAGCGATCTCAGCAACCCAAGACAGCGTCGATTGCGACCGCGGCTGAGCCGACTGGTCTGCTGAATCCGACTGCGCTGTTTCTGGGTGTGGCATCGCTTTTCTCTACGAATAGGAACTTAATCGATAGGAACTTATCTCTGCGCTTGGCGAATACGTAGCACGGTCAGAATCTGAGACTCTTCCGTCGGGCTGAGGCCGGCGAGCAGGGCCTGTCGTCTCTCGGGGGGCTGACTGCGCAGCCACTGCCAGCAGTCACGCGCCGTCGACGAAAGCGGACGCAGGCGCAGGCCCTCGGCAAAGGCCCGCGATCCCGAGACCCAGGCCAGTCCGCGTTCGTGCGGGGGTTGCCACAGCGGCAGCTTGCCCGATAGCCCGAGCTGTTGCAGTCGCTCGGCGCTGGCCCATAGCACACGTGTCCGGCCTCGGACCGCAACCCGACAGGTCTCTAGCAGCTGTTCCATCGAAAGCGGACTACGCGGGCCAACAGCGTTGAAGGTCCCCCCCAGACTGCGCTCGGCTCCGTCGAGGATCCATTCCGCCAAGTCGCGCACGTCCAGAAGCTGCACCGGGTCACTGGGCTGGCCCGGCGCGATCAGATCGCCGCCACGTGCGACGCGGGCCACCCAGTACGTCAAGCGATCCGCCGGATCATTGGGCCCGACCAGATGACCGGGACGAAGGATCCAAGCTCGCTCGTCAAACGCTTGGCGCACTTCGTCTTCGCAGAGTGCCTTGAGCGGCCCGAAGCTGACGTCGGTGACACGCTCGCTGCGGGCGTCCTGCGGGCTGGGCAAGGCGACCAGGGGCGATGCTTCGTCGATGGGGCGCGTTCGATCACGATACACTGCCGTCGACGAGACATAGACATAGCGCGATACCGCAGTGCGCAGAAGCTGAGCAGCCTCACGCGCTAGGCGCGGCACATGGGCCGAGGTATCCAGCACAACGTCCCAGCTTCGCCCGCGCAGAGCCCCAAGTCCCGTCTGGCGATCGCCGAGAACCTGCTCGATGCCCTGCGCACCTTGGAACAGACCGGGGTTGGTGCGGCCGCGATTGAACAGTGTGATCGCGACTCCGCGGCGACGGGCCGCATCGACAACATGCGGCCCAAGAAAACCCGTGCCACCCAAGATCAAAAGACGCTGCAAGCGACGACGGACACCTGACGCGGCGACGGCGCTGCCGGCCCAGGCCATCCGCCCAGCCGACATGCCACCCAAGACCGCCACGAATTCACGTCGTCGCATGACAGCGACATATCACGGCGCTTGCGGCACGGCCAACTGCGGCCCCGTGCGCTTGGGCACGCAGCCACAGAAAATTTGTGAGGTCCAATCCAAGGTGTATTTTCAGCGTCCGCCAAAACGAGAGGA
>CAZKOY010000214.1:0-8045 GCA_964554495.1 uncultured Myxococcales bacterium
CAGTAGTTTATGCTGAGATTCCCGCGTGCAGATCTTGGCTGTTTCGTATGCGCTGTTGCTTGCGACGACCGCTTTGCTCTGCCGACTGCTGCCGGCGTCATGCCGCCCGGCCTTGCTGGCCATCGCCAGCCTGACCTTTTATGCGCTCGGCTCGTGGCGACACGCGCTGGGTATCGTCGGGCTGATGAGTGCGGTGTGGCTTGTCGCAGCCTTCCTGCGCGAGACCTCGGCCGCCGCGCAAGCGACGCGACGTATTGTGACTGCGCTTGCGATCAGCGCCTGCGTCGTGGTGCTCGGCTACTTCAAGTACCGCGGCTTCGTGGAAGACTCGCTGGCGTCGCTCTTGCGCCTGCTGCCGATCGATACTTTTCTGCGCGAGCGACCCGCCGCGGCGCTTGCCGCCTCGCCGGCTATCCCGCTCGGCATCTCGTTCTTTACGTTCGAGTTCATTCACTATCTGGTCGATGCGCATCGCCGCGCGCTGCCACACTCGACCGACAAGGCGTCCCCCGCGTCGCTGCGTGCGCGTCTTTCCGACTTCGCGCAGTTTGCGGCCTTTGCCCTTTTCTTTCCAACGCTGCTCGCCGGACCGATCAAGCGCTATCAGCAGTTTCAGGCGGCGCCGCGCGTTGTCGCCAGCGATGTCGCCTTTGGCCTGAGCCGCATCTTGCTGGGTCTGTTCAAAAAGCTGGCCCTGGCCGACAGCGTGGCCGGCATCGCGCTGCGGCTGTCGATCCCCGATCAAGTGACGCCGCTGGGGCTGTGGCTTGCCATGTACGCGTACGCAGCGCAGATCTATTTCGACTTTTCGGGCTATTCCGACTTAGCAATCGGCGCGGGGCGCCTGCTTGGATATCGCGTGCCAGAGAACTTCGACTGGCCATATCTGGCCGCGGATCTGCCAAGCTTTTGGCGACGCTGGCACAGCTCGCTATCCGGCTGGATTCGCGACTATCTATATATCCCGTTGGGCGGCAATCGCGGATCGGCGGCGCGGGTGGCGGCCAACCTGATCGTCGTGATGGCTCTGTGTGGGCTGTGGCACGGTCCCGCTTGGCACTTTGTGATCTGGGGGGTGTGGCATGGGCTGGGCTTGGCTGCGACGCACCTGTGGCGACGCTCGACCGACGGCAACGCCAAAGAGCAGGCGCCGACCGGCTGGCGCCGCGTCTTGCACATCGCGGTGACCTTTCACTTTGTCTGCTTTGGCTGGCTGTGGTTTGCGGCTCCCAATGCAGGCGCAGCGTTGACCGGCTTTGCGCGGATGTTCTGGCTCGCACGCTGACCAGGCCATGACACCCAGAGACACCCCACGGCGCCTGCTGACATCGCCAGCAAGCAGGCCCCATCGCGAGCCCTGCCGAACATCATCCCGACGAGCGTAGAAATTCGACGCTGCGTGCGCGGAACCGTTCGAGGCTAGCCAGATCGAACAGGTGCCCGCAGCCGACGAGCACTTCGAGCGTGGCCTGGGGCATGGCCCGCGCTCGCTTCAGCGTCGCGCGCCAGTCGAACAGCGGATCCTGCTCGCCAGGGCATACCAATATCGGCGTCGGAATCGCTGCGAGCTCGGCGGTGCTCAGCACGGGCAGGCGCTGATCGTCCGGGAACAGGTGCTCGATAAGCCGCGTCACCCACTCAAGGACATAGGGCTCGGGTTGGCTGCCTTTTCCACACATGCGCAGCGCCATCCTTTCGCGATGCCGTGCAGCCTTGGTGATGCGATACCGAACGAAGTCAGCGAGCATCGGCAGCGCGGAAAGGATCTGCGGTCGGGACAGGCCTCCGGGCACGGCAATCACAGCGCTGCGAATACGGGCAGGCGCCCGCTGCGCGAGTCGCAGCACGCAAAGCCCACCGAGTGAATAGCCGATGCAGTGTGCCTGCGCGATTCCCAGCCCATCGAGGACGCCTTCCAACCAGCGGCCGAGTGTGTCGTCTTGCAAGGAAAGGGCGCGCGGCTCACTGCGGCCGGCATGACCGGGAATGTCCGGCGCGTGGACGCGGAACCCAGCCGCGGCGTACCACGCGATCTCGTTACGCAGCACCGCGGCACTGGCGCTGGCGCCATGCACCAAGAGCAGCGGCGGTCCAGACTCTGGGCCCAGGCTGACGACGCGCGTGCGAATTCCAGCCGCTTGTATGTCCCATTCCGTTCGCTGCGTCCCGAGCGGCATCAGGCTCTCGTCGTACAGGCGCAGGCATAGGTCACGACTCTCGCTAGACTGAAACGGAAAACTCGGCGCTTCGGGCTGCATGTCACCTTGGACAATCGGATGGCCGCGGCGTTTCCTCAATGTCCGTGCCGCGTGATGTATGCATGCACGAGGTAGTAGGCTGGCAGCGGCAGCAGCGTGGCACCGAGAAGGACGGTGATCCCGATACGATCACGCCACGCCGACCGAGCGATGCAGACCAAGGCGGCAAGCAGCGTACAAAGCGATGTGCCGATGAGTGTGAAGTAGAACAGCAGCTCGATGATGTCGCCCAAGCCATAGGGCTCTCCGGGCGCGACGGGCAAGCGGTGATACAGCGTGCCGCGAAACAACAGCCCGCCGCTGACCAAGCCAAGCTGCAGGCTGCTCAAGGCGATGGCCACGACTCGTACCCAGCGATTTGTCGTCGACGATTCCATGGCGTTGTGGCAACGCGGGTGACCTCGGCCCGGACGCATCGGCAGCCGATGCCGTTTTCTGCTGCGCTGCGGCTGTCATTGTCACCGGAATCGCGGTCTCTGGGCCATGACAATGATTCCGTGCCACACGGCATCGCTGCAGGCTCGTCCATCCTTGCTTCACTTCACTTCTTCGTCAGGCAGCGACGTGAGCCATCTATGGTGCGCGACACGCGCGATTTGGCGGGCTGCTGGCCTATGATGAACCGATGAAGAGTCCTCCTGGCCCGTCGAGCCCGGCGCTGTGGCAGACCGCGCAGTGGATGCGCCATCCCATCGAGTTCCTCACCACCTGCGCGACACGGTACGGTGACCTCTTCCGTTTTCAAATGGCGGGCTTCGGTACGGTCGTGGTCGTGGCCAACCCGGATCTGATCCGCGAGGTGTTCCTAGGCAGCCCGGATGTCTTTTTAGGCGGGCAGTCCAACAACATGCTGCGGCCCTTTGTCGGCGATCATTCCCTGCTCGTTCTCGACGGAGATCTGCACGCACGACAGCGCAAGCTGTTGGCCCCAGCCTTCCATGGCGAGCGCATGCTGGCGTATGGGCAGACGATGCTGGATCTTGCGCAAGCGGCCATCGATCGCTTCCCGCTGTCGCGCCCGTTCCCGCTGCATCCCGAGATGCAGGCCATCACGCTGCGCGTCATCTTGCGCACGATCTTTGGTATCGGCGACGGGTCAGCGACATCCGGGCGGACGGCAGCGGAAGAGCAGGCCCAGTCCGAGCACCTGTTCCGGCTGCTGCAGACCGGGGTCGAGCTGGCGTCGAACCCACTGCTCATTTTTCCCATCTTGCAGCATGAGCTGTTTGGACTTTCACCGTGGGGTCGCTTCAAGCGCCTCGCGCGCGAGCTTGATGATCTGCTGCGGGCCGAGATCGACCGGCGCCGTCAGCGCAACGACTACCAAGGACGCAGCGACATCCTGTCGATGATGATGCAGGCCACGGATGAGCAAGGCCACGCCATGAGCTTCGCCGAGCTGCGTGACGAGCTAGTGACCATGCTGGTCGCCGGTCATGAGACCACGGCCAACGCGCTCGGCTGGACGGTGGCTTTGCTTCTGCAACACCCCGCGCTACACGACGAGCTAGCACAGGAAATCGCGTCGGCTCGCGGCGCACAGGGGGCGCTCGATCCCGAAAAGCTCGCCAAGCTGCCGCTTCTGGATGCGACGATTCGCGAGTCGCTGCGCCTGCGGCCGATTGCTCCCTTGGTCGCGCGGCTCTTGGCCAAGCCACTTCACCTTGCCGGCTATGACATTCCGGCGGGCTGGGCAGTGGCGCCGGCCATCTGCTTGGTGCATCAGCGCGCAGCGACCTATCGCGATCCGCTGAGCTTCGATCCGCACCGCTTCCTGCGCGACAAGCTGCCAAACAACGAGTGGCTGCCCTTCGGTGGTGGCAACCGTCGCTGTATCGGCGCAGCCTTTGCAACCTATGAGATGAAGATGGTGGTTTCGGCGCTGCTGTCGCGCACCCGCATGCGCCTTGCACCGGGGTACATCCCGCGGACCATTCGCCGCGGTGTGGTGCTGACCGCATCCGAAGGGGTCCCCGTGATCGTGGAAGAGCGACGCGACGCGCTGCGCTCGGGTCGCAGCTAAGGCTTGCTTGAACGCGTACTCACAACGGGTCGTTGTGAAAGAAAAAGGAAGGGGAACAACCTTCCCTTTGGAGTGACATCATGATTCCGGTTTCCTATTCCTTGCGCGATATCAACCCAGCTCTCATCGAGGCCTGGCGCACGTGCTTCGGTCGCGAGGAGAACATTGATGTGTCATGCGGCGACATCTTCGAGCACCGCGCCGATGCCATCGTGAGTCCGGCCAACAGCTTTGGCTTCATGGATGGCGGCATCGACTTGGTCTATAGCCGACGCTTCGGCTGGGATCTGCAAGCGCGGCTGCAGCAGCTCTTGCGAACAGATCACGACGGTGAGCTACCGGTAGGGCAAGCCGTGATCATCGAAACGCAGGATGCCGAAATTCCTTTTTTGGTCAGCGCACCCACGATGCGCGTCCCGATGAATGTGGCAGACACCGTAAACGCCTATCTGGCGTTCCGCGCTGTCCTGCGAGCCGTGAAGCAGCACAACCGTAGCGCCGCACAGCCGATCCGCAGCGTGCTCTGCCCAGGACTTGGTACCGCGGTCGGCCGCATGCCACCCGAGCGCTGCGCGCGACAGATGGCAGCCGCGTATTTCTACGCCGAAAAAGGACAGACTCCGGTCTTTTCGGCGCTGGGTATGGCCGTGGATCTGCACTTCCGCTTGCTGGCCTAGGCCGCCGCTTCCAACGACGATACGCAGCAATATTAGATATCTATTTTCACGTCGATGCCTGACTGTTCACCGCGAACGACAGCAGGTTTCGCTCTGCTGTACGGCGATTGCTGCGCTTGCCACGCACCCCCGCGATACGATGCAGCGGTCCGATCACGCGCGGCAGATCTCCGTCGGAAATCCTAATTTCTAAGCCGACTGGCCGCACGCATCAAAGGGGGAGTGGATGCGCACGCTTCACATCGGCCTTGTTGGAACGATCGCGCTCGGCGCAGCCTGGGCGGGCTGTCAGCCGCGGAATGTGATCCCGAGTCTATCGAGCACCAGCAGCACCGTGGTTTCGACCTGTGACAAGCTGCCCAACTGCGGCCAGTGCGTGTCGGATGCGCGCTGTGGCTGGTGCAGCGGCGAAAGCCGGTGTGTATCCAGCGACCGCGGGCCGACCTGCCAAAGCGGCTGGATCGCCAAAGATCCCGAGCAGCTTTTGTGTCCCGCGGATCCTCCCAGCAAGTCATCGCAAGGGGCCAAGTAAGGCGGAAAGGAAGCGCGTGACATGTCGTCCCAGTCTTCTCAAATGAACGTCCGAACCATCGTCGGTGTCGCGGCGTACGAGCGCATTCGCGAATACCTGCAGCACACGATTCCTGGGGGCGAGCACGACAGTCCGAAGTTTGGCGCCGTGGACGATGCACTCGTCGATGACTTCGTGGTCTTGCTGTGGCGCGAACATGCACAGACCGCGCGCAGCTTGGGTCTTGCCGATCCGCCGGCCGGTTTCCTAGAACACCAGGCTGCCGCTGCTGCGCGCCACGTCCAGCGCCCGACCGAGCAGAGCTTTGCCAGTCCGGCGGATGAGGAAGAAGGCTCGGTCCTGCCGCGCTATTACATCGTGCATGCGCGCCATCATCGGCATGGTTTTTCAGACTTTGTCGGCACGCTGCCCATGGTCCGTATCAGCCTACCTCTCGACGGAGAAAGCTATCGTTTGAGCACACCGATCGGCGATGTGCTGGCCAGCGATCACCTGCTGCGCAACCTGCGCGATGTGGTGGCCAAAGCCTATCCCTGCGAGCGCGCCGAGCTCATCACGCCGGTACGGCGCGAGGGTGTGCGCTTCGCCGCCATCTCGGTGCTGCTGGCCTATAAGCACTTCGCAGACGCGCAGCCTGCGTACTACGTTCTGGAAGCTGGCTTGGCTCAGGGGGGACCGCGCATGAGCTATATCGCGCCGAGCATGGCGCCGATCGTGCGGCGCTCGGACTATCAGCCGACGCAGTTTGCCAGCACCACGAACTTCTATCGCGGCGATCTCGGCATGGATGGAAACGAACCGACAGTGCTGACCATCGAGTCGTTCACCGCCGATCCGCGCAAGGAAGCGAGCGCGCAGCCCTATATCACCATCAGCGCCAACTTCGTACGTGTCAGTCGCTTCGACAAACGGCTGGATACCACGCCGCTACAGCGATACCGCGAAGCGGTCGTGCGCATTGCTGCGCTCGCTGAGGCAATGAACCAGCGCGTCGCGGACCTGTCCTTCTTGCAGGGGCTGTTCGCTCACGACGGCAGAAGCCTGGACTGGCTGACGTCTCCTCCGCAAAAAGCGAAATAGGCGGCTGTCTGGTAGCCACGCGATTACAGCCCACACGCTCTGCTCCTGCCCAAGGCTCGCGAGCCCCCACACACGAGCGACGCCATGCGCGAGCCCCTTGAGTAGCATGTGATCATGCACAGCCCTCTTTCAACGGATCCTGCACCGCTTACCACGGTGCCCATTGTGGATGTCGCGGCTCTTGTCGATCCAGCGAGCAGACCGGCGCTGCAAGCACAGGTGGCAGCCGCAATTCATCGTGCGTGTCGGGAGCACGGCTTCTTCTACATCACCGGCCACGGCATCGATCGCGGCTTGCAGCAGGCACTTTTCGATCAGTGCCGCGCCTTTTTCGAAACGCCTCTGCAGCGCAAGCTCGCGATCCATATGCGACACGGTGGCGCGGCCTGGCGCGGCTATTTTTCCGTCGGGGAAGAGCTGACATCTGGGCGTCCCGATCAGAAAGAAGGCCTGTACTTTGGCAGCGAGCTAGCCCCCGACGATCCGCGCGTGCAGACCGGGATACCCCTTCACGGTGCCAACCTGTTTCCCGCAGAGCCCAAGGCGTTGCGTCCGCTGGTCTTGCAGTACATGGCCGCGCTCACCGCGCTGGCACACAGACTGATGTCCGGCATCTCGCAGAGCTTGGGCCTGCCTGCTTCCTATTTCCACACGCACTACACGCGGGATCCGACCGTCTTGTTTCGCGTCTTTCATTACCCCGCGCAGCCCGTCTTTGATCAGACATCTTGGGGCGTGGGCGAGCACACGGACTATGGTGTCCTGACCATCCTGAAACAGGATGAGATCGGCGGCTTACAGATCAAGCGCGATGACAGGTGGATGGATGCGCCACCGATCGACGACACCTTTGTCTGCAACATCGGCGACATGCTGGATCGTATGACGCGCGGCCTGTACCGCAGTACACCACACCGCGTGCGCAACACATCTGGCCAAAGCCGTCTGTCCTTGCCGTTTTTTTTCGATCCGGGTTGGGACTGTCCGGTGACGCCGCTGCCTGCCACGCCGGTCTTGGCTGCCGCACAGCCAAGCTCTGCGCACGAGCGCTGGGATGGCCAAGACGTCCACGCCTTCGCGGGCACCTATGGCGAATACCTGCTTTCGAAAGTGAGCAAAGTGTTTCCCAATCTGCGAAGCACAAGCACAAGATCTGCCGCTCGCTAGATCGACGGGAACAGCGACACAGAACTGTAACAAGCCTGTCACGCAAATGGCACGGCGAGGGCAAGGCCGCTCACTAGAGTAGGGACAGACTGCTTCTAGGAGTTTGCGTGTCCCGTCTTCCCTTGTCCCTGCCAAGCGGCGCGCGGAACGTGACCACACCACGCGCTGCGCGATGGCTTTCTCTCGGGCTTGCTTCTGCCTTGCCGTATATGGCCCTGGCTCAGCGCCCGGCTGCGACCCCGCCGGCCGACGCTCAATCGCACGATACGCCGCCATCTTCTACAGATGCGCCGCCATCTTCTACAGAT
>CAZKOY010000215.1:0-7975 GCA_964554495.1 uncultured Myxococcales bacterium
TGACCGCAGCCGACACCTGCACCACGCGGAGCATCAGCGTCCGCTGGAGAGGAATGATCGTCGGAGAGGACAGGGCCTCCTGGCCTTGCTCGTCGGTCACGGCTAGTAGCAGAAGCTTAGCACGCTATCCGACGGGCTGACACAGCGCAGGCGACGACTTTCCAGAGAGGAATTCAGCGATCCCGTTTTGCAATTGCCCGGGCCAAAGCGGGCTGACTATGCTGGTTGAATTTGCAGCCCGCGAGCTTGCGTGCTCGCAGCCCGCACAAAATCAGAAAGAGGAACGGCATGTCTGCGTCGAGTCTTCCAAGAAAGCGCATCGCGGTGATTGGAGCTGGACCGATCGGCCTGGAAGCGGCGCTGTACGCAGCGACGCTGGGTCACGATGTGACGGTGTTCGAGCGCGGGGACATCGCGCAGGCCGTTGCGACGTGGCGCCACGTCACGCTGTTTTCTCCGTGGCGGATGAACACATCGAGCCTGGGGCGGTGGGCTCTTAAGCAGGCGGGAATGGCCATGGGGTTTTCGGATCGCGATGAAGATCGCTGTCCCACCGGGGCTGAGCTGATCGAAAGGTATTTGCTGCCGCTGACCCAGACACCGCTTCTGCGTGCGCGCATCCGGCCGCAGCAGCGCGTCGTGGCCGTGGGGCGACCGTGGCTGCTGAAGGGCGAGCGGATCGGCAAGGCTGCGCGGGCTGAGCACGGCTTTCGCTTGCTAGTTGAGCGTCCGAGCCACGTCGCGGGCTTCACCGAGGAAGCGGTTACTGCGGCAGATATCGTGCTGGACTGCAGCGGTACATTTTTCTGCCCCAACGCGCTTGGACAAGGCGGCATTTATGCCGTCGGTGAACGCGCGATTGCTGAGCGGATTTGGCGCCACGTGCCAGATGTCTTGGGGCGCGATCGCGATCGCTTCTGCGGGCGCCGCATCTTGATTGTGGGCGGTGGGCACTCGGCTGCCACGGCTGCGGTGCTGTTCGGCGAGCTTCTACGTCAGCCGGGAGGCGCCGGCACGCGTGTGATCTGGGCGCATCGCGAAGAGCCGCAGCAGCCATTTCCCGCCGAGACCCTTTTGATGGACGATCCACTGCCTGAGCGTCGCCGTCTGCACGTGGCGGCCAATGCCGTGGTTGGCCAGCCCGGTCTGCGCTATCTGCCAGCGACGGTGGTACACGGGCTGAGGGCAAGCAGCGATGGCGCGATCGCCGTTGCCTTGGCGCGGGATCCGCGCGGGAATCAAGCACATGCAGGTGAGCCGAAAGTCAGTGCGCCAGACGACGGACAGGCGGGCTTGCACGAAGTCTCGGTGGACGAGATCCTGAGCCTGACGGGCTACGGGCCTGACCGATCGATCTATGACCAGCTACAGGTCCATGAGTGCTATGCGAGCCTGGGTCCGATGAAGCTCGCGGCGGCACTTTTGGGGGCAAGCGGAGACTGCTTGGCGCAACCAGCCCCTGGGCCCGAGACGCTGCGCAACCCAGAGCCTGACTTCTTCATTGTGGGCGCTAAGAGCTATGGTCGGAACAGCGCTTTCTTACTGCAGCTTGGCCAGGCCCAGATCCGCAGCGTCTTTCAGCTGATCGAGGCACAGCCCGCTCTGGATCTGTATGCTGAAGCGTCTTCTGATGCGTCGCCAGACCCGCAAGCTCATACATTCCTCACGGATACTTCGGCAAGCCACCGACGATCCAGCGACGCTGCTTCAACCGCCCAGACCCCAAGCTGAGCGCACGCCCCAGCCCAGCGATTGACCACAGGATGAGCATGTCTGCATCACAGAGCGCGGCAGATTCCTCGTTGCTGAGCACGCACATCCCGACCGAGCCACCGGCTGCCCTGGTCCGCCATCGTGCGTCCGCGCAGGCCAGCCCATCGGCTCTGGCTGTGGCCTATGCAGCGTGTGCTTTGTCGATCGCCACGTCGCTGGTGTTTTTTCTAACCGGTGTTTCGCCACTGCCGGTGCTGCTGTACTTTCCTCTGAGTCGGCGTTTTGGCTTTTCCGGCCCGCTGGGAGAGTTGAGCATGGACTACTACGGGCGCTCGCTTTTGGCGCTGCTGGCAGGAGCGGCCGTGGCCTTGGTGGTTTATCTGTTGTGTGGGGCGTCGAGCCGGACGACCGTAGGGACCGTTTCTGCGACGGACGCGGGGACGGTGGAGCCCCGCGAGGAGATCAGCGACCGCCTCGCGCTGCTGGCGACCTATGTCGTTACAGCTGCGGTGCTGGCTGCTGGGCTCTTTGCCTATCAGCTGGGGACACGTGTCCCGACTCCCGAGCTGTCACCGACAGCGGCACCGAGCCCTCGGATCTGATTGCTCTGCCTCTAACGGTTAGGATATATTCAACTTAGTGGATACCGGGCTTCATCCAGGCGTGCATGACAGCGCGCGTCGTCTCGGTAAGGGCGCCGACAACCCAGTGGGCCGCCGTCCACTTTCCAACCGTGCGGTCGTCTTGTGGGCGGCAGGCGTGTGCTCGCTGGTGCTGTCTACGCTGGCCGGCGTAGCGACGGCGGTGCCGCGCAAGGGCAGCCCGTATCAGAAGCTTGCACTGCTCACGCGGGTCATGTCGTACGTAGAGCAGAGCTATGTCGAGGACGTGGACGGCGACGAGCTAATCTATGGCGCGGTCAAAGGCTTGGTCGAGACGCTGGATCCCCACAGTGCGTTTTTGCGACCCGAGCAGTACCGCGAGATGAAGAACGACACTGCCGGTCAGTTCAGCGGCGTTGGCATCGAGGTCGATGTTCGCGACGGTGTCTTGACGGTTCTATCGGTCATGGACAGCACTCCGGCGTCGCGGGCTGGGGTTGCGGCCGGTGATCAGATCCTGCGCATCGACGATCAGCCGACGCGCGGCATGACGGACTATGTCGCGCGCATGCGCGGAAAGCGCGGCTCGACCGTTCAGCTGCTTTTGCAGCGTCGGGGCCAGCGCGATACGCGGCTGCTTTCGATCCAGCGAGACCTGATCAAAGTCCGCAGCGTCGAGTCCTTTCTGCTGGAAGCCAACTACGGCGTCATCAAGGTCAAGCAGTTCACCGAGACGGTGGATCGAGATGTCGACGCGGCGCTGGCCGCCCTTGAGAAAGAGTCTGGCGGCAAGCTTGTGGGGCTGGTACTCGACTTGCGCAACAACCCCGGCGGGCTGCTCGACCAAGCCGTGCGGGTGGCCGACATGTTCATCGACAGTGGCTTGATCGTTCGCACCGAAGGTCGCAATGGCCGTATCCTAGACGAAGAGCGTGCGCATCAGCGGGGTACGCGGGGTGACATCTCGATCATCTGTTTGGTCAACGGTGGCTCGGCGAGTGCCGCGGAGATCGTCGCTGGAGCGCTGCAGGATCACGGTCGTGCGCTGGTAATGGGGACACAGACGTTTGGCAAAGGCTCGGTGCAGACGATCATCGAGCTAGAAGATGGCAGCGCGCTGAAGTTGACGATCGCGCGTTACTTCACTCCGTCGGGGCGATCGATCCAGGAAAAGGGCATCACGCCCGACGTCGTCGTCGAACAGGTAAAGCTCTCAGAGCTAAAGCCGCAGAACAGCGAGGAGCCAGTGCAGAAGGAACGCGATCTGCACGGCCACTTGAAAAACAAACAGAGAGATCAGATAGCGCGGCGGCCGTCTGGGCCTCCCGCCGGCTATGCAGTCATCGCGCAGCACTCAACGGGTGGCGAGGACTATCAGCTGCGTACGGCGTACGACTATCTGAAGGCTTGGAGTATTCTCTCAGCTCGTCTGCTTCCCAAGCGCTCTACGCCAACACCGGCACATGTGGCGGGCGGGGGACCAGCGACGAGCCCTACCGGAACCGGGGAGAGTGTGGGTCGGAAGTCTTCGTCTTTGGAGTCGCTGGAGCAGCAGCCTGCTCCGACGGCGGAAGCTGCTGCGAGGGGCGCGGTCGGCGTGCCGATCGGACTCTCGCCGCAAGCAGCCCCCAGGACGAGGAAGAGCTCGACAAACGGATTGACTTCAGGGCTGTCAGGGTTGATGGATGAAGGCAGATAAGGTCGGTCGGTTCAGGTGGGTTCTGTGCTGGGCTGAAAAGCCTGGCACTCGATGGAGATGCACTCTGGACGAGTGCTTGACCCTCAAGGGGCAGGGTCCTAAAATCGCAATTGCCGTATAAGGCTAGCTATGTGCCAGAACGCGGGCCATGTATAAGCTCATCATCGAGGACGACGAAGGGAAGACGACTCCGGTTCCCATCATCCGCGACGAGATCACGATCGGGCGGAAAGAGGGCAATACCATTCGTCTGACTGAGCGAAACGTGTCTCGCCGACACGCGCGGATTATTCGGCAGAACAGTGCCCTGTATGTCGAGGACCTGCAGAGCTACAACGGCGTCAAGGTAAACAACGAGCGCATTCAAGGCAAAGTGCCGCTTGGCGACGGAGATGTCATTGTCATTGGTGACTATCGACTGTCGATCAAGCAGGACAAGGCCGAGGCGAAGCCACCCGTAGCGGCAGCCCCTGGGCTGCAACCAGGTGCAGCGTCCAATGCGCCGACAGTGGCCAACCCAGCGCTGCAGGCTTCAGCGGCTCCGACGGTACAGGCTGCGAACGTACCGCCTCCCGCTGCGCAGCCTGCCAAGGCCCCCGACAAACCAGCTCGCCTGATCGTTGTTTCTTCCAACTTTGCGCGTCAGGAATTTCCACTTGAAAAAGCGGCCATGGTTATCGGCCGCACCGACGACAACGATATCGTTCTGAACCATCGCTCGATCTCTCGCCACCACGCCAAGATCGTGCGCGAAGGCGATCACTTCCACGTCGTCGATCTGCAGAGCGCCAACGGCGTGCGTGTCAATGGCGAGGACTACAACAAGGTCGAGCTTCGCAAAGGCGATCAGATCGACCTGGGGCATGTCCGCCTGATCTTCGTGCCGCCCGGTCAGGACATCGATATCCGCGACAAGATCGTGGATCTGGATGGGGGGCGCTCGCCGGCCATGACGATCGGGCTGGTGGTTCTATTGCTGGCAGTGCTGGGCGGTGGGGCGTACTGGTTCTTGAACAAGGGACCGACGGTGGATCCCGAGTCTGAAGCTGCCAAGGCACTCGTCGACGTCGAAAGTGATATCCAGGCCAAGCGCTGGAATGACGCCGTCGACAAGACCAGCAAGATCCTGACGAACCCGGCTGTCTCGTCGAAGATTCGTGAGTCGGCGTCGGCCAAAAAGAAGCTCGCCGAGCAAGAGTCGAAGTCCAAGGGCATCTATGATCGCTTCGCTTCAGCGGCGGGCAGCGGCAACTATGACAGGGCGCTTGATGCCTATGCCGAGATCCCTGGCGACTCTGTGTATCGCCAAATTGCTCGTGAACAGTACGATCAGATTTTCCCGCTGTTCGTCGAGAACCACCTGAAAGCCGCCGAGGAAGCGCGTGGCCAGGGGCACTGCGCCGAGTTCCAGAGCCATGTGCAAGCGATCTTGGCGATCGAGCCGAAGCAGACCAAGGCTCTGGCCGCCAAAGAGCGATCCTGCAAAGAGGGCAGTGGCTCTGGCAGCAGCGACGCTGTGGTCGCCGAGGCGGGCAGCAAGCCTGAGCGCACCAAGGAGCCGCGTCATCGCTCTAAGGATCCGGGCGAGAAGCCCGAGAAGCCGGAAAAGCCCGAGAAGCCGGAAAAGCCCGAAAAGGCCCCCACCGTCGAGCCGACTGGCGATGTTGATACCCGTCTGAGCGAGGCCCAGACCGAGTACGTAAACGGCAACTATCAGAAGGCGATCGAGATGGCCAAGTCCGTGCAGAAGGGCAGCATGGTTCGTGCGTGGCGCATCATCGGCTCGGCCGCCTGCAACATCAAAGACCTCAAGCTGGTCAACGATGCGTACCGTCGTCTGGATACACCCGGCCGTCAGTATCTGGTCTATGTCTGCCAGCGCAACGGCATCCAGAACGCAGGCTCGCAGTTCAAGCTCGCCGAGCCATAGCCTCCCGGTCGATTCCCTTCCCCCCGATCCGGCTGTAGCTGCTAGCGAGGAACATCGCGCCCCGAGGCGCGTTCGCTCTTGCGGTGTTCCTCGATCGCCGAGCTAAACACGTCGACCAGACGCGTGTCGAACTGGACGCCGGACACGCGCTCGATCTCAATCATGGCGGCGTCGTGCGGGCGTGCCTTGCGATAGCTGCGATCGCTGGTCATCGCGTCGTAGGTATCGGCGATCGCCACGATGCGACCAATGAGCGGGATGTTTTCGCCGATCAGTCCCTGTGGGTAACCGCAGCCGTCCCAGGCCTCGTGATGACAGAAGGCACCTGGAATTAGCTCCTCCATAAAGGGAATCGGCTCCAGGATGCGCTTGCCCTTGGCCGGGTGGGTGCGAAACATCGCGACCTCTTCCGGCGTCAGCTTGCCTGGCTTGTTCAGCTTGTCGCCGCGGATGCCGATCTTGCCGATATCGTGCATCAGCGCCGCCCAGCGCAGCTTTTCCAGATCGTAGTCGGACAGCGTCAGCTTGCGGCCGATCAGCTCGGCGTACTTGCTGACGCGCTCGCTGTGCCCGCGGGTGTAGCGATCCGACTCCTCCAGTGCTCGCGCAAAGCCGACGATGGTGGCGCGGAAGTGCTCGCGCAGCGTCGTGTTGGCCTTCTTCAGCTCTTCGTTCGAGGCAACCAGCTCTTCATACAAGCGGGCGTTTTCGATGGCTGCCGCGGCGCGCGAAGCGAGCACTTGCAGCAGCCGGCGATGACCTTCGCTGAACTTGTAGCCGCGCGTGTACGAGTACGCGTTCAGCATGCCAATGACGTTGTCGTTGACCTTAAGCGGGATCGAGCAGAAGGACACCAGGCGCTTGTCTTTGGGTGGCTCGGCGAAGTAGCGCAGCGCGCGAATGCCGTGCGCGAGCAGGGGGCGCTCTTGCCGATGCTGTTCGACGATCGCCGAGAGATTCAGCTCGCCGACGCCGCTGTGGCTGCCGTACCAGTTCAGATCGGTCTGGGCATTCTTGCTGTACTTACGCGTGCGCTCGACGAATTCGCCAGTCTGCAGGTTCTTGAGCGTCAGTGTCGCCACATCGGCGAGCGCCTCGACCAGCGTCGCTTCCAACACCATGTCGAGGATGGTGTCCAGCGACAGAGAGCGGGCCATGGCCTCGGTGATCTGGTAGATGCTGACCGCTTCTTTGAGGCGGAAGTTCTCTTGCTCTAGACGCTGCCGCTCGATGGCGCGGCGGATGACGCTGGTGACGTACTCTGGCTTGAAGGGCTTTAGCAGGTAGTCATAGGCCCCTTTTTTCATCGCATCGATGGCCGTCTCGACGGTGCCGAAGCCGGTCATGATGATGCACAGCACGTTCAAGTGCAGCTCGTTGATGCGCGACAGCAGCTCAAGCCCGCCGATGATCGGCATCTTCAGATCGGACAGCACCACGTGATAGCTACGGCGCTGTAGCTCGTCGATGGCGACGCTGCCATCTTCAACGGCGCGCACCGAGAAGCCTTCCAGTGACAGGTAGGTCACCAACATGTCACGGACAACCTTCTCATCATCGACGATCAGGACTCGGATCGGCTCGTCGCCGCTAGCTTGCGGTGGCGGTGGGAGCCCGTTCGCAGCGTTCTCCATGGGCGGAACAATCTAAACGCAAGGGGTACTCGCAAGCAAACAACCGCTATCTCGTCGGAACACACAGACCATGGCGCCGCACGCCCCGGCCCCGCGCTTGCGACTGCATCCTGATAGCATGGGGGCGAGGAAACGCATGTTTACACCGCCGGTCGATGTTCCTGGGCCTCGAATTCCGCACCTGTCCATGGTTCGTTACATGCGGGAACCCACGGCCTTTCTGCGCGACTGCGCCATGACGTATGGCGATCCGTTCCTGGTCCATGTCTTTGGGCGCTGGGTCGTCAACATGGCGGATCCTGAAGGCGCCCGCGCCGTGTTTACGCTGCCGCCCGAGGCAACGCAGGCGTTTCAGCCGCGGACTCTGGCGCCGCTTCTGGGTGAACATGCGCTCATT
>CAZKOY010000216.1:0-7928 GCA_964554495.1 uncultured Myxococcales bacterium
AAAATTCCTGGCTTTGCCGAGAAAGAACAAGCGCTGCTCAGCCTGGTGATTGCCACGCCACATGACGTAGTTCCGGTTTCTGTTTCACAAGTGGCTGACAGCACAAGCGCCGATCGAAACCAGGTGCTGCTGAACATGCTGGCTGGGCTGGGCGTTCATGCCGAAGTGCTCATGAATGGGTCTTTGGTGGCCAGTGTTCCGCATGCAGCGACGGCCAATGATCAAGCAGCGCGGGCTGCTCGCGTCGCCTTGCTGATCAAAGAAGCATGGCCGACAGCCGAAGTCGTGGTGGCCACAGGGCGCGGCACGGCCCATGGAACGACGACGCTGGGTGAAGTGGCAGAGCGAGCGGCTCGTTTGCTGCGACGACGCGCCGATCCGGCCCGCGCTCTTGCTTCCAAGGCTGCCTCTGGTGTCTGGGTGGATGAGCTCAGTGCGCGACTCTTGGGCGACCGCTTTGTGCTGCAGTTTGGACCGCAGGATGTCCTGCTGCTGGGACAAGCCCGAGAGGAAGACACGGGGCGACCGCTGCTGGGAAAACCAACCTCGTGTGTCGGCCGCGATGCCGAGCTCGCGATGCTTGAGACCCAGCTCAGCGCCTGCATCGAGGAGTCTGAGCCGCTGGGAGTGGTCTTGACCGCGCCTCCCGGTGTCGGCAAGTCGCGCCTGCGTCACGAATTCTTGCGACGACTCGAAAAGCAGAAACTGGGCATCACGATCCTCAAGGGGCGCGGCGACATGATGAGTGCCGGCGCGCCTTTCGGTGTGTTGTCGAATGCGGTGCGTCAGCTCTGTCATATCAATGGCAGCGAAGCACTGGTGGAACAGCGCAGCTTGTTGCGGCAGCGCATCCTGCTGAACGTTCGCAGTGATCTACCGACTCACGATCGCATGCTGCGCTTTATGGGCGAGCTCTGCGGCATCGCGTTTGATGATTCCGATCTTCCAGAGCTGCAAGCGGCGCGTCAGGATCCGAAGATCATGCGCGAGAGCATCCATCGCGCATTTCTTGACTGGCTCTCCATCGAGTGCCAGAGCGCACCAGTCTTGTTTGTGTTCGACGATCTGCAGTGGGGTGATGCGCTGAGCATCTCGCTGACCCATGAAGCGCTGCTCGCCAATCGCGGCTCGCCGCTTTGCGTGTTGGCGCTGGCGCGGCCCGAGATCTACGAAGTGTTTCCCGATCTTTGGGAAGGACAGAACGTCCAACGCGTCGCGCTCAAGGGACTCGGGCGCAAAGCCAGTGAACGACTGATTCATCAGGTCTTGGGAGCGACGGTCGCACCCAGCGTCGTAGCGCGCATCGTCGATCAGTCATCAGGCAATGCGCTGTACTTGGAAGAGCTGATCCGTGCCGCCGCCGAAGGCAAGCTGGAAGAGCAGCCCGAGACCGTGGTCGCGATGCTGCAGTCTCGCGTCGGTCAGTTCGAAGCAGGGCCACGTCACGCACTCTTGGCTGCATCGATCTATGGTGAGTCGTTCTGGCGCGGCGGCGTGGCATCCGTGCTTGGGATGGCCCACCCGACGACGGAACTCGACGCTTGGTTGCTCGCCTTGGTGCGACTTGAGACCATCGAGCCGACGCCGGCCAGCCGACTCGCCAACGAAAAAGAGTATCGCTTCCGGCACGCCCTGCTGCGCGATGCCGCCTATGCGCTGCTGTCCGAACCGGATCGCGCATTGGGGCATCGCTTGGCCAGTCAATACCTTGAACAGCAAGGCGAAACCGACGCCATGCTGCTTGCCGAGCATGCTCAGCGCGGCGGCGACGTCGAGCGAGCGGCGACGCTGTTTGCACGCGCGGCCGAGCAGTCCTTCGAGCGCCAGGACCTGCATGGCGTTCTCAAGCGCAGCGAGCGAGGACTTAGCTGCGGCGCAACGCTAGGCACGCTTGGACAGCTGCGAGCCCTGCAGTCCGCGGCCTATATGTGGGGCGAGGACTGGGCACGAGCGTACGAAGTCGGAATGGAGTCGCTCAGTCACTTGGAACACGGCAGCCCGCGCTGGCTGCGCACGCTGTCGTACTTGTTTGTCATCGCCGGCAACTTGGTCGATGGCGAGCCCCTGCAAAAACTCTTTGGCCTGTTCGCCACCGTCGAGCCTGCCAGCAGCGATCCGGCGGCCTATATCCAGGCTGCGGGCTTCGTCACCGTGATCTTCAGCTACGTCGGGCTGCGCCTGATGGCCGAGCCTCTCTTGCGTTCGATTCAGCAGCTTGGCCAGAGCCTGCCTGCCACCGATATCCTGTCGCGCAGCACGCTTCTTTGGGCCGAGAGCTCGTTTCACTATTACTTGGAACCGACGGGCTATCGAGCGTTGGCCGCCGCGCGCGAAGCGACCCAGATCTTGCGCAACACCGAAGCCCTTCGGCAGCTATGTACAACACAGGTTACGCTGGGCTTGGCACAAGCTCGCATGGGTGACTTGCAGGCCGGTGTTCAGACGCTGCGCGACAACCTGCTGTTGGCGCAGCGGCTGCGCGAGCCGTTCAATATCTCGATGACCGAGCTGTACTTGGCCCAGTGTCTAGCGCGGTTACCAGACCGCCTTGCAGAAGCCGAAGACATCGCCACGCACACGCTCTGCACCGATCCCAATGCGCGCCCTGCGGTGCTTGGCGCAGGCAACTGGATCCATGCGCTTTACCATGCAGCACACGGACGCATGACCGAAGCAGAGGCCAGCGCACGGACGGCAGACAAAGCGCTGGCGCCTCTGCCGGTTCATCGTGCGCAGGTCTTGGCTACGCTCGCGCGGATCCTGCTGCGTCAAGGACGGGCTGCAGAGGCTCGCGCAGTGGGCGATGAAACGCTACAGCTCCTCGATACCTGCGGGGGCATCGGAGTGGGCGACATCGCCGCCCGGGTCGTCGCTGCCGAAGCGCACCTAGCCGAAGGGGACGCGGAAGGTGCGCGAGCCATTTTGCAGGAAGCCCTGCAGCGCTTGCGTCAAGGTGCAGAAGAGATCCCAGACCTTGATTCACGGACGCGCTTTCTGCAAACACCGCCTGAGAACGTGCGAGCCAACGAGCTTGCAGCCACACTCAACCTAGAGCTTGTGGTGGCGTAGACGCGCGCGGCTGCACGCTCGCCAGGACGGTGCATCCAGCTAGCGCAGCGACTGAAAGTCCAGCTTCAGCTTCGATACAACGGCGAGCCGCTTGCCAGTACGCACCATCGGGATGTTGTCGACAAACTCGACGTCAATGCGCATCCCCGAACCCAAGTATCGCTTGAGGATGCCCATGACCTGTTGCAGCGTCTCATCGGTGTAGCGCTCGCCTTTGACGATCTTCCAGGTGATGGAATCGCGCGTCTCTTGCACGAACTGGTAATGGCGAAACGCGAATGAATAGTCCTTGAGCAAGTGGGCAAAGAACGTACCGGGCAGGTACCGCCCATCCGCCCCCAGGACGATCGACTGAACGCGCCCCTCGATGCGACCGATGCGCGGCAAGCCGCGACCGCAGGGACAAAGTGCCAGCGGATCCATGGCCTCGCCGAGATCGCCAATGCGATAGCGAATAAACGGCAGGCAATAGTTATTGAGATCGGTGATGACGATCTCGCCCACCTCGCCTGGCTGTGCCGGCCGCCCATCTTTCAGGATCTCGACGATATAGCCTTCGGCGACGACGTGATGTCCCTGATGCGCCTCGCATTCATAGGCAATTCCTGAAAACTCGCGCGAGCCGTACTTGTCGAAAACCCGGCAGCCAAACGCCTGCTCGATGATCCGTCGCGAGTCATCGGGCAGGCTCTGCGCCGACGACATGATGCCCTTGAGCATGCCTGCGGGCAGCCCCGCAAGCGGCGAAGCACCGCGGCTTTGTATAAACGCCGCGATCAAGTTGAACGACTCGGCATAGCCATCGATCAGCGTCGGGCGATACTCGGCGATCTGCGCACAAAGATCGGCCAAGTTGCGCTCGTTCATCTCGAACGCCGGAATGAAACGCCGACGACACGCGAGCGCGTCCGCCTTTTCACGCAGGATCTGAGTCTGCGACATGCCCAAGGTCTGGTGCCACAAGCGCATGGTGCGATCGCCAAAGCGATAGCCCGTCCACTCTTGGCTGCGCAGCGTCGCGGCCCAACGGAACTCAAGCTGCACCCGATCGACATAACAGACAAACGGCTCGCCCGTTGAACCCGAGGTCGTGATGCGCAGGATCTCAGACTTGTGATGATTGTCCGACAGGATGTCGAAGCTCAGGTGGCGCCGGATATCGTCCTTGGTCAGAAACGGCAGCTTGTGCAGATCTTCCAGCCCCCGAATTGAGTTCGGCTCGATGCCAGCCTCTTGCAGGCGTTGCCGGTAGTACGGCACATGCCGATACGCATGCTGGATCAAGCGGCGCAGCTTTTCCTCTTGCATGGCGCGCACCGCGGTCGGTGACAACCACTGCGTGCGCGACAGATCCGCGACATGGGTTTTGACGTCGCGGGTCATCATCCAGTGCGTCAGACCAAACGTCGAAAGATACGAATCCAGGTGCAGCTTGTGCAGCGGACTGCGGTCTTCATCGCGCGCGTTCAAAGAGCCCGCCGTCGTCGCTGCGTGGCCACTGGCAAAGCGCTTTAGATCCGATGTGCGGCGCGGCCCCAAGCGATACTCAACGAAGCCACGCCCCAGATCGGCCAGCGTGCGAACAACCGGGCGCAGCGGATGACTTGCAAGAAACGAAACGCCCGCCTTGCGTGACTCAAACAGCGTCTCGATTTCTTTGTATGTGTAGCCCTTGGCGTGCGCCGCCACCATGATGAACGTCTGCCAATACGCGTAGTGTCCGCGATAGTCGAGCAGATCCAGGAACACCTCGCGCGAGCACAGGACGAAGCCGCTCTTGTTGTCAGCAAGGCGCATGTCGAACAGGCCGTTCAGCAGGACGTTGAGACCGCGCGAATAGTAGTAGCGCGGGTCTTTCTCGCGTCCGACGGCAGAACGAAAGCCTTGCACGATGTCGCAGTTGGACCACAGAAGCTCGCGACGCAGGCGCAGGATGTCTTCGGGCTGGTACTGCAAGTCCGCATCGATGATGCAGACGTGCTGTCCAAGTGCCGCTTCTGCCCCAGTGCGCCAAGCCGCCGCGATGCCGCGATTGCGCGGGTGAAACTGCGGACGCACGAATGGATGTCGCGCGGCCAGATCCCGCATCAGCTCGATCGAGCCATCGGTGGAACCGTCATCGACCAAGATCAGCTCGGCCCGTACGGCCTGCGCCGCACCTGCCCCAGAGTCAGCGGCCGGCAAGAAGTTGCCCACTCGGAAGACCTCGCCCATGCGACGCACAAGCTCGGGCAGGTTGGCAGACTCGTTGAGACACGGAACGATCACACTCAGTTCAACCGTCGACATTGCGCAGGCATCATGGCCGTTCCGCGCATACGGAGTCAACGGCGCGACAAAGCAGCGAACGGCGCTCGACTGCGAAAGTCGTCCTTAGGGACGCTCGGCGCCCATGGCCGCACGACGGATGCGCAGCTCTTGTCGACGACGCTGCGCTTCGGCGATGAGCTGCTCGAAGGCATCGGTGCCCAGCCGATGCCGCAGCACGGCGATCTGTCGATCGCACAGATCCGCCACGCCATCCATGTACCGACAGCGAAGCTCGGCCGCCGCTTCTACCAAGACACCATAGGCCTCGCAGGTATCCCCCATTCCTGCCAAGGCCCCGGCACATAGCACCGTGAACAGCAAGGACCAGCCGGCGCTGTTGTGACGCCCCTGCAGCCAGCGAAGCTCGTTGTGGATGGCCAGCCGCCGCAGCAGCACCACATGTGGCTCTAGCTCGACAGCCGGTGACGAATCCGTCGGGGTCTGCGCGATCAGCTGCAGCAGATGATACAGACGCGCCACACTGCCCTGCCCACGCGGTGGCGGCCCGTACTTCCCCCCGCGAACGTCATCCAACATGGCCTGGCCCAAGCGCCGGCTGTCCGCCAATAGCAGAGCCACCAAGATCAGCCGCAGCAAACGTTCTTCGTCGCTGTCGACCCCTAGCTGTGTGGCGCGATGCAGAGCCACCTGCACATGCCCCAGCGCCAGATCGCTGCGACTGACGGCCTGCTCAATGCCACCGAGCAGCAGCCCGGCTATCACAGTAATTCCAGCCGGCATCCCCGGCTCATCCGCCACCGATTCCAGCTGGTGCCGCGCCGCTCCCACGTCGCCAAGGCGCAAGAGCGCCTCGCTCAGCGTCAGGCCGGCATAGCCTCGTGCAAGCTGGGCCTCGGGGGTGCGCTGTTCGACGACGGGCGCCAAGGCTTCCGTCAGCGCGTTCATGATCTGCTGCGGTTGGCCCGGATCGCGCTCGGCTCCGACGCAGGCGCGGTAAAGCCGTGCAGAAAGATCCAGCAGGCGCTGCTCGGGGTTCTTGGGCTCACCAGGCAGCGCCAATGCCGAGTCTGCAAGTGCCACGTTGCCACGGCCCAGGGCAGCGAACGCGACCAGGCTTCGCATCGCGATTTGACTCTCGTGCCCTTCGAGCTGCTGCAAGGTGTGCAGGTCGAGCTGGCTCAGCACAGCCGCCTGTTCCTCGGCCAAGCCAAGGTCGCGGCAGCGCAGAAACAAGCTCGCAGTGCTCGCCGCTGGCCCTGCCATGCGCTCGCCCGCCGCCTCGGACCCTTCCGTCGAGTCAATAGATCGCTCGCCCACTTTTTGCGGGGCCGTCAGCGATGCAACCTGTACGTGCGAAGCAGGGTCTGCCATGGCTGCGCAGCTACTATGCGATGCGCGGTTGCGCGAGACAAGCACCATACGCAGCGCGATCTCTCGACATCACAGCCGCAGCCCCTGATGTTGGGCTGCTAGCGCAGGCCGACCAGGACGTACAGCGCGAGGAATGTAGCGAGCACGATAAGCAGCGCCAAGACCACCCAAAGTAGGTTCGTTGTGCCGCGCACGGGGGCCCGGCTGGCACTGCTGCTGGCACTGGCCCCAGCGCGAGCGGGAGCGCGCTGACTCGCCACCATCGCGGTCGACGGCAATCGGTTGAGCTTTGGCAGCGGCGGCGCCGTCGGATCATCTAAGAGGCCTGCCCGTGCTGAGGCACCTGCCGGCGGCGGCTCTAGCTCTTTTGGCAGAGGCTGCATCACAGCCGTCTGCGCCTCATTCAGCCGATTGAGCAGGCCAGCGGCGGCAGCCGGACCTTCGGCGACCAAGGTCTGCGCGTGCGCCGAGGCCTTCGGCCCAGCTGCTGCAGCCGCCATTGCTCCACCGAATGCGTCATCCGCCTGAGGTTGAGTGGGCAGGACTGCATCGAGCTCTGCGCTCGACAAGGCAGGCGCCAAAGCCCCAGAGCTGGCGGCCGCAGGACCCAGAACAGCAGTCGCCGCCACCGGGCTGCCATCGCCACTTTGCGCCCCCAAGATCGCCCGATGTGCCCCCGACGAAACCAGGCCATGAGGAACCGGTGCCACCAGCGAGCCTGGAAGCAGCGGCGCGTGCTCTCCAGTCAGCGCGGGAAGCTGCAGGAGCTGTGTCAGTCGCTGCTTGATCTCGCTTGCGGCCGGCCGTTCCATCGGTGACTTCGCCAGCATCGCCGCGATCAGTGCAACCAGGTCCGATGGCACCGCTGGGTTCAGCTCACTGGCCGGCGGAGGCACCAGCTGCTTGTGGCGCATGATCGTGTCAAAGTCCGTCGCTGCACGGAAAGGCTGGTGCCCTGTCAGCATTTCGTACGCGATCACGCCCAGCGAATAGACATCGCTACGGTCGGTCACGTCGCGCGGGTTGCGGCACTGCTCAGGCGACATATAGGTCGGGGTTCCGAGCAGAGAATCCGCCGACGTCAGCGCGCTCTCTTGCCGCTCGGCATCGAAGTCGACAATCTTGGCGATCCCAAAGTCGAGCAGCTTCACGCACTCGCCCCCACGCAGCTCCGCATCCTTCACCAGCATGACATTCGTGGGCTTGAGATCTCGATG
>CAZKOY010000217.1:0-7890 GCA_964554495.1 uncultured Myxococcales bacterium
GTCGTGCCGCTCCAGTCGGCGATCTTGCGCTCGTACTTCTTGCCCAGCGCCTTGGCAAAGACGTTCAGGCGGCCGGACAGATAGTTCAGGGCGAGATCGCTGTCGAGCTTGTACTGCACACCCGGAGCAGTCGTCAGGTGCAGCGATCCCACCGTCGGAACGCTGGCATCGATCAAGGTCAAGCGGCCTTCGACGCCGGCCTCAGCCACCCAGGCATCAACGCCAGCGGTGGCGGTGACGAACGCCTTGGCGCTTGGGCGCAGCGTCGCATCGACGGCCAGAATGCCCAGATCGCTGTCAAACGTGATGCCAGCCGAGCCCGCGGCGTTGGCCTTGACCTTGACGGGAATCGGGCCGACCCAGAAGCGCTTGCTGGCCGAAAAGAACGACACATCCCAGCTCTTGGCGAAGTTCAGCTTCACGCCCGATCCCGACGATGTGCCCGTCGAGCGGCTGTGGTGGAAGATGTTCTTGCCCAGCACAAAGACATCGACGTTTTCGCTGACCGAGGCACCGAGCACGGCGGCCTTGGCGCTGGCATCGGCCTTGACGATGTTCTTGGTGTCGCCGAACAGGTTGGCATCGGCGGTTAGATCGCCGGCCACTTCCAGACCGTCGCGCTTGCCGACCAAAGACGCCTTGACGGCATACGCCGCACCGAAGTCGTCATCGCCAAAGCTGTCGCTCTTCGACCAGGCTTTGCGAATCTCGGCAGCCGGTGTACCGCAGGTCGCAACCTGGGCATGAGCCGAGCCCGCGCCAAACAGCGCAAGCGATGCAAACAAGGCGGAAAGCGATGTGCGAAGGAATGCTCTCTGCATGGCATGTCTCCCGTCTGTGGTGTGGGGCCAAAGCGCCATCACGCCAAATCACGCGTGGCCCGTTGGCGACCGTGTTCGAGTGGCGGAACATAACAAAAGCCATCGCAGAAGTGCGCGCCAACCTGCACGTCATCCCGCGCTTCGAACCACAGATGCAAGTTCTTTGCATCTGCGCTGGCGTGCCTTTGTCAGAGCGTCGGTTCGTCGAGGAAGTCGCGAATCAAGGTCGCCACCGCGGTGGGCTGATGGCGGTGCAGCATGTGTCCAGAGTCGGATACATGCGCGACGCGGGCCTTTTGGAAGTGGCGCAGGTATTCGTTCTTTAGCGCTTCGCTGGCCTGGAACTCGCTGGCATCGGCCAGCACGTGCAGCGTCGAGCACGTAATGCGACGCCAGAAGCTCGACGCCACATCAAGCAGGAAAGGATACGGCCCCGGCGTCATATGCAAGGGATCGTGCTTGAACTGGCGCGTGCCATCGGGAAGCGGTCGCGTGCCGCGCTCGGCCAGAAACAGCGCAAGCTCGGGATGCAAGCGCCCGTCGTGAAGCTGCAGGCGGCGGGCCGCGTCTTCCAGGTCGGCGAGCGGTCGGGGGGCTTTCTTGCGAACGCGCTCCCAGGCGGCCAGCCAGCTACGCACGCGCTCGGGGATGCTGTCGATCGTGTTTTGGGCAGGCGGCAGGATCAGGCTGTCGAGGGTGATCAAGCGCTCGACGTGCTCAGGAAACGCCCCGGCATAGTACGCCGCCAGCGAGCCCCCCATCGAGTGTCCGACGAGCGAGACGCGATCACAGCCAAGCTGAGCGATCAAGTCATGCAGATCCGCCAGATAGTCCATGAAGTGGTAATAGCCACCCGCTCCGACGCGATCGCTGTCGCCGTGGCCGCGCAGATCGGGCGCGATCACGCGATAGCGGTCAAGAAGCCCGGTGTCGACCAGCACCTGCCAAGTCCAGCTTGAGTCCAGAAAGCCGTGCAGGGCGATCAGCGTCGGAACGGCCGAGCCATTCGCCGGCTCTTCTTGCGCACGCCACTCAAGCAGGTGATAGCGCAGCCCCGTCCCCAACAGGCGCTGGCTCTCGATCGGCAGCCGCTCTAGCATCAGCCCGACGATCCTGTGCCTCGGGTACCAGCGTCACCGCCGCGCAGAATGACGTGATCGGCGACGAGTTCACGTTCGTCCTCTTCACCGCGTCCCTTGGTCGACAGCTCTCGCTCGTCGTCGTTTTCCTGTGAGTCCTTGGTTCGACGCAATGCAGAGTCACGCACGAGATCAGACATGATGGGCACCTGAGTAGATAGGTTCCCAAAGAACTTGCTCACAGTCGCATCGGGGGTCAAGGAGTTTGCACACGATGTTGCGCATCCAACGCGGCCCGCGCCGAGCGGAAGGCCGACGCGAAAAGGCCCCTGTCGGCGGTCGCGGGGATGTTCCCCCGCCGGGCGAGCAAAGCGTTTAGAATATGGCTTCTTGATGCCAGGATGGGTCGCACGCCACAGGCTGCGTCGCTGCAGTCTGATACGTGGGTTCGCGAAAGCGGACCTGTGTGTTTTTTGTGTCGATGCTTCCGTCGATTGCTGTGTTGGGCGCCGTGGCCAAAGAACCTGAAAAGCTGTGCCTGGCCTGCCCTGGCAGCTATCCCGCGGCGTATTCCACCTGCCCGCGCTGTCAGCTTCCGCTGGTCTTCCAGCACGTCGGCAAGCAGTGGTGCATCGACTCGCTGATCGGCCGCGGCGGCATGGGCGCTGTCTTTGCCGCTCGCCACGTCGATGACCGACGCAAGCGAGCCGCCGTCAAAGTGCTGGTGCCGATTGCCGGGGAAGGCAAGGCCGAGCGCGCCGATCGCATGGCCCGCTTTCAGCGCGAAGCGGCGGCCATGGAACGTCTGACGCACCCCAACGTCGTGCAGATCTATGACTTCGTGCGCGAGCGCGACGGATCGCTGTACCTGGCGATGGAGTTTCTGGAAGGGCCTTCGCTGGCGAAGATCCTCAAACAGCGCGGCAGTCTGTCGATGCGCGAAGCGGTCGATTTCTGTCTGCCGGTTCTGTCGGCGCTAGAAGCGGCGCACAAGGTCGGCGTCATTCACCGCGACATCAAGCCCGACAACATCGTCCTTGCGACGGTGCAAGACGGCAAAGGCCAGATCGAGCGCATCAAAGTTGTCGACTTCGGTGTCGCACGCCTAAAAGGCGACTCAGTCACCGATGCGGGGCAGGCACTGGGTACGCCTGTGTACATGGCGCCCGAGCAAGCCCAGGGTGGCGATATCGACGAGCGCGTCGATGTCTATGGCGTGGGCGCCGTGCTGTATGAGCTTCTGACCGGACGCCCGCCGTTTATTCCTCCCGAAGCGCCCAATCCCAATCTGGCTGTGCTGGCGCTGATCATGACCACCGATCCCGAGCCACTGCGCAGCCGCAATCCCGACATCTCGCGTTCGCTGGAATCGGTGGTGCTGCGCGCCATGTGCCGCGACCGCGAGCAGCGCTTTCGCAGCGCCAGCGAGTTTGCTTCGGCACTGGAAGCGGCGCTGGCCCAACCCGACGAGATCGCTTGGACGCGCCCGGCCGAGCTACCGGCTCTGCAGCTTCCGTCAGCGGTGGCGGCGGCGATGACCACCCCGGTGGTACGCGTGCCCAAGGCACTGCGCATCAGCCTGCCCCCCGTCGCACGCAACTCGGGGGTGAGTGTGGTCGCGCCGTCGTCGCGATCGTCGCCGGGTGTGCCTCCGGTGCAGCGACCGGGTGCGTCGAGCAGTAGCGCAGCCGTGCGTCATGTGATGGCGCCGCCCAGTCCCCCACCTGGCAGCGCGAGCGCCAGCGCCAGCAACCTGCGCGCCGGCACCTCGCTTGCGTACAAGCTGCTGATCGCCAGCGTGTACTTGGTGCTGGTCGGCGTGCTTTTGGTGCTCTTACTGGTCGACCGAGCAAGCTGCCGGTAGCTCGACGCCCAGCGCCTCACGCTCAGCGGATGCCAAGACTTCTTTGGCCAAGGCGGCTCGCGCTTGCAAGCGACACTGCCCCGCCAAGTCAGCCAGCGCCTGCGCAGGAACCGTGCCCTGCACGCGTGCTTGTTCCACCAAGAAGATCGCATCCAGCTCGCCGAACGCGCGGTCGACATCGCTGTTCATCACCAGATAGTCGTACTGGCTGTACTGGCGCAGCTCTTCTCTGGCTTTGTGCAGGCGCTGCTCGACAATCGTCGCAGCGTCGGTACCGCGCCCGCGTAAGCGCTCGGCGAGCACAGCAAAGGACGGCGGCAGAATGAACACCAGGCGCGCTTCGATGGGGAATCGCGCCGCCAGCTTGGCAGCCCCCTGATAGTCGACATCCAACAGCACCTGCTGCCCTGCATCCAGTGCGCTGCCGACGGCGCTTAAGGCGGTGCCATAGCGCCGACCATGCACCCAGCACCACTCGGCGAACGCATCTGCGGCGATCATGCGATCGAATTCTTCGTCGCTGACGAAGTAGTAGTCGATGCCGTTCTGTTCACCACGGCGCTGGGGCCGGGTGGTGTACGAGACCGAAAACCGCAGCTCGGCGTGCGTCTTTAGCAGCCGTCGCGACAGCGTGGTCTTGCCCGCCCCCGACGGAGAAGAGACCACAAGCAAGAGCCCTGGCCGCGCGCTACGTTCTGCCGATTTCTGCTCTGCATCGCCGCTGCTGCGTTCCTGCGACATGGTGCTTCCTCTTGTCACGCTATTCTGCCTGCGCACGAGTCAAACGCCCCAGCGAGCCGCTCGCGCTATGCGCCACCGAAGAATCTGCGGCACCGTCTTCCTGCCCGCCGCGTTCAAGCCGTTCTGCGACGGTCTCGGTGGCCAGCGCGGACAGCACGACGTGGTGCGAATCCAGGATAAGGATCGAACGGGTCCGGCGCCCTTGCGTGCCATCGATCAGCCGACCTGCGTTGCGTGCTTCTTCTTTGAAGCGCTTCATCGGGGCCGAGTCTGGGCTGATGATGGCAACCACCCGCTCAGCGACGACAGCATTGCCGTATCCAACGTTGACTAAGCGCACCACAGCTCCTGGGCGAAGCGAGTCCGCATCGATACCGCAGCGGCCCCGGCGAAGAAGCGAAACAGCGTCCGAACTTCACTCGACATTCTGAATCTGCTCGCGCAAGCGCTCTAGCTCGGCCTTGATGGCGACCACGCGGCCCGCCACTTCCGCCGACTGCGACTTCGATCCGATGGTGTTCACTTCGCGCCCCATCTCTTGCGTGAGAAATTCCAGGTGCCGACCGATGACCCCGTCGGTTTGGCACAGGCGCTTGAACTCGGCGAAGTGCGTGCGCAGGCGCGTGATTTCTTCGCTGACATCCAGGCGATCGGCCAAAAGCGCCACTTCCTGAGCCAAGCGCTGACCATCGATGGGCGTGCTGCTATCCAACAAGCGAGCGAGGCGCTCGTTGAGCTTGCGCCGCTGCGTGTCCGGGGCGGCTTCCGCGAGTCCTGCCACTTCATCGATCAGCCGCGTCACGATCTGCAGGCGACGCAGCAGATCAGCAGCAAGCGCCGCGCCTTCGCGCTGCCGGCTCGCCAGAAGCTCGCTCGTCGCGTGCTCTAGCGCCGCTTCCAGCTCGCGAAAGCGGCCCTCGCTGTCGACGGACTCGTCCCCCTGCGACAGTACGCCTGGCTGCGCAGCGACATACTCGGTCCAGCCACGTACGTCCAGCGTCCGTTCGGTTCCACCCGGCAGGCTGCGCTGGATCTCAACGAGCGCTTGGCCATACGCAGCGACCAGTCCACGGTTGACTTGCACCGCGGGCCGCGCGCTGGGCTCGTCGCTTGCCTCGCCCCGTGTCTCGACGCGAATGCTGCCGATCAAGCTGCCGCGGTGGATGCGCTTGCGCAGGGCTTGCCCGACAAGCTGTTCCAAAAGCGAGTCATTCCACTGCGGCGGCAAGCGCAGCTTGAGCTCGACGAAGCGGTGATTAAAGCTGCGCAGCTCGACGACGTACTTGCGACGGCCCTGCGCGGTCTGAACATCCAGGCTGGCACTGCCGAAGCCGGTCATGCTGCGCATGGTGTCCTGCCTTCTGCTGATAACAGCGATGAACGCGAGCCACGGCGACTGCGGTGGCGTTTTTGCACGTGCGGCTGGGTCCGGCTCGACCCAACAGACCCACAACCACCAGAGACGAAAAAGAGCGCCATGCCGCGCGGACTATAGCCGACCCACCCCCCGCCGTTCAATCCGCAGGCGCACGGTCGCGGCGCCTCGCGACCCGGTCTGACCACAGGCGATGGTTTTTTTGACCCGTCGCGCGCTCGCCCCCATCCTGCTTGCAGAATCCTCTAACAGCGGAAACGGGAAGAAGAAATCTCAGATGGCAGCAGCTCAGTTCGTCGTTGAGGGGGGCTATCCGCTCTCGGGTTCAATCCGGCCGTCGGGCAACAAGAATGCCGCACTGCCCGTGATCGCTGCCGCGCTGCTCACCGACCAGCCGGTGACCCTGCACAACGTACCGCGGATCCGCGATGTCGAGACGCTGGTTGATCTCGTCCGCTCGGTCGGAGCCTCTGCAACCTGGGACACCAGCGACGCCAACACGCTGCATATTCACGCCAAGAACGTCCGCGCCGCCTCGCTAGATCCCGTGCTGTGCGCCCGCATTCGAGCGTCGATCCTTTTGGCCGCCCCGCTTTTGGCGCGCTGTGGCGAAGTCGCCCTGCCGCCTCCCGGTGGAGACGTCATCGGCCGCCGCCGCGTCGACACGCACTTTCTGGCTTTTGAGCAGCTTGGCGCCCGCTATGACCTGGGCGAGCGCTTCGTCTTGCGCGCCACGGCACTTCACGGCGCCGACATCTTCCTCGACGAGCCGAGCGTCACCGGCACCGAAAACGCGCTGTGTGCCGCCGCCGCCGCCCAGGGCACGACCATTCTGCGCAACGCCGCTTGCGAGCCCCACGTGCAAGATCTCGTGCGCTTTCTGCAGGTCATCGGCGTGCAGATCGAAGGGGTCGGCAGCAACCTGCTCACGGTTCACGGTCTGGGCAAAAGCGGGCGCAGCTTTGGCGGAGGCAGCTTTCGCATCGGCCCCGATCACATCGAGATCGGCAGCTTCATTGGCCTGGCCGCCGTCACGCGGTCGGCGCTGCGCGTCAGCGATCTGCGGCGGCAGGACATCGACAACCTGCGCGCCATTCGCATGGGCTTCGACCGCCTGGGCATCCACTGCGGCGTCGAGACCCATGGCGAGACCAGCGACCTCGTCATCGCCGCCGAGCAGTCGCGCAGCATCAAGCCAGACCTGGGCGGTCAAATTCCCAAGCTGGAAGATCAGCCCTGGCCCGCCTTCCCCGCCGACCTGATGTCGATCGCCATCGTCACCGCGACGCAGTGTGACGGCGTGATCCTGGTCCACGAAAAGATGTTCGAGTCGCGCATGTTCTTCGTCGACAAGCTGGTCGGTATGGGCGCTCGCATCATCCTGTGCGATCCGCATCGCGCCATCGTGTACGGCCCGACTCAGCTTCGCGCTGGCACCGTCGAGTCGCCCGATATTCGCGCCGGCATGGCCATGCTACTTGCCGCCTTGGCCGCCCGCGGCACCAGCACCATCAACAACGTCGGCCAGATCGAGCGCGGCTACGAGCGCATCGCCACACGCCTGCGCAGCCTAGGCGCCCGCATCGAAACCGGACAAGACCGCGCAACCAAAAGCTGAAATAAGACACAATCAAATCGCCAAATCGGCGGACGGTTAAATTGATATTTATTTTAATTTATAATCGACCATTTATTTTTCAATTAAGCGGCAGCCAGCGTCACTAGCGAGCCTGCCAAGCGCACCGCCTGCTTCACCAAGGAAAGCAGCGCCGCGACATTCTGTAGGCTGGTGATTAGGTTGCGGATCTGCTGATTGGCCGCCGTCAAATCAGCATAGATATCGCGCACCACCTGATTGCCATCTTCCAGCGAGGACGCCACGCCACGCCAGTACGCGTCGCGGGCCGCTGCGTGCAGGTTGCGCAATAGCTGCCGCTCGGCGGGATCGCTGCAGTGCTCATAGATCGCGTCGAAGTTCTCTTCGAGCAGAAAGTACGTCGCCTCGACTTC
>CAZKOY010000218.1:0-7881 GCA_964554495.1 uncultured Myxococcales bacterium
CGGCAAGCCGCTGCACACCAACTTCAAACGCTCTGTGCCTCGGATGGCAAGGATTCCGCGCGGTTCCGTCACAGGCGCCGTGGGTATTTAGCGGGCCGCGCCGCGCCTCGACGGGGACCTACAGCACGCCATGGGACGACCCTGGGACGAAGGCGGGGCACAATGACACGGATGACACGGGGGGATCGCAATGGGCGAGGTGATCCGGGTTGTACGAAACGGCCGCTTCATCGGCTGGTATCTGCGCTTTTACGACGAGAAAGGCACACGGCGGCAGCGCGCAAGCAAGCAGCCTACGCAGGCCGAAGCTCGCAAGCTGCTGCTGCAGATCGAAGCGCGCATCGCCCGCGGTGAGACCGCCTTTGCCAAGCCGCCGCCGAAAGCGCAGCCGGTTCGCGAGCTAATCGAGCGCTTTCTGATCGAGTACAGCCGGCCGAACATCAAGAACATCGCGCGCTATCGCGTCTTTGCGAGGGCGGCGCTGCGTCGGGCCGTGCCGCATATCGGCAGCCGATCCGCTGACGCCATCACGGGCACTGATATCGCCAAGGTGCGCGACACGCTCGCGGCAAGTCACAGCCCGGCCTCGGTGCGGACGACGCTTTCGCACCTGGGCAGCCTGTTTTCGTGGGCGCAGCGCGAGGGACTGGTCGAGCAGAACCCATGCCGCGGTGTCGAGCGCCCCACCGCCGAGCCCACGATCGATTACCTGACGCGAGACGAGGTCGCCGCGCTCCTGTCGCATGCGCGTGAGCATGCGCCGGATCTGCACCCGCTGATCGCGACGGCGGTCTATACCGGGCTGCGCAAAGGCGAGCTATTTGGCCTTAGGTGGCGCGACGTCGACGTGGCAGCGCGCCGTCTTACCGTTGCGCGCAGCTATGACGGGACGCCCAAGTCGGGCAAGCCACGCCACCTGCGCCTGCCCACGTTGCTGACGCCGATCCTCGCTGACTGGGCGCAGCGCTGTCCCAAGACGAGCGAGGGCCTCGTGTTCCCCGGTCGCCTTCGCAACGGCACGTGGGGACTTCTTCGCGACACAGCGAGCCTTCGCGGGCTGCCGCGGCTGCTGCAGGCTGCTGGCTGTCGCGTCCACGCGCATCCCTGGCACGCACTGCGCCACACCTTCGCATCGCACTTCATCATGCAGGGCGGCAATATCCTGACGCTGCAAAAGATCCTTGGACACAGCGACGTCAAGGTCACGCTCGTCTACGCCCACCTGGCCCCGGACTTCCTCGCCGACGAGATGGACCGGATCCGCTATTAGCGTTCGAACGCGTCGTCTCAATCAGGGCACGACAGACAGAACGGTACCGAACTCACCCGTGATCCAGGCATTGCTGCGATCCTGCACGAACACGCCGCTTAGGTTGTTGTTGGTGCCGACGAAGACAAGCTCCCACGCACCGCTTTTCCAGCGCAGCACCGTGCCCGAATCGCCCACGGCCAGGACTTCGCCGGTCTTGGCCAGCCCATGCACGTTTTCCAGGTTGGGCTTGCTGTTGGTCGGAGCCGGAGGAACCGCGATCGGCTTCCATCGCGTGCCGTCATAAAACAGGCTGGTGCCGTTGGTACCGACGGCCCACAGCTCTTGTTCGCTGCGCCCCCAGATGCCGCGCAGCGCTTCCGTGGTGCCGGTCTGGACCGTGTTCCACGTCTGGCCATCAAACTTCACCGTGCGCCCTTGGTCGCCCACCGCCCAGATGCTGTTGGCGGACAGGCCCCAGATGCCGCGCATGTGAACCGCGGGATTCAGGCGCGGAGCGGCGCTCAGCGTACCGGCGTTGTAGCGCAGAAGCAGGCCGTTTCCGCCGACCAGCCACAGGTTGTTTTCGTCGCTCCCCCACAGGTCATCCAGGTCATCGCCCAGGTACGCACCTAGATCGATCGGCATCCAAGTACCGGCCTTGTATTCGAAAAAGTGCGCGGCAGTTCCGCTGGCGTCTCCGACGGCAAACAGGCGTCCGTTGGGCAGGGCAAAGACACGGTGCATGCGCGTGCTCGTGACCGTCGTGGCATCCCAGCCGCTTGTGCCACGCCGGAACAGCTTGCCGCTGTCGGCAGCGGCCCATAGCTCGCCGCTTGGCGTTCGCACGACAGCTCGCAAGGTCTCGGCCACCGACGGAGTCAATGCGCTGGGCGTGCCGGCGGCCAAGCGCACTAGCATTCCTTTTTCGCCCGCCGCCCAGGCCGTGTTCGGGGACTCGGCCCAGACTGCGTTTAGGTCGACAACGGGCGCTGCCGGCAGGGCAATCATGCTCCATACCGTGCCATCCCAAGACTGAATCCACTGCGCGTTGCCGACGGCCAGCGCGCTGGTGTTCGAAAGGACATGCACCGCCGCCAAGTTGATGGTGCCAAACGGTGAGACCGGGTTGGCCCAGGCGGTGGTATAGCGCTGCGTTGTGCCGCCGTTGCCGACCGCCCAGACGTTGTTGCCCGCGCTGCCCGACAGGCCGCGTAGCTGGGACGAGGTGGCCATCATGGGCACGTTGCGCATCCACGCCGTGCCATCGAAGTGATAGCTCCGCCCCGATCCGCCTGCGATCCAGATATCCGTCGTGTTGGCCCCCCAGACTGCGTGCATGTTCTGCATCGTGCCGTCGAGCGTCTGTGGTACCCACGAGGTGCCATCCCACAAGAGGACCGTGCCAGAGTCTCCGACGACGATGACCTTGCTCGGCGAGCCTGCCCAGACCGCGCGCAGGATCTGGCTGGTGGGCGGCTTGGGCAGGATGGCCCAGGTCTTGCCGTCCCAGCGCAGCGCCGTTCCGTCGCTGCCCACCGCCCAGATGTTCTGGCTGTCGAGCCCCGAGACCCCGCGCAGGTTCGCTTGCACGTTGCTTTCAAGCGCGCTCCAGGCCGAGCCGTTGTAGCGCAGGATGGTTCCCGAGCCACCGACGGCCCAGACATCACTCGGAGAGCTAGCCCAAAGAGCGTTCAGCGCATTGCCCTGCGGATTCGGATAATCCCAGCAGTACGTCGGCTGTCGACACAGACCAAACGTCGGCACGCGCGGCGGCGCCGGCTCGGTTTCGCACAGGCCGGTGTTCTGGTTGCAGAACAGTCCGCTTGTGCAGCCAGCCGCGGCGGTGCGGCAGTCGACTTTGGGTTCACAGCCCTGCGTCTCGGGGCTGCAGAACTCATCCGGGCTGCAGATGCCAGGGTTCTGCACGCAGTTGTCGGGGTGGTTCTTGATGAAGGGCGCGAAAAACTGCTCGCATCCGAGCAGGCCCGCGGCAAGTCCAAGCAGGCCCGCCCAACCGCTCCATCGCGCACGACGTACAGAGGTCCGCATCCTTGTATTTTATGCAATTCCGTCGAGACAACCGGGCCAGGCGCGACCTGTCCAAGATGACGCGGACTTACAGCACCTAGCGCAGCGCAAGCCCGCTCTTAGCGAGGCTTTTTGGGCGGCAACACCAAAAGGGTCAGGCCCACGGCGGACAGCACGCCGCCCGAAAGCGTAAGCCCCAGCCCAACGGCCAGCGTATCGAACACACCATCGCAGATACGGGCCGGCGGCAGCGCTTCATGCACGCAGCGGCCATGCACCGCCAAGGCGGGGATGCCGATGCCCAGCATGAGCAGCCCGCTTCCCAGCGCGACGCCACCTAGGGCCAAGCGCCAGCGCGGCACAGTGGGGCGCGGTGCTGGCTTGAAGTCGCCCGAGCCAGCGCTTTGGACCGGTCTGGGCAGCGCCACAAGCTGCACTTTTTTTCGGGCCGTTTGGTTTTCCACGACGGTGATCTGCAGCGTCTGGGGCTGGTGTTCCGGCAGGCGCAGCGTTAGCTCCAAGGCGCCGGGCCAGACAGGTCGCTGCAGCGGCGTGGACCCCAACAGCACGTCGCCACGAAACACCTGCGCCGTCGCCGGGTCCGACGTCAGACGCAGCTCGCCGCGCGGACGGGTCGCCGCGCTGGGCAGGCTGCTTTCCAGCTCTTGCAGGATCTGCGCAGCCAGCGCGGAAGAGTCGCAGCCCTCGCCGCTCAGATCTTTGCGGATGGCAACGTCGGCCACCGCCATGTCGATCAGCTGAAACGTCGCATCGCAGCGCGAGCCGGCCGCCTTGGTGCGCAGGCTGAGCACAAAGTCAACGCCGTGCTGTTCGCCCTGCTTGAGCTGACACAAAAGTGACGCCACACAGCCGCTTCCGCCCAGCGGCGCGGCGGCGCTGCCTTCGATCGGAGCACGCGCCAGGTTCGCTCGTCGCAGGGCCCGGTCGACGCTCTTGAGCAGCGCAAACGAGATCTCGCCTTCGCGTGGAGCAGCCGGCAGCAGCAAGACCGCAGGGGGCGTGGTAATCACGGCCGCGCTGGTGTCTTGAGCAAAGCGCAAGTCGACCATGCGAGCCTTGGGCAGCGTGACATCGGCCTGCCAGCGCTTGCTGCCCTGCAGGATCTCGACGTGATGCGATCCGGCTGGCAACAGAAGCGGCAGCGAAAGGGGCAGCACAGCGACGACCACGCCATCCACCACAACCAAGCCGCCGACTTGGCCTTTTATACGTAATTCTCCAATATCAGATGCGGTGATTTTCTTATCCAGAAGCGCCTGACCTTGCTGGATCTGTTCCCCTAGGTTGGCGCTGGGTCCCTCGGCCAGAGCGCGTCGGATGTGGTCGTGCGCCGCCAGCGTTTGCCCCGCTTTGCCCAAGGCCAAGCCAATCTGCAGCAGCAGATCGGCGCTGGGTTGGCTGCGGTAACTCCGTCGCAGCGCGTCGAGATCGCCGCCCGCGCTGCCGGCCGCTTGTGCGCTGCTTCCCGGCTTACTGCTTTCCTGGCCGCTGGCTTTGCTTTTGGCCCGCGCTGCCTGCGAACCCCACAAGCACAGCGCACAGACCAGCAGGCAAGCCCATCTTGAGGCAAGCGGACGATGCCACGCAGCCGACGCAAGCGACGAATCGAGATCCCGTTGCCGACGCAGCCTATTCATCCCCTGGACACTCCCCGGCAAGCACCGTGGTGCCCGGTCGCACCGTGACCTCGGTCTTCTTGCCACCCACCACGACTTCGTGTTTTCCAGCCGTCATCCAGATGGTGATCTCGACGCACTTGCGGCCCTTCTGCTGCGGCACCAGCACCCGGCCCACGCGAGGCAATAAGCGCTTCAGCGCCGCATCGGCCTCGACGGAAAAATCGATGCGGCCGATGACCTCGCCGCTCTGCTTGGTGGCCTGCTGGTACTGCGCCACCGCGTCCCCCCAGCGCTCTTCGGCTTCATAGACGCTGCCCAGCAAGTACGCCGCTTCGCTGTGGATGACGCGACAGGGCGACGCCAAGTCCCCACTTTGCGGACAGCTGACGCGGGCTTTTTCCAACAGCTTGACGCTGCGCCGACCGTCGCCTTTGGCCAAGGACTCACGCGCGGCTCGCAGGCCCTGTTCGATGGCTGACTCAGGCAGCTCGAACTGCAGCGCACCACCGGCCGGAATCTCGACGGTGTGCTGCGCCGAAAGCGAGCGCAGCCGGTGTGGCCCTGCCACCAGCTTGAACGGGCGAACGGGCGTGCGCTGCCACGACTGTCCATCGATGCGAAACAGCGTGGGGTTGCTGGCCGATACGCTAAGCTCGCCGGGCAGTGCTGCCTCGACGGCGACGGGGGTCGGTGGTGGGCTCGGGGCCTCGCTTGGACGGAAGGCGCGCGGGATCGCCGCGACCGCTGGCTTGTGGTGCGGCTTGTCGACGCTGGGCAGTTGATGCAAAAGCTGCGACAAAAGGGCCGAGGCACGCGTGCGCACCATCGGCGAGGGATCGCTGCTTAGGTGCGCCAAGATGGCCAGCTTGGGCCCCAGATCGCCGACCACGCTCGCTTCAGCGACGATCTCGGCGACCAAGCGACGGACATACGGTTCGATGTCGTGTGCCGCTTCGCTGAGCAGCGCCAGCGCCTCGACGCTGGGCAGGCTGTTGGCGGTCTCGACCAAGGCCATGCGCTCTTCGATGGACTCGCTGTCGTGCAAGCGCTGCAGGCTGTCTTTGCCCCCCGGCGTTTCACCCAGACTGCGCAGGGCCGCTTCGGCGTGAATCGATGTGGCGCCCCCGTGATCCAAGGCGCTGCGCAAGACAGCCAGCCCGCGGCGATCTTTCAGCGCGGCCAAGCGCAGGGCGGCGGCCAAACGCACCGCCGGAGCCTCATCGGCCAGAAGCTCGCCCAGCACGTCGCGATCGTCGACCGCCGACTGCGCTACCAGCACGCGCAAGAGCGGATCGGGCGAGCGGCGCTGCGTTCGCAGATCATTCCAGCGCTCGGGTTCCCCCAGCAGCAAGCGACCGGCATGGGCCGCCGCCTGTTGCGCTGCATTGTCTGACTTGCTGAGCTTCAGCAGCCACTTGCGCACCGACGCCGCGTTCGATCCTCCGTGACGATAGGCGGTTCGCGCGACCTGCATGACCGCCGAAAGCGCCGCTTGCCGGACATCCTGCGGCTCGCTGCGCAGCGCGGTCTCGATCAAGCGCAGGGCTTCTTTGCTGCCGGATCGACTGATGACTTGCATCGCCCGCGCCCGCACCTGCCCTTTTTCGTCCTTCAGCGCCTGACCCAGCAGGCTTAGCGCTTCGGCTTCATCGTTGCGTTCCAAGAGCGGCACAGCCGAGTGACGGACCAGCCAGTTGCTGTCGCGCAGTCCGGTTCGCGCGTGCTGCAGATCGCTCTGCGTGCGCAGGTTGGGTGCCAGCGACGAGATCTGCAGGATGGCGCTCGCTGCTGCGATGCGCACGATGAAAGGCTGCGTCGCGCGTGCCCACGGCCAAAGAGCCCCCAGGTCGCTGCTGTCCCCGCTATCGGCCAGGCCGGCAATCACCACGCTGCGCTCGTCCGGGCTCAGCGCGGGCACCGCCAGCGATGCGCGAAGCAGCGGCAGCATGCGTCGATCGAGCGGGCTGGCCAGAAGTCGCGCGGCGTGCAGCTTCAGCGGGCCACTGCCCTGCGCGACGCGCAGCAAAAAGTCGACGCCCTCGGCATGACCCAGCTTGGCCAAGCGCTCGGCGCTGTGCAGCACCCGCAGTGCAGATGCCGAAGGCAGCAAGAGCACATCGGGACCGCCGGCCAGGGCGCTGCGCAGCTGATCGATGGCGCGCACGCTGCCGGCTCGCGCCAGGCAGGTCAGCGCGTCTAGCTCTACGTGCTCGGGCAGGCGCTTTTCGGACAGCAGGCCGGCCAGCTTATTGGCGGCCGCCACATGCCCGTGCTCGCACAGACGCACGGCGCTGCGCAGAGCGGTCTCGCTGGCTTTGCCCTGGAAGCGCTGCACGAAAAAATCCGTTCCGCGCGAATCGCCCAGGGCCAAGAGCGCCTGCGCAGCGGCTTCCGCCAGAAGCGGCACCTGCGCGTGCGCAAGCTCACTGGCCAGCACCGCCACGCCGGCCCGATCACCCAGCTCGCCGATAGCCAAAAGCGCCGTGCTGCGCTCGCGATCCGATCCCGATCCCTGGGCAATCACGCTGAGGATCGGCAGCGCGATCGCGTCGTGGCTGGTTCCCAAGGCCGACAAGGCCAGCAGCCGCACCTCCGCATCGCCGTCGCGCAGATCCTGTGAGAGCTGTTCGATGGCCCGCTGACGAAACTGCAGCAACTCCGCCACCGTCGGTGCTTTATCGCTGGTCCAGCGACGAATCAGCAGTCCCACAAGCGCGAGCAGCAGCACAGCCATCCCGGCTGCCGCAAGCTGTACGCGCCGCGCGCGAAACCACGGTGGGGCTGGCTCAGGCAGCGGAGCAGCGATGGCGCCGGTCGTCGGATTCGATCCCGAGACACGCAGCCCCGGAATTCGCCCCGTCACCCGGCTTGCACGCTCGCCTAGCTGGTTCAGCTCGGCCAGCAGCCCTTCTTCGACGACGGACAGGTTGGGAAAGCGCTCGTCGGGTTTCTTGGCCAGAA
>CAZKOY010000219.1:0-7865 GCA_964554495.1 uncultured Myxococcales bacterium
TCGGCGGCTGGGCTATGCCCGTGCAGTACTCGTCGATTCTCGAAGAGCACAAAGCGGTGCGCACGGGCGTCGGGCTGTTCGATGTCTGTCACATGGGCGAGGTCGAATTCGTCGGCCCCGGCGCCGTGGATGCCGTCGAGAAGCTGGTTACCAACGACGTGCGCAAGCTGGTCGATGGCCAGGCGCGCTATACCGCGGTCTGTTACGAAGACGGCGGTATCGTCGATGACTGCATCGTTTATCGCGAGCGTCACGACCGCGTCGTCATCGTCATCAACGCATCCAACATCGAAAAAGACATCGCCTGGTTCCGCAAGCACACCGACGGGCGGACCGACTGCGTGCTGCGCGATCTATCGGCTGAGACCGGCCTGATCGCAGTGCAGGGGCCGCACGCTGCGGCGCTGCTCGATCGCTTGGCGCATGAGGCCGGCTTTTCAGCCCTGAAGTCGTTTCACTTCAAGGCCGGCGAAATGCTGGGCGTCACCGTCTGGGCGGCGCGTACCGGGTATACCGGAGAAGACGGCTTTGAGCTGTTCTGTCCTGCCAGCGAAGCGTCGCGGATCTGGGATGCGCTGCTTTCAGCCGGCGGTGACTTTGGCGTCAAGCCCTGCGGTCTGGGCGCCCGTGACACGCTGCGCCTAGAGGCCTGCTTGTCGCTGTACGGCAACGACATCGACCAGACGACGACGCCGTACGAAGCCGGCCTGGGCTGGGTGGTCAAGCTTGACCACGACTTCATCGGCCGCCCCGCGCTTGAGCAGAAAAAAGCCGCGGGCCTATCGCGCAAGCTGGTGGCCTTCGTCATGGAAGGACGCGGCACGGCGCGACATGGCTATTCGATTTTTGCCGAGCCAGAAGGCGGGGCGCCGATCGGCATCGTCACCTCAGGCAGCTTGGGTCCGACGGTGGGCAAGAACATCGGCCTGGGTTATGTGCCGATTGCACGAGCCGAGGTGGGCCAGACTCTGTATGTCGACTGCCGCGGCAAACGCATCGCCGCACTGATCGCCAAGTCGCCGTTTTATCGTCGCAGCGCTGTCTAAAGCGTCAACGAAAAGAGAAGAGCACAATGTCCAAGGACTACCCCAACGACCTGCGGTACACGAACGACCATGAGTGGGTGCGCGTAAACGGCAAGATTGCCACGGTGGGCATCACTGCCTACGCCGTCGAGCAGCTTGGCGATATCACGCTGATCGATCTGCCGAAAGAGGGCGAGAAGTTCGCCCGCGGTGCGCAGCTTGCGACGGTGGAATCGGTCAAGGCCGTGTCCGATATCTATGCTCCGGTTTCGGGCTCGGTCGTCAAGGTCAACGTCCCCGTCGGTGACAGCCCCGAGATGCTCAACGAAGACTGCTATGACGAAGGCTGGATCGTCGAGCTAGAGATGAGCAATCCGTCGGAAGTCGATCAGCTGATGACCAGCGCGCAGTACGAAAAAGAGCTGAGCGACAACGCGCACTAGCACCCGCCCCGTCGGCGCGCAGGCCGTATGCGCGTGCGCTGCCACGGCAGTCACCGTCACCAAACGAAATCAAAAAAGATGCGCCACGAAGCCGGCTGGCTTCGGCGGCCGTCGCATAGGGCGATCTCGATGCGATACATTCCTCACACTGATGCAGACATCGATCGCATGCTGCGGGTGATTGGCGCCCCGTCGGTCGATTCGCTGTTTTCGCACATTCCGGCGACGCTGCGGCACTCGCGTCCGCTGGATATTCCGGCGCTCGACGAAGCGACGCTGCTTTCGCACCTGGGCGATCTGGGCGCACGCAGCGTTCCATCCGTCGGAGCGACGATCCGCGAAGGCGCCGCGCTGTCGTTTCTGGGCGCGGGCTTGACGCCGCACCATATCCCCACCGCCGTCGACATGCTGCTGTGTCGATCCGAGTGGTACACGGCGTATACGCCGTATCAGCCGGAAGTGGCGCAGGGCACGCTGCAGGCTGTCTTTGAATATCAGACCCTGGTGTCTGAGCTGTTCGGCCCACCGACGGGTGGCGACGTCGCTTCGTTCATCAGCAACGCCAGCATGTACGACGGTGCGTCGGCGCTGGCCGAAGCGGTGCTGATGGCGCGTCGTGTGACGGGTCGCGAGGGCTCGCTGCTGTGCGGAGCGCTGCACCCGCACTATGCCGAGACGGTGCGCTGCTATCTCGCCGGCCTGTGCGAGCCAGGCAAGCTGGATGCGCAGCTTGCGACGGTGGCCATGGGGGCCGATGGCCGCGTCGAGACTGCAGCGCTGGATCGCGCGCTTTCTGCGCGTGGCAGCACGATCGCTTGTGTCGTTGTGCAGACGCCCAACTATCTGGGTGTCGTCGAAGAGCTACGTGGCATCGCCCAGCGTGTCCACACCGCGGGGGCGCTTCTGGTCGTCGTCTGCACCGAGCCGCTTTCCATGGGCGTGCTGGCGTCGCCCGGCTCGCTAGGGGCCGATATCGTCTGTGGGGAAGGCATCGGCATGGCCATTCCTCCGTCGCTGGGAGGTCCCGGAGTGGGGCTGTTTGCAGCGCGTGCCGACTTTGTGCGGCAGATGCCCGGTCGCTTGATCGGCGAGACCGTCGATCAAGATGGCCGACGCGGCTATGTGCTGACCTTGTCGACGCGCGAACAGCACATCCGTCGGGAAAAAGCGACGTCGAACATCTGCACCAACCAGGGCCTGATCGCGCTGGCCTTTACGATTCACCTGTCGCTGCTGGGGCGCCGCGGCTTCGTCGAGCTTGCGCGCTTGAACTTGGCCAAGGCGGAATACGCCAAGTCGCGCTTGACCGCGCTGCGCGGCTGTCAGCTTGCGGTCAGCGGCCCCACGTTCAACGAGTTCGCGCTGCGCCTGCGCGGTTCCGCCGATGAAGTCGCCGAGCGCTTGCGCCAGCGCGGCATTCTGGCCGGCGTACCCCTCTGCCAGCCGAGCTTTGGCCTTTCGGGGCTGCCCGACGCCGACAAGACCCTTTTGATCGCGGTCACGGAACGCCATCGCCGCGAAGACATCGATCGCTTGGCCTCCGCGATTGACGAGGTGTGCCCATGACGCAGAGCCCTGCTTCCGCTTCGCCCGCTGCTTCGTCTCCGACGGGGCGCGGCCCAATTGGCACGCGCCATCTTTTGCATCAGCAGCCCGCGATCTTTGAACAGGGGACACCGGGTCGATCGGGTGCATCACTGCCCCCCTGCGATGTGCCGGCTGTCGATCCCGCGGCCTGCTTCGGCGAGCTATCGCGAGCACAGCCCGCTGGACTGCCCGAGGTGTCAGAGGTCGACGTGACGCGCCACTTCACGCGGCTGTCGCGCTGGAACTATGCGATCGACATCGGCATGTACCCGCTGGGCTCTTGCACGATGAAGTACAACCCCAAGGTCAACGAGCGCGTCGCGCGCATGCCGGGCTTTGCCGGCCTGCATCCAGCGCAGCCGCTGTCGACGCTGCAGGGCGCGCTAGAGCTTATGTATCGGCTGGAAGAAGTCCTGCGCGAGATCTCGGGCTTTGCCCGCGTGACGCTGCAGCCGGCAGCCGGTGCCCATGGCGAGCTATGTGGCCTGATGATGATGCGCGCCTATCACCAAAGCCAAGGGCGGCATCCCAAAAAGGTGCTGATTCCAGACTCGGCGCACGGCACGAACCCAGCATCGGCCTCGCTGAACCAGTTCGAAACCGTGGCGGTAAAGACGGGCAGCGATGGGCTGTTGCATGCGGATGCGGTGCGGGCCGCGATTGCCCAGCATCCCGGCGATATCGCCGGCATCATGATCACCAACCCGTCGACGCTGGGCCTGTTTGAAGAGCAGATCGCCGAGATCACGCAAGCCGTTCACGCGGCCGGCGGCCTAGTGTACATGGACGGCGCCAACTTCAACGCGCTGCTGGGCAAGGTGCGGCCGGGTGACATCGGCGTCGACTGCATGCACTTCAACCTGCACAAGACGTTCACGACGCCGCACGGTGGCGGTGGACCGGGGGCTGGGCCCGTCGGCGTGAGCGCTCGCTTGGTGCCGTTCTTGCCGACGCCCACCGTCGAAAAAGACGGCGACAGCTATCGCCTGGATTGGCATCGTCCACAGTCGATCGGCCGCATGCGCAGCTTCTTTGGCAACTTCGGCATGATGGTGCGCGCGTACACATACATTCGCGAGATGGGGGGCGCAGGGCTGTCGCAAGCGACCGAGATGGCGGTGCTCAACGCGGTGTATCTGCGCGCTCGCATTCAAGACGTGTATCCCGTCTGTTCCGAGCGGCCGTCGATGCACGAGGTCGTCGTCACCGATAAGCGGCTTAAGAAAGAAACCGGCGTGCAGACGCTGGATGTCGCCAAGCGGCTGATGGACTATGGCTTTCATCCACCGACGGTGTATTTCCCGCTGGTGGTGCCCGGCGCGCTGATGATCGAGCCGACCGAGACCGAGTCGAAAGAGACGCTCGATGAATTCGCCGATGCGCTGCTGTCGATCGCGCAGGAAGCCGCGCAGAATGCCGAGCTGGTCAAGAGCGCTCCGCACAGCACGGCGCTGCGTCGGCTCGACGAGACGCGCGCGGCTCGCAGCCCGCGTTTGCGCTGGCTGCCTGCGTTGGCTGCGCCCGCACAAAAAGGCTGAGCCAGGCGCGGGTCGTTACAGCGGTCGTTCGCTGATCACGGCGCGAACGATCGACGTTAGGCCATCCAGACCCAGGCTTTTTTGCACCACGGCCCGCACGCCAAGCTGACGCAGAAGCGCGCGATCGCCGCGCGTGCTGCGCTGCGACAAGACGACGATGGGCACATCGCCGGTCGAGTCGTTGCCGCGCAGCGTGGCGCAGACCTCGACGCCGTTTAGTCGCGGCAGCGCCAGGTCCATGATGATCAGGCCCAGCGGCTGCCGTTGCGCCTCTTCGAGCACTTGATCTCCGTCGGTGACCATGACGACGTCGGCATCGGGCGCCGCCGCTTCGACGCACATGCGTAGCTGATCCAAGACCAGCGGATCTTCATCGGCCACCAGCACGCGCTGCGGTGGGCGGCGCAGGGTCTTGCGGTGAGCGGCGATCAGCGACGCCATGAGCTCATCGCAGGTCTGAAAGCGCGCGTTGGGATCGCGAGCCACCGCTTTCAGGATCGCTTTGTCGAAGACCTCGGGCAGGTCGGGCCGAAACACCGACGGAGGCATGGGGTCTTCTTCTTGGTGCTTGCGCAAGACGTCGGCGACTTCACCGCTGGGAAACGGCAGCTTGCCGGCGATAAGCTCATAGATGCTCATGCCCAGCGCGTACACGTCGCAGCGACGGGCCTCTTCGGGTGTGCGCGGACGCTGACGGATCTGCTCGGGCGCCAGGTAGTCGGGCGTGCCGATGATGTGCGTGCCCGACCCGCGTGAGTCGGTCGACTTGGCAAGGCCGAAGTCCATCAAGATGGCGCGCGGCCCCGGCGCCACCATGACGTTGGCCGGCTTGATATCGCGGTGGATGATGCCGGCGGCGTGGACGACCTGCACCGCGCGGCAAAGCTGCAGAGCCAAGCTGACGGCCAGGTCCAACGGAATCGCATCGTGGACGCGCACCGCCTGCACCAGGTACGAGGCCAGCGTCGGTCCGACGATGTATTCCATGACCATGTACGGCACACTGCGGTGTTCACCGAGCGTATGCACATGCACCACGTTTTCGTGTCGCACAGCGGCCAGCAAGCGCGCTTCTCGACGGAACAGAGCGGCTTGACCAGGGTGTACAGCGTGCTCGGGCAGCAGCACCTTGATGGCGACTTGGCGTTCGAGCGCGAGGTCTTCCGCCAGGTACACGGCACCCATGGCCCCGCGACCGATCTCTCGCACCAGGCGATAGTTGTCGGCGAGGACCTCGCCCAGTCGGGGAGCCCGCTCCATTGCCTTGGACGCCGTGCTGTCAGCGGTCCTGCCGCCTGGATGCTTTGTGTTCGTGGGAGGCATCGCTGCGGTATGTGCCCTCTGCGTCCCGACTGCGACGCGCTTTCCCCCCCAGGGGCAGCACGCTGCGCGCGACCGAGACCGGCGTCCTGAGTGTACCCAAGGGTTCCTGGTTCTAACAGAGGAAAATTATTAATCTAAATTACAAAAATTCTATGGATAAGTGTAGCCGACTGTAGGACCTCTTGTCCGTCGACGAAAAACAGAAAAATTTGCCGGCTTTCAGTCCGAAGAATCAGCACAACATTGTATTTTGCATTACTGATAACATCATTCATGACGTATGTCGGGAAACGGATTTATGTCCCGGCAAAAGAAGGTTCTGCTTGGCTTTGGACCGTGCCGCGCTCGCCGACGCGGTCCTATCGAGAGGGGGAGAGCGATGCGGCTCAATCACTGGTCTGAATCGAGGACGCGACGCGTGCTGGGAGGCACGGTGCTGCTGTCCAGCCTGGTCTTGTCGACCCTAACCGGCTGTCCGCCCGAAACCATCCGAGATCCATTTGACCCAGACAGCGTCGAGGATCCGGCGCTGGATCCGCGCGGTCAGTTCGATCTGCGCGTCAAGCCGGACATCGCGGGGACCGCCGATGCTCCCGGTGCGTGTTCCTGCCATTACACGAAGCAAGATACCGTCGAGGCGTTCCTGAAGACCGGCGCTGAGTACGATGCCATCACGGCCTATGGCGGGGGCAAGTTCCTGACGAAGAACGCCGATATCAGCCCCTTCCTGCAGAAGGGCGCGCACCAGGGCCCGGCGCTGACGCAGCCACAGTACGATCGCGCCCGCGCCTGGCTGCAGGCCGAAGCGCTGGCGCGCGGAACCAACGGTGGCAGCGCGACGACACCGACGGTTGCGGTGCGCTCGGGGGACTTTTACATCAACCTGGAACCCCTGACCGGCGACCCGCTTTCAAAGATCACGTTCACGATGAACCCGTCGGGGACGCGCTCGTACCTGGTCACGGCGCTCAAGCTGACGGCGGGGCCGACTGCGGACATCCACATCAAGCATCCGCGCTTCATCATCTTTTCGGCAACCGGGGCCAATGCCGACACCAGCGACGCACTCGCCACGGTCGACTCGACGGTAACGGCCAGCATGACGGGCAATATCGGCAGCGGCACGGTGCTCTTGTCCAACCTGCCCGCCTCGACGGCTCGCTTGGCCTTGGCATTCGAGGTCATCGAGAAAGTCAACCCGAAGCCCAACGTGACCCTGGCCTGCAAGTCTTATGGCCTGTTCAACCCTGCCGTGAAAGACAGGCTGGCTAGCTGCGCTGCGCTGTGCCACAGCCTGGGGGCTCCTGACTCGCGGGCTTCGCAGGCCACCAACGCCTTCAACATGGCTGCGGCGCGCGGCACCGTTGAAGCCGATCTGCAAAAGCTGTGCGTCTACACCCTGGGCCGCATCAATCCGCTGGATCCACCCAAGAGCGTGCTGATCCTGCAAGCGGCGCCAGTCAGCGAGGGAGGCACGAGCAATCACCCCTACAAACTCATGGCAGCGGATCTTCCCGGCTTTAAGACAGCCGTGACGACCTGGGCTGCTCAAGAGAAGTAACCGGCCGCTTATTTGCAAGTGAGAGGAAGCATGAAACCTACAATTCGCCGAACCACAGTTTTCTTGGCTCTGGCCGCGGCGGCGCTGGGCGGATGTTCCGGCGGTGCCACAAGTGGTCAGACTGACGTGAAGAACAACGCGTTTCGAGACGGTCTGCCACCGACGGTCCGCGACGGTGACAAGCTGGCGCTGAACGACAGCAATGTCGACTACATGATGGCGCTGCGATCCGCGGCGCTGAAGCTGACCGGAAACTATCCGACGTTCAGTGAGATCTCAGAGCTGCGCGGTGCGCCGGATCAGGCCGCGACGTATGCGGCGCGCATCGACGCGTATTTGGCCAGCGCCGCCTTCTCGCGCGAGCAGATCTCGTTCTGGCGCAACACCT
>CAZKOY010000220.1:0-7699 GCA_964554495.1 uncultured Myxococcales bacterium
TGTGAGATGAGTCACTTTGGGTTTCTGCGGGGGGAGTGGCCGGAGGTGCATGAGGCGGCGGTGCGGGCGGAGGGGTTGGTGCATTCGGATGCGCGGGCGGCCTGCTTTTATGGGCGGCGCGCGCTGGAGATCCTCGTCGCTTGGCTGTACACGCACGACCGCGCACTGACGCTGCCGTATCAGGATCACTTAAGCGCGCTGCTGTATGAGCCGACGTTTCGCGCGGTGCTAGGGCCGGCAGTCTGGAATAAGACGCGCGTCATCAAAGAGCTAGGCAATCAGGCCGTACACAGCCCGCGGCCGGTGCGGCCGGAAGACGCGCAGCAGGCGGTGCGCGAGCTATTCCACGTCAGCTTCTGGCTGGCGCGGACGTACGCGCGGCGCGAAAAGCCGGACGATGGGCTGACGTTTGATGTGGGCCTGCTGCCGAAGACGTCGGCGGTTCCGGTGCAGACGCTGGCGCAGCTACAGACGCTGGCGCAGCAGCTTGCGGAAAAGGATGCGCGGCTGTCGGCGCTGCTGGCGGACCACGCGCAGATCGATGCCGAGCTACGCCGCCTGCGCGAAGAGCTAGCGCGGGTCAAGGCCGACAACGAAAGTCGCCCCGACGCGCACGACTATTCCGAAGCCGAGACGCGCGACTACTTCATCGACCTGCTGCTGAAAGAGGCCGGCTGGCCGCTGGACAAGAGAGAGGACCGCGAATACGAAGTGCGCGGCATGCCCAATGCGAAGGGAAAGGGGTATGTCGACTACGTGCTGTGGGGCGACGACGGGCTGCCGCTGGCGGTCGTCGAAGCGAAGCGCACGCGTCGTGATGCTCGCGTTGGACAGCGCCAGGCCAAGCTGTATGCCGACTGCCTAGAAGCGCAGTTTGGCCGACGGCCGATCATCTTTTACACGAATGGCTTTGAACACTGGCTGTGGGACGACGCGAAGGATCCGCCGCGCGCCGTGCAGGGCTTTTACAAAAAAGATGAACTGGAGCTGCTGATCCAGCGCCGCACTGCGCGGCAGCCGCTGGGGGCCACACCCATCAACGAACGCATCGTCGAACGCTACTACCAGACGCGCGCGATTCGTCGCATCGGCGAGACGCTTGAACGGGACAACCAGCGCAAGGCGCTAATCGTCATGGCGACCGGGGCCGGCAAGACGCGCACGGTGATTGCGCTGTGCGACCTGCTGATGCGCTGCAACTGGGTCAAGCGCGTGCTGTTTCTGGCCGACCGCGTCGCGCTGGTGAACCAGGCCGTCGGTCAGTTCAAAGCACATCTGCCGGCATCGTCGCCGGTCAACTTGGTGACGGAGAAAGATGCCGAAGGCCGCGTCTATGTATCGACCTATCCGACGATGATGCGGCTGATCGATGCGGTCAGCGATGACCGTGCTGGGCGCGGCGCGGCGGGCTTACGCAAGTTTGGCGTCGGCCACTTCGACCTGATCGTGATCGATGAAGCGCACCGGTCGGTCTATCAAAAATACCGCGCCATCTTCGATTACTTCGATGGCCTGCTGGTCGGCCTGACCGCGACACCGCGCACCGAGATCGATCGCAACACGTACAGCCTGTTCGAATTGGAAACCGGACTGCCCACCGATTCCTATGAACTGGATACCGCCGTCAAAGACGGCTTCCTGGTTCCACCCAAGGCCGTATCGGTGCCGCTGAAGTTTCAGCGCGAAGGCATCTGCTACGACGACCTATCGGATGACGAGCAGGAGCAGTGGGATTCGATCGAGTGGTCGGAAGAGGGCGATGTCCCCGGCAAGGTCGAACCAGAAGCCGTCAACAAGTGGCTGTTTAACGAAGACACAGTCGACAAGGTGCTGCAGCACCTGATGACCCACGGACTGAAAGTCGCAGGCGGCGAGCGCATCGGCAAGACCATCATCTTCGCCAAGAACCGCGCCCACGCCTATTTCATCGCCGAGCGCTTCGACAAAAACTACCCGCACTATAAAGGCGCATTCGCCCAGGTCGTCGAGTACGAGCAGAGCTATACGCAGGATCTGATCGACGCATTCGAGCGCGCCGACAAGCCACCCCACATCGCGATTTCCGTCGATATGCTGGACACCGGCATCGACATTCCGGATGTCGTGAACTTGGTGTTCTTCAAGCTGGTGCGATCGAAGACCAAGTTCTGGCAGATGCTGGGGCGCGGAACGCGGCTGCGGCCCGATCTGTTCGGGCCGGGTAAGCACAAGCAGTGCTTCTTCGTCTTCGACTTCTGCCAGAACCTGGAGTTTTTCAGCCAGAATCCCGAGACCACCGACGGCTCGCTGAGCGATTCGCTGGGCAAGAAGCTGTTTTCATCGCGCGTCGAGCTGATCAGTGAATTGGATCGCAAGGCGGCCAGCACACCCGTTTCGGCCCTGCATGAAGCGCGTCCGCCATATGGCGATGCAACGACGGAAGAGGGCGTGCGGTACGTGACTGCCGAGCTGCTGCAAAAGCAAGTGGCCGCGATGAACGTGAACAACTTCATCGTCCGTCCGCGTCGCCGCGCCGTCGAAAAATACGCCAAGCCGGAAGCCTGGCAGCGGCTGCAGCAAGAAGAGATCGGCGAGCTGGTTCGCGAGGTAGCCGGCCTGCCCAGCGAGCTACCCGATGAAGACGAAGAAGCCAAGCGCTTCGATCTGCTGATGCTGCGCTTGCAGCTTGCGCTGCTGCGCGCCGAGCCAAGCTTTGCGCGGCTGCGTGAACAGGTGCAGAGCATTGCCGGTCTGCTGGAAGAGCAAGCCAGCATCCCGATGGTCCGCGAGCAGCTGGCGCTGATCCTGGAAGTTCAATCCGACGAGTTCTGGCAGGACGTGACCACGCCGATCTTGGAAAAGACACGGCGACGCCTGCGCGCGCTGATCAAGCTGATCGAAAAGCGACGGCGCCAGCCCGTCTACACCGACTTCGAGGACGAAATCGGCACCGGCTTGGGAACAGTGATCCACCTGCCCGGCTTGGCGAGCAGCAGCAGCGTCGACTTCGAACGATTCCGCGCCAAGGCGCAGGCGTTTCTGCGCGCCCACCAAGACCACTTGGCGATCCACAAGCTGCGCACCAACACTCCGCTGACCGCATCCGACCTGTCCGAGCTGGAGCGCATCCTGCTGGACAGTGGAATCGGCGGACCGGAAGAGCTGCGCCGCGCCAGCACCGAATCGGCCGGGCTGGGCCTGTTTGTCCGCTCGCTGGTCGGTCTGGATCGCGAAGCCGCCAAGCGCGCCCTGGCCAGCTTCCTATCTGGCAAGAACCACACCGCCAACCAGATCGAGTTCGTAAACAAGATCGTCGAACACCTGACCGAACACGGCGTGATGAGCCCCGCGCTGCTCTACGAATCGCCCTTCACTGATGTCAGCCCGCAGGGTCCTGACGGACTGTTTTCATCCACACAGGTAGACGAACTAATCGCGCTACTCGCCAAGATCCGCACGTCCGCGATGACCGCAGCATAGGCTGCACTTGGCGTACCACGGCGGCTCGCAAGCGGTCGCCTTCAGCACCAACAGGGTTCGCGTACGTCTCGGATGCTTTTGCTAATCCCACGTTCGCAATCCGTTCGGCGGGCACCCATTGGGCCAGCAGGTTCTCTGACCATACGGCCCCGGGGGGCTTGCATTGATGATGCGCCGCGCACGTCGTCGATTGACCAGACGGCTCACGGAAGTCAGACCCCTTGCGCATCTTGCATGCAGTTGGCCCCTCATGCTGCATACTTGCAATCATGGGGAATCTGCAGCTAGAGCCCGGCACTCTGGTAGCGAACCGCTTTGAGCTCATCCAGATAGCTGGCAGCGGTGGCATGGGCACCGTCTACCGCGCTCAAGATCGATACAGCGGTGAGACCGTGGCCCTCAAACTACTAGATGCCTACGCGCGCCATCGCGATGATGTCGAGCGTTTCACTCGTGAGGCCACGCTGCTGTCCAGCCTTCGGCACCCAGGGATCGTTGCCTATGTTGCCCATGGTCAATCCGTGGATGGGCAATGCTACCTCGCCATGGAATGGCTGGCTGGACAAGATCTGAGCCAGCGGTTGCGGCAAGGGGCTCTGCCCTATCGGGAGTGCATCCGGCTGCTAGAGCAGGTAGCGGAAGCACTCGCAGCCGCGCACAAGCATGGGGTCGTCCACCGCGATATCAAGCCTGCCAACTTGTTCTTGGTGGGTGGAGAGCTCAATCAAGTCAAGGTTCTGGATTTCGGTATCGCACGACAGTCTGGCCAATCAAACCTGATGACCCGCACAGGCATGCTCATCGGCACACCAGAATATATGTCGCCCGAGCAGGCCCGAGGCCAACGCGAGCTTACGCCAGCAGTCGACATCTTCGCATTGGGCTGCGTTCTGTATGAGTGCTTGGTCGGCCAGTCGCCTTTCCACGCGGATCACGTGGCGGCCGTTCTAGCTCGAATCCTTTTTGAAGCGCCCCCGCCTCTTCAGGAGCTCTACCCCGGACTCCCCTTGCCACTGCATGAGCTGATGGCGCGCATGCTCGCCAAAGATCCAGAACTTCGACTCCGTGACGCAGGTCAGGTTTGTTCCGCTCTCTCCGGACTCAAGAACTTCCCCGATCCTGCGCTTGCGCAAACGGTTGCCCAGCCTTCCCGCCATACGGCTGGCTTCGCCGAGGAGGAGCAGAGCCTACTCTGCGTGGTTCTCGCAGGGCACGACGGGAAGGAAGTCGCTCTGGACGAAACCACCGCAGCCACAGACGATCAGCATAACCGTGTGCAGCGCGAGCTGCTTACGATGCTGCTGCAGCATGGATCTACTGCAGAGGTACTGGCGGATGGGACGCTTCTGGTGGTTGGGGCCAAGCTCGATAGTGCCCAGGACCAGGCAACGATCGCTGCGCGTTCCGCGTTGCTGATTAGGGAGCGCTGGCCCGATGCTGTTGTAGCTGTCGCTACCGGCTACGGACTGGCCAGTGGTCGCACGGCTGTAGGCAACGTCGTAGAGCGAGCTGCACAATTGCGGAGCGCTGAAGCTGTAGACCCTGTTGGCAAGCCAACAGCTGGCATTCGCGTCGACGCCCTCACTCAGCGACTTCTCGATGGCCGATTTGCACAGGTTCCCCAAACCTGGGGAGCCGTGCTGCTTCACGAGGAACGAGAGGTCGATGCCACTCGACCGCTACTGGGTCAGCCAACACCGTGTGTCGGGCGGGAAACAGAGCTGGCCATGCTCGAGGCCCAGTTGACTGGCTGCATTGAGGAGTCTGAAGCCCGTCTGGTCCTGATCACGGCAGTGCCCGGCGTTGGAAAGTCACGCCTCTGCCATGAGTATCTACGCCGTGTCCAACGACGACACGACCGCCTGACTGTGTTGCAGAGCCGGGCTGACATGATGAAAGCAGGCTCTCCCTACGGTGTCGTCTGCGCCGCACTGCTGTCCTTGTGCGGTATCGAGGGCCATGAATCCTTGGATCGCAAGCGGCAGCTGCTAGCGGATCGAATCGGGCAGCATCTGGGTGTTCGTGAACGAGAGCGTGTCCTGCTGTTCATAGGCGAGCTATGCAACGTGCCATTCAATGTCGAAGGGCACCCTGTGCTGCAGGCAGCGCGCCAAGATCCCAGAATCATGCGCGATTGTCTCCGGCGAGCCGTGTTGGATTTCATTGCTGCTGAGTGTGAGGCTTCGCCGGTCCTGACCGTGTTCGATGACCTACAGTGGGGCGATGAACTCAGTGTGTCTTTGCTCGAAGATGCACTGCGTGAACAGGCGGGATCTCGGTTGTTCATCCTGTCGTTCTCGCGTCCCGAGGCACTTACAACCTTTCCTTCATTCGCCTCAGGTCCGAGAGCACAACGCTTGGCCCTGCAGTGCCTCAGCAGGAAGGCCTGCCAGCGACTGATCGTTCAAGTGCTCGGAAAAGATCTAGCCACCGAGGCGATCCAGCGAGTCGTTGAGCAGTCGGGTGGCAATGCACTTTTCTTAGAGGAGCTTATCCGCTCGCTCGCTGGCGGCGAAGCCGGCGAGGGTTCGGATACCGTGCAAGCGATGTTGCAAGCTCGCATTGGACGCATGGACTCGGGGCCACGTCGTTCAATCCTTGCTGCGTCGATTTTTGGGCAGACGTTCTGGCAAAGCGGAGTCATGGCACTGCTTGGCGTCCCCCACACGCAGGCCGACGTGGATGCTTGGATTTCCACGCTGGTCAATGCTGAGCTTGTTGCCAGTACCTCCGGTGGTCGTACAGGCCAAGACAGAGAGTTCTCGTTTCGACATGCTCTGGTACGCGATGCGGCAGCGGGCTTGCTGACGGCAGCAGATCGCGTCAATGGACATCGCCTCGCCGCCAGCTACCTGCAGCACACTGGGAAAGGGGATGCTGCCCTTATTGCTGAACACTACGAGTGCGGCGGGGTCCCAGAACTTGCAGCTCAGTTTTACGTCCAGGCAGCGGAGGAGTCTCTGGCGCGCGGTGACTATGGGGCCGCGTTGGCGCAGGTTGACCACGGGCTGGGATGTGCTCCAGTCGCTGAGGTTCTGGGACGGTTGCGTTCGGCGGAGGGCTACCTGGCGTTCGCTCTCAATCGAAACGACCGCCTACGAGCCAGCTCGGGGGTGGCTCTTCAGTTGTTGAAAGCAGGGTCATTGGCTTGGTGCAGAGCCGTTGTTCCTGCCATTACAGAGGCTCAGCTGCGCCGTGATGAGGAGCGAGCACTTCAGCTGCTACAAACGCTTCTCGCCACTGAACCAGAGGTGAATGCTCGAACTGAGTATCTGGATCAGCTAGTGATTACGCTGGCCAGTGTCATGCTCCAGGTTCCCTTTTCTTGGCTCCAGGCGATTACAAAGCGCCTAGAAGTCAGCACCGCCCAGGCTCAGGCCACTGAGCCGACCGTTCGCAGATTTCTCCATTCAGGGCGGGCCGGCATGTGCGTCTGGCGGCAGGCCGGGCCATGGACTCTGGTGCGCGAGGCGGAACGAGCCGTTGCGCTACACGAGATGGCAGGTGACCGCAGAGCCTCGCGGCACGTACGCGCCATGATCGCGGGATGGGGTTGGCTGGATCTCGGCGATCAACCGGGAGTCCAGCAGCGCCTCTCTGAGCTTGAAACTGAAATGGCCACGACCGAGGATTGGTGGGCGCAGGCACACTGGCGCCTCCTGTCTTCTCTCACTTTGAGCCAATCAGACGATGAATCTGACTGGCTCAAGGCAGAGAGGACTCTGGAACCCATGCAACAGCGCTCAAAAGGACTGGCAATTTACGCGTTGTATGCCGAATGGGGGTTGGCCGCCGTTCGCTGTCGGCAGGAGCGCTGGTTGCAAGCAGAAGAACATGCGAGCCGGGTCATGGCCGTTCTAGGCCGTTTGCCGGTGCTGGCCTGCTGCGTCACGGCCCTCCTGCTAACTGCGATGCGCCGTCAAGGCAAGGTAGCGGAAGCTGGGGCACTGGCCAGGAGTGGGTTGGAGCGGCTGCCCATCCTCGGCGGTCTGGGAGTTCATGAAGTAGGCTTTCGTCTGGCAGCGAGTGAGGCGTTGCACGCTGCCCAGGACTCTGAGGCGGCGCGTGCTCAGCTCAAAGAGGCGCTGAACCAGATACAGGTTCGCGCACACGAGATAGATGATCCGCGATGGCGCCGGAGCTACCTCGCGAATAACCCAGGCGTTCGGCAGACACTAAAGACGGCAGATGCCTGGGGGGTTGAAGTTCCGATCATGACCGAGAATGGACACGCTCCGAC
>CAZKOY010000221.1:0-7689 GCA_964554495.1 uncultured Myxococcales bacterium
GGGACCGTTGTGGACATCGGTGGCGGCAAGTGCTGTCGAGCCGACGAATACATGGCGCCCGGTGAGCGGCTTTGTCGAGGCTGTAAGCAGGCGCAGCGTGCCGACGCGGGTGGCAAAGCGCAGACGGTCTTCGTCGAGGAACTCGAAATCTGGCTCTTCGTCGGACCCCTGCGCGGGCGCCGCTTGGGCCGATCCGCCGGGGCGGCCCCCGGATGACGGCGACTTCAGGTGGAGTTCCAGGATGCGCCCAGGGTCTTTCGAGTAGTGCGCCACGCCCGTGATCCTAGCGCCCGCCTGAATTCGCTGCGGGTCGATGGCGCTCGCTGGGATCGGCTGACCATCCAGCGTGACACGCGTGGTCTCGTCGAGGAGGAACTCTTGGTCTTCGCCCAGGGCGCTGTCGCGCAGGGTCAGCGCGGCATCGGCTCGCACCAGCGAGCGCAGCGACAGGTACGGCACCGGCCCATGATCCAGGCTATGCCGCCCTTGGTAGCGCACTAGGGTCCGCCCTAGCTCGTCGATGGGGATGCGTCGCTTGCCGCCCAGATCGACGTGCGATCCGGGAACGATTCGCACCTGATCTAGTGGCACCGACAGTGCATCCGCCGCCACGCGCAGCGACAGTGAAGGCAGCAAACGATTGCCCAGCCGGGCTGCCGTCAGCGAGTGCCGCAGGACGTCGTCTCCGTCGAGAACAACGTTGGCCATGGCCACGCCATGCGCACGCGTCGAGATGGCATCGAGCACGACGGTCGGCGCCATCGGACGACGGCTGATGTGCGAAAAATCGGGCAGCGCGAGGGCGGTGGCATGGCTGGGGATGTGGTTTTTCGCCAAGACCTCATGCGCCACCTGCGAAAGAGGCGGCGCGCCCTGGGCTGGGCTGAGCAGCAGCGTGAAATAGACTCGACCGGCGCGGGCGGCGGCTTCTCCGATGGCCCGATCCCACTCGGCATGTTCGCGGCTGCCCTCGACGAGCGCGATATCGAACGAAAGCGAAGCCGGCTTGGCCTGGCTGACCACGTCGATCAGCCGGGAATAGATCGCGCGCGGCAGCGGCCAGCCATAGTGCGCGATGGTGTCGTCGTCGATGCCGATCACGACCACGTCGGGCAAGGCAGGCGCCTCGGCGACCCCGGTCAGGCGCTCGGCTTCGCTGCGCAGGGGAAAGCGCAGACCAAACCAGCGATCAAAGGCACCGGCTTCAAGGGCCTGCTCGACCGGGGTGGTCTCGACGATCAGGCTGGCGCCTGCGCTGACCAGCACGCCAACCGAAAGCGCCCGCAGCCAGGCTGGGTGGCGCAGCCACGAAGCCGGCAGACGCGACCGCAGACGCGCTTCGCAGGCAATCGACCAATTACGTAGATATTTCAGTAATACTAGTAGTTCTTTCCGAGTTGCCCCCAGCGCAAACAGGGAAAGTCCGATGAGAAGCGGCCACAGCGAGAGCGCGAGCAGCGGCCCCAGGTGCCCGCGAACGTGATCCAGGATGTATGCCGCGACGCGGGCTCGCAGCAGCCAGCCCGTGGCTGCCAGGCCCCAAAGCGGCCCAGCCCAGGCGAGCGAGCGAAACAAGCGGACGGGCTCGTCAGGGCGCGACATCGAATGCAAACACCTTGGATGGGGCTCCGGCAAAGCCGGCGGCGTTGCGCGCTGAGACGCGCCAGAACCACTTGCCAGCGGCCAGCGTCGACGGCGCCTGCAGGGTCGGGGTCGGGCTGGTGTGCTCGGTCGCGTCGATCAGGAAGTCGGCATCGCGAGCTAGCTCGACGCGATAGATTGTGGCGCCTGGGACGGGGGAAACGCGAAGCTCGCGCGTCGCAGGCAAAAGACCACGCAGCGGCGCCAGCACAGCAGGCGTAGCGGGCAACGGCTGCGCCGGCTCGACGGTGCCTTGACTGCTAACCCGCGCGCCCTGCCCCTGCGGGACCTCGACGGGTGGAGCCGATGGATCAAGGGCACTGCCAAGCAAGACGCGCCCTTCGAGCGTCTCAAGTAGCGTGGCGCCCGTGGTGTCGCTGCCAAAGCGCAAGACCGTGCCGCGTACCGACGCGACAGCCACGCGCGTGCTGGCTTCAAAGCTGGATCCAGCGCCCGCCTTTCGTACGTCGGCCTCGATCTGGCCGCGTAGCACGTCGACGCGCACGGATCGGGCCCCAGGCTCGGCGGCGCTGGCGTCGGCAAAGACCATCTTGGCCAGCTTGACCTGCGTGTTCCGCAAAAGACGAATGCCGCTGCCATCTTTTAGCTGCAGCAGCACCTGGCCATCGTCGCGCGTCTCGATGAGGTCGTCGGCCAAAAGGGGCATGGCCGGCTCGGCCGGTCGCAGGGACTTGTCATCACTGCCGACGCGAACCATGCCGTGCAAGTTGGCGATGCGAGCCACGACGTTGTCTGGCGCACGCTCGGTATAGCGCAGGGCGATACCGCTTGACTCGCCGGGAGCAGACCGCGCGGCGATGGCAAACACACGGCCGCGTGGCAGGCCCGCGGCGACCAGTGCGTCAGCTACGGACTTTGCCGAGGCGAGTCCTTTGCCATCGGTACGTTCACTATCCGGCGCGCGATAGGCCACGGTGATGGCTCGCACCAAGCGGTTGCGCTCGACGGCGGTATGGATGTCGGCCATGCACTTCTTGCCGGGATCCGTGGCCACCCACTCGGCGGTCAGCGGCTTGCCGAGCTTGATCTGCCCCGCCACAAGCGACACCGAGCCGCAGGCATCTTGCGCCCAGCCCAGTCGCGGAGCGCAGACCCACAGGCCCGCGAGCACGCAGCAGCCGATCACGCGAAGGAGGCGCGGGGAACGCGCTGGAACGCGCTTCATTTGCTGTCTCCCTGCAAGACGAACTCGACGCGCCGGTTGCGCGACCGGCCGTCGGATGTGTCGTTGGAATAGCGCGGCTGGCTCGCGCCATAGCCCCGAGCCTGCAGCCTCTCGGCGGCGATGCCTTCTTTGATCAGGAAGTCGCGCACGCTGTCGGCACGCTGCTGCGACAGCGCTTGGTTTTGCTGCTCATTGCCGCCGCTGTCCGTGTGCCCCTGCACCAGCAGAGCGACTTTGGGATGGGCGCGCAGAATGCGAGCCACGGCGCGCAGCAAAGGATACGAAGCCGGGTCAAGCTCGGCCTGACGACGCTTGAACTGCACCTGCTGGTTCACTTCGATGCGATCGCCCTCGGCCGAGACCTTGGCCTGCGGTGCGCTTGCCGGTGCGACATCGGGGCAGCCATCTTCGTCTTCATGACCGTTCTGTGTCTCGGCCTCTAGCGGGCAGCGATCCTGCGCATCCAAGATGCCGTCTTCGTCGTTGTCGGGATCGGGACAGCCGTCGTCGTCTTCAAACTGGTCTTTGTCTTCGGCGCTGATCGGGCAGCGGTCTTCTTCGTCGGGGATGCCGTCGTGATCGCTGTCTTCCGGCGTCGCGGGGGCTGCGGAGGCAGAGAAGGCAGGTGGCGCCACGGGGACGGCAGCGCCTGCACTCGGCGGACTGGCAGAAGGGGCCACGGCCTGGCCGGGCGCCGTCGCTGTCTGGGCTGCTGGCGGGCTGGAAAGCGGACGCGTCGGCGCCGCAGATACGCCACGTGGCGCTGCCGTCGAAGCAGTCGGCGCTTGAAAGCGCAGAGCCCGCGCGGCCTGCAAGGCCAAAGGCGACTCGGGACAGCCGTCGTCATCGCGAAGGCCGTTTCGCGTCTCGGGTTCATAGGGGCAGCGATCGAGATCGTCGACGATGCCATCTTGGTCTGCGTCGTCGCTTGGGCCCTTGGGAATGGCCGCGCCCGATCGAGCTGCTGACGTAGCCGCTGCCGTCGTCATGGATGCGGATGGACTTGCGACCGGACCGAGCGCGCTGGCTTCTGCCGTCGGCTCTGTCGCAGTCTGGGCCAAGACAGCATCCCGCTGCGGTCGATACACGATGGCGACACGCAGCAAGGCGCGCAGATCCGGCGAGCCAGGCGTCGCAAAGTCGCTGCCAAGGGCAGCCCCTAGCTGCAGCATCGTGCCTACGTGGTATTGCGCACTAGCCCATAGCTGACCGCGCAGAAGGTCGTTCGTGGGGGCAGCGGTCTGCGTGACCCGTGCTGCGAAGCGCCCTTCCACGGCCAGATGCAAGCGCTCGGCCGCGGAGACATAGGCCAGGGCAGCGCCTAGCTGGACCTCGCTGCCTGCCGTAATGACTCGGCCATCCCTACCCAGCGAGGCATCACCTCGATACAGAAAACCGGCATCGAAGGTCCAGCGCAGAGCGCGACGCAGCGTACCGGCCAACACAGCCCGCGGCAGAAAGCGCGCCGTCGCATCGCTTTGGTGGCGTGCGTACGCCGAAGCAACGGGCAGCCAGGCATCGACGCCCAGGTGAACCGACAGCGGATGCAGATCGGGTCTTCGCCACAGCGCAAACATGGCACCTAGCCGAGGATCGCCCAGCGACGCGCCTTCAAGCGGCGTGATTCCGGCGCGAGCATCGGTGGTGCCGCGCTCAAGCAGCGTCACTGGCAAGCTGCCGCGCAGCAGCAAGAAAGACAGCGGCGATCCCGCGATATCGAACCAGCCAGTAAGCGAGTGCTCAACGATAGGAGGGGGCACGCCGGGATCGTCGGAAAATACCAGCGAGCGGTGGGCATACCCCAGCGTCAGCGAGGCGGCCACGCGCTGCCGCGGTGCATACCAAGGTCTATCGACGAGGAACAGCGGACTTCCGGCCGTCGTCGTTTCGTACCGTTCGAGACGAAAGCCCGAGGCCTGCGAAATCGGCAGGGGCTGTGCTTGGGCCTGCGCGTGGCGTGGGGCACCACACAGACAGCCGACCATTCCAACGAAAAGCAGCGAGCGAGAGACCCGCAGAGGAGCGCTTGGCATACGAAGACTCAGGGAGGAGCGTACCGCGCACAAAGGCCGCGACTCAATGCGCAAAGCCCCGTGTCGCGTGCGGCGCGAAGTTGCGGCCCAAACAAATCCCTGCGCTCAGACCCGACGGGCTTGACCGCCTTGCTACCGATCCTCGATCATTTCGAACATGAGCCTTAATCCGCCTGCCCCTCCCGCGATGCCCAGTGGACCCGGCCCCGAAGCAGAGGTCGATCCGCGCATCGGCGCGACCTTCGGCAAATACACGATCGTCCGTCTGCTGGGACAGGGCGGTATGGGCAAGGTCTACGAGGGACAGGACACCGGGCTTAAGCGCACCGTCGCCGTCAAGTTCCTGCCAGACGATCTATTGAAAAAGCCCGATGTGATCGAGCGCTTCATGCGCGAGGCGCAGGTCGCCGGCCGCCTGAACCACCCCAACATCATCGCCATCTATGACGTCGGCAAGGAAGACCGCGGCTGCTACATGGTGATGGAGCTTCTGAGCCCGGCAAGCTCGTCGAGCCGCATCAAGAAAAAAGGGCCGTATCCCTGGGTCGTGGCGACGCGCATCATCGCCGACTGCTGCGCCGCGCTAAAGGTCGCGCACGAGGCTGGAATCATCCACCGCGATATCAAGCCGGACAACATCCTGTTTTCGCTAAACGGCGTGGTGAAGCTGGTCGACTTTGGTCTGGTCAAGCTGGTCGAAGACGACCTGCACCTGACGCAGAGCGGCATGCTGTGCGGCACGCCGATGTACATGAGCCCCGAGCAGGCCAGCAACAAGACCATGGATCTGCGCAGCGATCTGTACTCGCTGGGCGTGACCTATTACGCGCTGCTCACTGGGCAGGCACCGTTTGCCGGCGAGGGCATTCCACAGATCCTCTTAAGCCACCTGAAAGATCCGATTCCCGATCCGCGCGACAAAGTGCCTGAGATCCCCGAGTCGTGTGTGCAGGTGCTCATGCACGCGACGGACAAGGATCGCGACAAGCGCTATCAAAGCGCGGGCGATATGGCGCACGATCTGGAAGCCATCCTGGCCGGCGCACCGCTGCGCAATGCGTCGGTGTTCGCGATGGAAGAAGCGGCGACGGGCAAGGGACCGCCGCCACCGCCCCCCAGCTCACTCATGCGCAACTCGCTAGGAGGAGGCAGCCCAGCGACGGCAGGCATCAGTCAGTTTGGGCTCTCGGGCGTGCGCTCGGGCGCGGCGGTGGCGGCCGTGGGTCAGGTCTCGGAACCACCGCGCGCTTCGCGGCGTGGCTTCATCGCCGTGACCGCGCTTGGCATGCTGGGCTTGGCCGGTGGCGGCGTGTACTTTCTGCAGAAAGGCGGAGGCAAGACCGACGCCGGGACGGGATCCCGCGGCGCCCTGCGGCCCCCTCCGGCCAAGGTGTCGACCGAGCCGCTGAAGGTGGGCGTTCTGCACTCTCTCTCAGGATCTCTTGCGGTCAGCGAGCGCCCGCTGGCCGATGCATCGCTTCTGGCCATCGAAGAGCTAAACGCCAAAGGCGGCGTGCTGGGACGCTTCGTGCAGGCCATTTCCCTCGACGGCAAGTCCGAGGTCACGGCCGGATCGGCCTTCACCAAAGCTGCCGAGCGCTTGGTCGATACGGAAAAGGTCGCAGCGGTCTTCGGTGGCTACGGATCGGCCGCAAGAAAGCTGATCATTCCGTACTTTGAAAAGAGCAACGCGCTGCTCTTCTATCCGGCGCCCTATGAAGGACTCGAAGAGTCGGCCAACGTCATCTACACCGGATCGGCGCCCAACCAGCTTGCGATTCCAGCCATCCACTGGTGCGTAAAGGAGCTCAAGGCGAAGAATTTTTTCTTCGTCGGTACCGACGGGCTACGACCGCATGCCATAGCCGCGATCATCGCCGACAACGTCAAGGAAGCAGGCGGCGAGATGGTCGGCACGCAGTTCGCGCTCGTCGGAGAGCTCGATTTTTCGCAGGTCGTAAAGAAGATCGAAAAAGCCAAGCCGCAGGTCATCCTGAACATGCTGGTCGGCGACTCGACGGTGGCTTTTTTCAAAGCGCTTTCGGACAACGACATCTCGCCGCGCACACTGCCGGTCTTGTCGTTTGCCCTCGGTGAAAACGAGCTTGCGCAGATGGGCAGCGCCACCCCGGCAGGAAACTATGTGGCGCGCACGCGGTTTCCCATGCAGCCAGGGGCTGGCGATGACACGTTTACGGCGCGTTTCAAAAAGAAGTACGGCGCACATCGGCCGGTCAGCGAGGTGATGGAAGCCGCCTATTACGGCGTCCATCTGTGGGCGGCTGCCGTCGAGAAAGCGGGCACCGAAGAGACCGACAAGGTGCGGTCCGCGCTGAAAGAGCAAGAACACGCTGTGGCCGGCGCACGCATTCGCGTCGACGCCAGCAATCAGCACACCTGGAAGCTGTTCCAGGTGGGCAAGATCCTCGCGGACAACGCCATCGAGTTGGTCAAGACCAGCGACGAGCCGCTGCCGCCGATTCCATACCCGCCACCGCGCACGCGAGGCGAATGGGATCGCTTCAGCGCGGACCTGTATAAGAGCTGGGGAGAGAACTGGGCCAACCCCAATCGACCGGGCGAAAAGAAAAAGAAGCGCAAAAAGAAAGACGAGTGATGAGCGTGGACTCGCGGATGGGGGTTGTGGGCGCAGCGTCCGAGTGCGATGCCGACGAAGTGCGTCTGCCGGTTTCGCGCATCGCCATGGTGGCGCGCTGGAAGCCGGTTCACCTGGGCCATGCCGCCGTGCTGCGCGGTCTTTCCGATCACGCCGAGCATGCGCTGATCGGCATCGGCAGCAGCAACCAGTACAACCGCGACAACCCGTTT
>CAZKOY010000222.1:0-7639 GCA_964554495.1 uncultured Myxococcales bacterium
GCTCATAGATCGCGTCGAAGTTCTCTTCGAGCAGAAAGTACGTCGCCTCGACTTCGGCCAGATACTTGGCCTGATTTTCAGCACGCGATGGCATGGCTTCACCCTTTCGTCGTCACAGCGTCGGGGTTGCAGTCGGGGTCGGGGTACACGTGGTGATGTTTACCGAGCGCAAAAGCGGCACCAAGTACTGCGAGATATGCCGCAGATCGATGGCCTGTCCCGCCTCTAAGATCACGTGCTGGCGTGACAACAGCAGCAGAAGCTCGCTCTGTTGTGTATAGCGCGCCTCTTCCTCGGCCAGCAGGCGGCGGCTGCGCTCGTCGAGGACCGCGACCAAGCCGTCGCTTAGCGCCTGCTGCTGATCGGCCGGCAGCTTGTCGCGCCCACTGACGAACGCATACGGGTCCCAGTCCAGACCAAAGGCCGACAGGTGAGGCGCAAACAGCGCCGACGGCGACAGGCTGGCATAGCGGGTCAGAAGCAGCCGAGCCAGCGACTTCTGCCCGTGCAGAGCCGTCTTTTGCACCGATAGGTACACGCTCTTTTCGCGCAGCCACAGCGCCTGGATGCGATCGAGCGCTTGGCGAATGCGCGTGCTGGCCAGGATCAAGCTGCGATCCTGCGAGATACGCGTCAGGCGGGGTGGGGGAGGCTCGCTGGGCTTGGCCGCAGGCGGGCTGGTCTGCAGATCGTCTTCGGGACAGTTCGATCCGGGCGACGCATCGGGCAGGTGCTCATAGCGATCGATGTCGAGCATCAGCTCGTCATAGATCGGCGCGGCTTCGTCGCCGTATTCAAACTGGGCGAGCGCCGTGAAGCGGTCGTACAGCAGCACAAGCTTGCGCAGCATCAGCACGCGCAAGCGCAGCCCGCGCTGCACGGCGCGAATGCTGCACAGCGCCTGCGGCGGCATGGCTTCGCGTCCCGACAGCTTCGACTGCAGCGCCTGCCCCTCGACATAGGTCGAAAGTGCGCGGCGCGTCCCCTCTAGCGAATCGATCATTGCGCGGGCCGTCAGCTGACCTTCACCCGACAGCCGCACCGCGCTGCCGGTGTTGATCGTCGTGCAGCCCGAAAGCAACCACACCAAAAGCAGGCTCTTTGCCACGAGCATCGCGCGCAGGATCGAGCGCATCATCCATCGCCTCGCTTGCTGGGACCCTGGGGCACTGGACCGCGGTCGCGGTCATTCTCCAGCGTATGCGAGGAATCGGCAGGCTGCGGCGAGTCCCAGGGATAGGCCTCGCGATTGTCGGCCGGCAGCGTCGGCGCCTTGGGCCGCACCAAGATCGGCCCCGGCTTGGGTGGCGAGGGCTCGTCGGTCTCCCAGTGCGGATAGTCGCCGACCGAGCTTCCTTCCAGCGCGCCTTCGCCATAGTCGATGTAGTCCTGCTCGTCGTCGATGAGCTTGCCCATGGCCAAGTCATCGATGAAGGTCAGGATCTTTTGCACCATCGACTGCGTGAAGCCACGCTCGTTGCTGACGACGGCAAAGCCAAGCTGCGCCGCTTGCCAGCTGTCAGGATCCCCGACCTCGGCGATGGCGCAGTTGAACTTCTGCGTGACGCGATCTTTGATGCGCCGCAGCACCGACCGCTTGTCTTTTAGGGACTGACTCTCCTCGATGAGGAGGCTGACACGACAGACGCCGACAACCATGGGTGGGGTGGGCTGTTCTGACGGAACAGCGACGGGTTAGTCGAGGGTGGCGGCGATTTCTTCGACCTCGAAGCACTCGATGACGTCGCCGACCTTGACGTCCTGATATCCCTCGACGGTCATGCCGCACTCGTAGCCCTGCTGAACTTCGCGCACGTCGTCCTTGAAGCGACGCAGCGAGCCGAGCTTTCCGGTATAGACCAGCACGGAGTCGCGAATAACGCGGGCCTGCGCGCTGCGCTTGATCGTGCCTTCCGAGACGAAACAGCCAAGGACCGAGCCGATCTTGGGGATGCTGAACAGCTCGCGAACTTCCGCTTTGCCCAGCGTCTTGTCGCGCTTGACCGGCGCCAGCAAGCCGGCCATGGCCTGCTTCACCTCGTCGATGGCGTCGTAGATGATGTCGTACAGCTTGATATCGACACCCTCTTGCTCGGCCAGCGACGATGCCTTGCCTGCAGGACGCACGTGGAAGCCGATGATGATGGCGTTGCCGGCCTTGGCCAGGTTGACGTCGGTCTCGGTAATGCCACCTACGGCGGCCTGGATAACCGTGACCTTGACCTTGTCGGTCGACAGCTTCGACAGCGCGCTGCCGAGCGCTTCCACCGAGCCCTGCACGTCGGCCTTGAGGATGATCTTGAGCTCTTTGAGGCCCGCCTTCATCGCGTCCATCAGCTTGTCCAGCGACACCGGACCCGCCTTGGCGCGTTCCTTTTCGATGCGGCGGTTGCGACGATGCTCGACCAGCTCCTTGGCGGCGCGCTCGTCGTTGACGACGTTCATCACTTCGCCGGCTCTGGGCACACCCGAAAGACCCAGGACTTCGGCCGGCGTTGCCGGGCCCGCCTGCTGCAGCTGACGGCCCTTGTCGTCGACCATGGCGCGGACCTTGCCCAGCTCTTCGCCGACGACCACGCTGTCGCCAATGCGCAGCGTGCCTTCTTCGACGAGCAGCGTCGACACCGGGCCGCGCTTGGGATCCATGCGCGCTTCGACCACCGTGCCTCTGGCCGGCTTGTTGGGGTTGGCCTTAAGCTCCAGGATCTCGGACTGCAGAGCCAACATCTCAAGCAACTTGTCGACGCCGACCTTGGTTCGAGCCGACACATCGCAATAGATCGTGTCGCCGCCCCACTCTTCTGGTGTCAGGCCGTGGCTTGAAAGCTGCTGACGAATGCGATCTGGCTGCGCCCCCGGCTTGTCGACCTTGTTCACCGCGACGATGATCGGCACCTTGGCATCGCGAGCGTGGTTCAGTGCTTCCAAGGTCTGCGGCATCACCCCGTCGTCGGCGGCGACCACCAGCACGACGATGTCGGTGACCTGAGCACCGCGGGCACGCATCTCGGTAAACGCCTCGTGACCCGGAGTATCCAAGAACACGACGTCGCCGTTCTTGGTCGAGACCTTGTATGCACCGATGTGCTGCGTGATACCGCCGGCTTCACCCGCTGCCACGTTGGCATTGCGAATCGCGTCGAGCAGCGAGGTCTTGCCATGGTCAACGTGACCCATGATGGTCACAACCGGCGCTCGCGGGCGCAGATCCTCGGGCTTGTCCGCTGTCTCGTTGACGACCATCTCCTCTTGGAAGGCCGTCGACTCAACACGCCACTCGAACTCCGCCGACACAAGCTGCGCCGTGTCGAAGTCGATCGGGCTGTTGATCATGACGTTGCGGACACCTAGCTCCCAGATCTTCTTGAGAACGTCGGTGGCCTTGGCGCCCATCTGCCGCGCAAACTCGGCGACAACTATGGTCTCGCCCATCTTGACGACGCGCTTGTGCTCGGCAGCAGTGGTGATCTGCGTCTGCTTGGGCTTGCGACCAGGGACCGGCTTTTGTTTTTGCTGCTTCTGAGCCGGCGTCACCTTTGGGCTCATCGCGCGCAGGCGCTCGCCCGAGATCTCTTGCCGCGGTCCACGACCCACTGAATCGTCGCTGCGCCAGGTCGTGCGCGGGCTCTCGGTACTGGGCGGCTTGGCCACCACAGGCGGAGCCGGAGGCCGCAGTGCAGCCAAGTCGATGACGCGCCCCGTCGGACCCAGTCCTTCGTTCTGACGACGCGTCTGCGCGGTCACAAACACGCGCTGATCCGCTGCACTACCCGCCTGCTTACCGACCGGTGTCGAGGCGCTGGCAGCAGCCACCGGAGGGGCGACTTGCCTCTCTGCTGCTGGGGCGGGCGAGGTCGGCTGGCTGGGCAGCGGCCCTTCCGACGGAACGACGGGCGCCTTGGCCAATGCTGCGGGAGCAGCCTCGGCAGCCGGGGCCACAGCAGGCTCGACCTTGGGAGCCGGAGCCGGGACGCGCTCTGCGACCGCAGAAGCCGCCGCCGCTGGCTCAACCAAAACCGGCGCAGTCGCTGGCTTGGCAGGACCCTTGGCCGCTGGCTTCACCGCTGGCTTCGCCGCCGACACAACCGCATCAACGGACGCGGTCTTGTCGTCTTCGCTCTTGGCCGCAGCGGGCGCCAGGGCAGGTGGGGCCTCGACCGGCTTGGCTGACTGCTCGACCACAGCGGGCTGAGGCGCTGGCATCACTGGAGCCACAACAGGCACAGCGGCCTTTATTTGCGGCGCTGCCTCTTTCACCTCAGCCAACACAACCGGAGGCGGAGCAACCGGAGCCGCAGGCTTATCAACCCCGGTGGTCGGCTTGGCCGCAGCCGGCGTTTCCACCGCTGGACTTGCTTTGCGAACCACCGCCGTCGGTACCTGGGCTGGCTCCGCGACGGCAGGTTTTGTAGCGACGACCGGCGCCGCCGCTGGCACCGCCACGCGACGAACCACCACGGTCGGAGCGGAAGTCGGCGCCGCCGCTGGCGCAGCCACAGCCGGACGAGAGACAGCAGGCGCCGTTGGGCTCGTCACTGCGGGACGAACGATGACCGCAGGAGCGGCAGGCGGCGGAGCGGCAGGAGGAGGCGGCGGCGCTGCATTCTGCCCCTGCGGACGCAGCATGGTGCCGTCTTTGGATCGGCGACGGATGACGGTGTCGTTGACCCGCTCTTGGACCGTGTTTTCTTGACGCTCTTTGGCGAGCGCACGACGAACCCGCTCGACGTCTTCCTCGGAAAGGCGCGACATGTGGTTCTTTGCGTCGATGCCCAAAGACTGAATCTTGGCGACCAAGTCTTTGTTGGCCATGCCCAGATCCTTGGCCAGCTCATAGATGGCCTTCTTGGCCTGGGTGCCTCCCGGCGTGCCGGTTCCCATGCTCTCCGTGTTCATGAATTGTCCCGCTTGAGTTGGTGTTGCATACCATGGGCGGCGGGTGCCGTCATTGCTTCTTGCAAAAGGTCTGGGCTTGCCTGCAGGTTCCGACGCAGCGCACGCTGAAATCCGCCGCGCAGCGCTGCGCTAAGACAGCTTCGCTGCGGATGTACATACACACCGCGGCCGGGCTTTCGACGATCTTTGTCAGCACAAAGCTGCCCGCCCGAGTCAATCACCGCACGCAGCAGCGAAGCTTGATCGACAACGGCCCGACAGCCAGCGCAGGTGCGTCTCGGCACGTGCCGCGAGCGGCCCAGTGGAGCCGTAGCTGTCGTCGGTGTATGAGGCAGAGTTTTCCGCATGCAGTCGTCCTGTGGCCGATGCGAGCCGAGGCCTGGCCTAGCGACTCCGAGACAGCAAGCGTCGCACTTGCCGCTTCAGCTCACGCGCTTCGTCCAGCGTCAGATCGGCGGCATCCGCCAAGCGCTCTTCGTCTTCTTCATCCATCGCCGAAAGCGAGCCATAGCCGGCCTCTTTCAGGCGCTGCGCCACGTCTGGATCCAGGCCCCCCAGGGGGTTTGCTGCACCGCGCGCTGGCGCCGCTGCACGCGGGGGAACCGGTGCCGGAGCCGGTGCTGGAGGCGCTGCGCGAACCACAGGCTTGGGCTCCGCTGCTGGAGCCGGCGGCGGGGCCACCACCGGCAGGGGCTCGTCGCCGCGCTTGCGTCGCTCTTCGTTGACAAACTGCAGCGCCGCTTCCTTCATGCGCTGCGCACCGGCTTCACCACCGACGCCCGGAACATTCTTGAGCTCATCGATTCGCGCCTCGGCCACATCCTGCGCCGATCGCCAGCCCAGCTTGAACAGCGTGCTCGACAGCTCTTCGGACGAGCCAGGCAGCTCGGCCAGAACGCGGCGCTCGATCTGCTCTAGCTCGCGAACTTTGCTCTCGGCGTGGATGTCGATGCGCCAGCCGGTTAGCTGGGAAGCCAAGCGCACATTCTGGCCCTTCTTGCCGATCGCCAGGCTGAGCTTGTCGTCGGGGACGATCAGCTCCATCGTGTGGTTTTCGGCATCGATGACCACGCGCGAGACCTCGGCAGGTGCAATCGCGTTGCAGACAAAGCGGGCTGGATCGTCGCTGTAGGGGACGATGTCGATCTTCTCGCCGCGCAGCTCTTGCACCACGGCCTGCACGCGCGAGCCCTTGATACCGACGCAAGCGCCCACCGGATCGACGTCGCGATCGCGCGAGCTGACGGCGATCTTGCTGCGCGAGCCGGGCTCACGCGCCGACGATTCGATGCGCACGATTTTTTCGTAGATCTCAGAGACTTCCTGCTCGAACAGCTTCTCAAGCAGACCCTTGTGGGCGCGCGAAAGGACGATCTGCGGACCGCGGGCGTTCTTTTCGATGTCGACGACAAAGGCGACCAAGCGATCGCCAACGCGATAGTTTTCGCGCTGGACTTGTTCGCGCACCGGCAGGATGGCTTCGGTCTTGCCGAGGTCGACGATGATGTTGCCGCGCTCGAAGCGACGGACGATACCGGTGATCAGCTCGCCCTTGCGATCGCGGTATTCGTTGAATGTGTTGTCGCGCTCTGCCTCGCGGATGCGCTGAATGATGACCTGCTTGGCAGTCTGCGCCGCGATACGGCCAAAGCGCTTGACGGTGTCGTGCAGGTCCAAAAGGTCGCCGTACTTCGACTCTTGCTCGGATGCGCGCTCGGCGTCCCCGTCCGCGTAAAAGATCTGGAACAGAAGCTCGTCGCCAACTTCAGCGCGCAGGCCCTGGCGTGCCGCATCGTCGCGTGGGATGTCACGTCCTTTGACACCGGCTTGCTCAGTGACGATGCAGACCTGAAAAAGGTCGACTTGACCCGTCTCCTCGTTGAACTGCGCCTCTAGCTCTCGTTCGAGACCGAAGACCTTTTTGGCCGCGGTCAAGATGGCCTGCTCAAGGGCCTGGGTGAGGACCTTTTTGTCGATCCCCTTATCCTTGCCAACCTGTTCGAGCACCATCGCGAGGTTCGGTTGCATCGCTTCTTCCTTTTCCGTTCCCAATCCCTTCAGGCGTTGAAGGCAAAGAGCAGGTTTGCTTTTTCCATTTCGGCAGTGTGAAGCGCGACCTTGCCGACGCCATCGGCTTGCATATGGACCAGCTCACCATCGACGGCTTCGATGACTCCAGAGAACATCCGCCGCGGTCCGACCTTGCTGTCAGGCGGTGGGGCAGCGACCGAGCCAAGGCTGGACTTCGTCGCGTCGGGTCGCATGCGCACCTTGGCGCGCTGACCGATGAAGCGCTGGAAGTCGACGCCGCGCTTGAGCGGTCGATCCACCCCTGGCGAGCTGATTTCAAGCTGATAGCGACCCGGCACCACATCGTGGACATCCAGAAGCGCAGACACCTCGCGCGAGACGCGGACGCAGTCGCTGTGCGAGACATGCCCTTGCCCGACGGGGCGGTCGATGGTGATGCGCAGCACCGCCCCCCCTTTGCCGGCCCCGCGGCTCCACGAAAGGTCGACAAACTCATAGTCCTGGCCTTCCACCGCCGGACGGATGAGTTGTTCGAGGGCTTGTAGCTCCGTGGGTTTCATGTCGTGCGTTCGCTGCGTCTTTTCCGGGTTCGTCTTCAGTTGTCCAACCGTTAGCCCAAAAAAAAAGTGGGACCGGGAGGGCCCACTTTGAGTGGCTTCCTACCAAATGTAATGTCGCCTAATACCATCTTCTCGGCACGATAGGCAAGAGA
>CAZKOY010000223.1:0-7588 GCA_964554495.1 uncultured Myxococcales bacterium
TTTTTATCGTGATAACATCGCAAAATTCCTCACGATCTCGCATGAGCCAACCATCCATGTCGCAGACCCCCTCTTCCGCGCACGCATCCGAGTCTTCTGCCGCAGTCCCAGCCGCTTCGTCGCCGCCCCCTGCGTCGGCCCCGCACGAAGAGAGCGGCGAAGCAGCCCCCGTCGGTCACGCCATCGAAGAAGGCAAGCGCCTGTCCGAGTCGATGCTGTGGCCACTAACACGGCGCTATTACGAACACAAAGGCCCTGCGGCTTGGTCGAGCGGCGAGATTCCTTTTTACGTCACCAGCAATCCGTTCGTCGCCAACTGCTATGCGCAGATCGTGCTCGCCTTTCTGCGCGATGCGCTGCGCGTGCCGGGCTTCGTAAACCCCAGCCAGCCCATCTATATCGTCGAGATGGCGGCCGGCCATGGCCTGCTGTCGTTCTTGTTCTTGCGCCGCTTCCTGCCGATGCTGCGCAGCTCGTCGGTGCGTCAGTTGGATGTTCGCTATGTCATGACCGACATCGCCGAGAGCAATCTCGCCGCGTGGGAACAATCGGTGGCGCTGGCGCCATTTCGCGATGAAGGCGTCCTCGACTTCGCGATCTTCGATGGCGAAAACAGCAGCGAGCTTCACCTGCGACGCAGCGGTCAGCGCCTGCTGCCGGGCAGGGTGGAAAACCCGCTCATCGTCTTTGCCAACTACATCCTCGACAGCTTGATCCAAGACGCGTTTCGCATCCGCGATGGCGTGCTGCAAGAGGCGCTCGTCACCCTGCGCCACCCAAGCCCCAATCCGCCGCTGTCTGATCCCGGCTGCATGGCCGATATCACCGCGCACTATGACTACAAGCCGTGCTCGCTGCCGCGCTATCAAGACCCCGTCTTCGACGGAATCTTAGAAACCTATCGCGCCGCGCTGGCCGATACGCACGTGCTGTTTCCGATCGGCCCGCTGCGCTGCTTGTCTCGCCTGCGTGCGCTCAGCCGCGATCGCGTGCTGTTGCTGTCGGCGGACAAGGGCTACACGGAAGAAGAAGAGCTGTTTTTCCTCAGCGACCAGTACCTGCAGTCGCACGGCTGCATCTCGACGATGGTCAACTATCACGCGCTGGCCAGCTATGCGACGGCAGAAAAGGGCATCGCCCTTACCGGCAGTCAGCTGCAGCAGAGCCTGAAGTGCGTGGCGCTGCTGTTCGGTCGCGGCGACAGCGCCCTGCGCGAACAGTTCGCCGACACGCTGCTCGCCTATGGTACGCACGCCGATGACTTTGGGCCGTATGACTTTTATACCCACGCCAGCGCCGTGCGGGACTCGGGCGGCACGCTCAGCATGGATGGCCTGTTCACGCTTTTGCGCCTGTCGCGCTTTGATCCCAACGTCGTTCTCGACAACGCGCAGCGCATCTTGGATCTGGTGCCCAGCGCGGGCGATCAAACACGTCGCGAGCTGGTCGTGATGCTTGAGCGCGTCTTTGACAACTTCGTCCCCATCGGCCGCGACCTGCCGTTCGAGCTAGCGCGCATTTATCTGATGATGAACCGCCCGCGCGACGGCATTCGCTTTAACGATCTGTCGCTCAAGCTGTTTGGCGAGCACGCCGTGACCTGGAGCAACCAGGCCCTTTGCCATCACAACGCCGAGGACGATGCCGAAGCGCTGCGCTGCCTCGATCGCGCGCTGCAGCTAGACCCGGAAAACGCCACGGCCCGCGCGTGGCGCGCTCGACTGCGCGGTCTTGAGCGCCGCCGGAACTTGGGTAACAAGCCCGCCAACAGCAACGCCCGCCCCGCAAACAAGTAAGCGCCGCGCTCTGGCTGCGCGCTCGATCTGTCCTATCGATCGGGCAGCGACTTGTCGTTCATCCGCCAGTCATAGTCGATGTACGAGATCTTGGCGTCCGGCGGAAGCTTCGCGCTGTCGGCGCGGTACTTGTTGATGAACGTAATCGTCGCCATATCGCTGCCGCCGAAGTCGTCCCTGTACCACTTGAAGATCATCGACAGCTTGAGCGCCTTGGTCGTCGGGTCAAAGTCGACGTTGCGCTTTTCATTGCAGAACGTCTTCGATTCCGCGTCTAGCTGCGCCTGCACCTTGTCCGGCGTGAAGGCCTCGCGCGGCAGCTTGGGACAGCCGCCGCTGGCGCAGTTCAAGGCAAAGTGGATGCGACCGTCCTTGAAGCGCGGACGGATGATCTTCTTTTCCAGATCATCCAGATCGACATCGGCCCCGTTGACCTGAAACTCGGGATTGCGAAAGAAGCTATACAGCCCCTGATCGACGCGCCTGAGCTTGGGAATGTTGTCGATGACGTTCTTCCAAACCAGGACGTTGTACGCCGACAGGTAATAGGCCAGCGCCGCGTTCTTGCCCTTGTAAAGGTTCGGCGTCTTGTCCGGCCCCGTCGCTGCCACAATCGCGTACAGCTTTTCGACGGTCTGCGCGTCATTGGCCTTGAGCGCGTTGTAATCGACGCGGCCCTGCGCATCGACATACTTTTTTAACAGCGCATCGTATTCCTCAAACGGGAAGGCTCCCGCGGGCGCTGCCACCTTGGGCTCTAGCGTACCGGCATACGCTGCAGAGGCCAGAAGCGCCGTCCCCAACAGCACGGCGGGCAGTCGATGCGAACGAGGCGCGAGGCGAATGGGCATAGGCGTCCTCCACGATGGGCAGCGAAACCAGGCAGCACAGCGCAAAAGCTGCACCCCAGCGTATCACGTGCGGCCTGACTGCCTGCATCTGTCCTAGGGAGCCGGGGTGCTCGGTTCCCCCTCTTTTCTCTCTAGACGCTTGAGCGCCGTGGCGGCTTCATCGCGCACCGCTTTGTCGGGATGGCTCTGCGAGACAAAGCGCAGATAGTTTCGCGCGTCGTCCCCCCCCAGCGCCGCCGCCGCTTCCACGATCTTGCCCATCTCGACGGTGTCGACAAAGGCCACCGAGTCCAGAAGCGGTCGCACAGCGCTGCGATCGCCGATCTCGATCAGCGCCCCGATCGCCGTATCGCGCAGCACACCTTGGATCTCGGCTTCCTGTCTTTGCTTGCGCAGCCGCGCCACATCCGCAGGCGCCCCCGAAGCCGTCGGCTGCAGGCTGGTCTTGCGGTGGGCCCCGGTCTGCTTGATCAGATCGATCAAGACGGGAATCGCCAGCCGCTCGCGACGCCGCCCCAAGATCTGCATCGCGGTGCCGCGCAGCGCCGGATCGCCGTCTGACTTCGCCACCTGCGAAAGAAGCTCGCGCGAGTCCATGCGCAAGAGCCCAAGCTCGCGGCCCAGCGTCTCGGCGCTGTCTTCCACCAAGCGCACAAGCAGCGCGATCGCCTGCTCAGCCGTCGGCTCGCCCGGCAGATCTTTTTCCGTCATGCCGACATGATCGAACTTCGTGATGGCCAGCGCAGGCGCCTTCGCCTTGCCTTCGTCTTCGCTCAACATGCGACTGGCTGAGCCTTGGTTCGCGCTCAGCGTACCGGCGCACAGCCCACGCAGACGCTGACCGGGCGTGCCATCCTCCGCGGGCCCCACCTGCACCTTGAGCTGCAGCCGGAGCTGAAAGTCTGCGCTCTGCGGCGACGGCGGCATCAGCTGCACCGTCGCTCCCGCTTGACGCAGTCCCTTTTGCGCCGCTTCGATGAGCTGAGCCAGCCGCGGATCGTGCTCGGGATCGACGCTGTCGGGCAGCCCCGCGATGCTGATCCGCGTCACCCGCGGCAGCGGCCACGCTGGCTCGGCCTTCTTGCAGCCAGAAAGCACGCCGCACCAGCAAACGCAGAGCAGCCACACGACATGCAGCGCCCGCGGCCCACGTCGATTTCGCGATGCGCAGCGCATCCGATCCGTACCTTGTCGAAACCGGCGCTACTGCGGCCACATCCCAAGCTGCATACAGCCTTCGACATACAGCTTGCCGACGCGTGTGTCATTGGCCATGTACACCTGATTGACAGGCGACTTTTCATAGACCATGGCCATGCAGCTGGCGCTTTGGCCGGGGCCGATGACGACGCGTGAGCCAAGCTTGACCGTGCAGCGCGTAAGCTGATTTAGCTCGCTCCATTCGGGGCAGATCGCGTTCTCTTCGCGATAGCTCGCCACGGTGCCGCTCGGCATGCTCAAGGACCACCACTTGCCGAACTCGGTGTAGCTCTTGGCTTGGTTCCATACGCGATATACGGCCACCTGGGCGGTCGCTTCATAGACGCGACCGGCGCACAGCTTGCCTTCGCCGGTCTTGCCCAGCGCTTCGTTTAATAGCGCCGCATCGTCCACCAGCTTTAAGCCCTCGGGGACCTTTTCCACGCCGCCCACGCAGGCGACGCCATCGAGAGGACTGACCTCGGGCTGGATGCTGTCACCACAGGCCGCGAGCCCCACGGCCATACACAAGAACCAGACATTTGTGCGCATGCCCTGACACATGCCTCGCTCGGTCCGCGGCCGTCAACTTTTCGCACCCACCGACCACCGCCTGTGCGGACACGATCTAAAGTCCGCGACAGCGTCCGTGCTGTGGGCGCGGCTCGCTTCCTGGCGCAGCGATGACTCGCTGCATCGACAGAGACTTGCCCTGACCACCGTTGCAGACGAAGTCCATGCGCAGGACGAACAGCGATCGATCCGCAACCATGACCCGCTTTTGGACCGTCGCGGTCCAGCGCTTCCAGTCTTCATCTCGCACGCAGGAGTTCACACACCAAACGGGCACCGGCAGCTCGGCAACCTGCTTCCCTGTGGCATCGCGAATCTCGATGCGGTGTTCAGCAAAGCGCTTCTGCGGCAGGAATCGTGCCCGCAGCCCGACGACGCCTTGCTGTGAGGGCAGCCAGCCGATCAGCTTGCGCCCCTCAAACAGCTTGAGCTTCTCTAGCTGCTCCAAAGAAAGCGGCCCTGGTATGCGCTCAACTTCCTGCCACTCGGGCTCGGTACCGCATGCCTCGACGCGCATGCGCGCCACCAAGAAGTCCGACTCTCGCCGCGTGATTGTGTACTTCCATCCTTCATAGCGAGTCGGGAGAATCTCCATAGACTCGCCGCCAGGGAAGCCAAAGACGGCCAACGCACCGTCGCTGGTCCAATACAACACCTGGTTGCTTTCCGAGCCTTCCATGCAGGCGGATGCCGGCCATGCAGCCAAAATCCACACAACACAGAGCAGCAACAGTCTGCGCCAGTGCCACACGTTATGACGGTATCACGCTGCGTCTTTGCCACCGCATGACACGCGCCCGAGCCGGCAAGCTGGAACCGCAGCGTGCGCGGACCTGCGAGCGCCGCCCGCTTCTGCGAACCACGGTCCGCTGGCGGCATTTCGCCGATGTACTTCGGGACGCCGATCGATCCACAATGCCAGCCTAGGATCTGTGTCCGATAGCCGCCTAGCGCGGTGAGTGAACCTCGCATGATCAAGCTGCCTCCCGATCATCGCAGCCCGTCTTCTCCGTCTGGGGCAGCCCCTGGCAAGAGCGCGGCGCCTGCACCCAAAGATGCCGAGTCCACGCGCCTTTTGGTCGATGCCGAGGCTTTCTTGCGTCTGGGCCTGGTCGACAAAGCCATCGCCCATCTGTCGAATGCGCTCGATCGCGACCCATCGCTCCGCACGCTGCGCAAGCCGCTGCTCACGCTGTATGTCGCGCGCCGCAAGTACAAAGACGCCGTGCGTGAGCTGCGCTCGCTGCTTTCGACCTGCGGCGACCCGCAAGAAGAGATTCGCTATCTGCGCTATCTCTTGCGCTTGGGCGAACAAGATGCCGCGGCCGAAGCGCGACTGCAGTCGCTGTTGCTGCAGCAGCCACAGGATCCGGCGCATATCAGCGCCGAGTTCGTGCAGCCCGATACCGCCGAGACCTCGCTGGAAGGCGAGCTGCGCGATTACTTGAGCAGGCACCGCCCGCCCACCGATCTGATGCAGACGCAGGCGCTGTCAGCCGACGAAGCGCAGAGCCAGCTCGATCGCCTGCATGAGCTGGCGGCCATCACCAGCCCCGACATCGGCAAGATCGAAGAAGTCGCCGAAGAGATGGCCTATCACAACGGCACGCTCAAGGACGAGCTAGATGCCTTCGACCATCAGCTACGCAGCCAGAACTATGACGCGGCGCGCTCGCTCTTGCGCGATCTATGCGAACGCTATCCCCACAGCAAGCGCGTGCAGGCCAAGCTAGGCGAGCTTCTTTCGCGGCCCGCCGAGCCCCAGGTCGGCCCAGCGAGCGCACCCGAAGCCAAAAAGCCAGAGCCAGCCCCCCCCGAGCGCAAGAGTCGCCGCAAAGGCCACGCGACGCGCGCGACGCAGCCCGCCGATGTAAACGACGAGATCGGCGGCTCGACGCTGGAAGTCGATCCCAACGACATCAAAGAAGAGCGCCCCGCTCAGGCCGCGCGACCCGTGCCCCCACCGCCGCCGAGCTCGTTTCCTGGCACCGGGCAGGAGGGCGGCATTCCCCGCGCCTATGCCTTGGCCTCGACGCTGCGTGTCGCCGGCAAGTTTGAACAGGCCATGGTCCTTTATCACCAGGTCTCCAGCGACCCCACGTATGGCGTCAGTGCGGTGCGCATGATTGGCCTGTGCTTGCGCGATCTCGATCGACTCGACGATGCCATCCTGACCTTGACCAAGGCCGTCAACCTGCCGCAGGCCAACGAAAGTGAGCTCAGCGAGCTGTTCTATGAGCTCGGCGCGACGTATGAGCTGCTCAACAACTCTGCCGAGGCCATCCTGTACTACCAGCTCTCCCTGGGTTCGCGCGGTAGCTTCCGCGATGCGACCCAGCGCATTGCTGAGCTGCAAGACTCTATGCTGACCCCCTGATCCCGCCTTACGCTCCGCCGGCTGCAGCGTGTCGCCGTCGCCGCTCATCTAGCTCCTCGACCTTGGCCCGCGCCTCTGCCTCGTCTTTGAGGACCAGCACAACCGGCCGCTTGTCCCTGCGGAAGAAGTGAATCGCCCTCGTCATCAAGCCCACCAAGTGAAACATCAAGGACGATGCGCGGAAGCACAGCACCGCCTCTAGCGTATGCGTCTGCGCCCACTGCGAGACCCAGCGACGCTGCTCGGGCCCCAGCGTCTTTATCGCGTGCATGTCGATGAGCTGATAGCAGCGCCCCTCCTCCAGCAGAATCGCATTGATGACGTCATGCACACGCTTGATCTCCTCCAGCGAGATCTCGCCCTGATAGCGACAGATCACTGTCGCGCCTTCGACGTCGATGCGATGCGCCCCAATCAGCGAATGCGAGTCCATCTTGAACCCCTCTCGGTTCGGTCCCCAGATCCCGCCATCAGCAAGCGGTCTGTGCATCGAGACTTGCGGCTTCCCGCAAAGCTCTCGCCCTCACCGCGCATTGTCTCTTGTCCTGGCTGCTCTGCCAACCGTCTGCACCAGCCGGGATCATGGTGTCCATGTACGTCAGGCTCTGCGCGGGCAAAGGCTGGCTGTGACTGACCCGCCGATTCGACTGCGCAGAGCTCTTCTGTCGCCGTAAATTTTCGCCATTCTCCGTCGCTGTTCGGCCATACTGCAAGCATGGCCGTCAAAGTGCCTGCCGTCTTTGGGCCGTATCCCAATCGCGACAAGTGGCGCGTGATCTATGACCAAGGCG
>CAZKOY010000224.1:0-7553 GCA_964554495.1 uncultured Myxococcales bacterium
GAGCGATGCCGACACACGCCGCGCTGCCCGAATGCGATGCGCAGATACAGCGACTGTTCATCGTCCTTGTCGTCGAGGGGCGCGATGCTGAAGTCACGAAAATAAGCAACCAAGGTGTTGAGCACATCAAAGTAATCGGCAGCGGCGCTGGGACGCAGCTTCAAATGGGCAAGGACCCGGGCGGCCTCGCGACGCAGGCGACCGGGAACGGCTGGCGCAGGCGGCAGATCGCTCAGGCGTGGTCGCGCAGCGCTGGCCGGAATCAAGGGCCCGGCGAAATAGCGTTGCGGCGCATCGACGAGATACAGCAAGCGGTGACGCCCGCCGCGGAAGCCCTGCACCGACAGATTCTCAGCGGCATCGATCGAAAAGCGCAGTGCGGTCGGCGGCGTCGCTTCATACGACAGCAAGCGCAGTCCGGCGGCTGGCGTCGGCAAAGGAATCAGCTTGTTGGCCTCGATGTCGATGACGACAGATGCATAAAAGGGGTCGCGTCCTGGCAGAAGCCGATTGCCTTCGACGGGCAGCTCATGCGGCCTCTGGCGCTGCACATAAAGCACGCCGTCCTCATCGACTGCATCGAGGACCGTCATGCGCTTGTATGGAAAGACGGCGGGGTTAAAGACCTCGTGATAGACCCGCTCGCCGGGCGCTTCTGCCCCCGTCTTATCGTCGGGAGCCGCGCGCATTCGGCGCACAGGGGGCGGATCTTGACCAGGCGCAGGCGGTACAGAGACGGCAGGGGTCGCTGGCGAGGCTTGACTGCTGGGGGACAGGATCGGTTCGTGTTCTTGCGGCGTGCTGCTGCTGCGTGGGGCGCCGAGCATGCCGTCGGATCCAAGCACTGCGTCAGGCAGGCCATCGCTGCGCAGGCCATCGCGTTTGCAGACTCCTTGAAAGCAGCGCAGCGACGGGGCGGCAACCGGCTCGTGCAAGATGGGCTGTGCCTGGGATGCAACCGCGCCGATCCACAGCACGGCCCAGACAGCGATGCCGAGGGCTCTGCGCGATCGACGAGCAAACGATGGCGAAGACACGTCGGTCATCATAACAGCCGGTGCCCATGCCCGTACCCATGTGGCGTTTTCCTCAGCCAACCAGCACGCGCTGCCATCGGCACGCGATGGGCCATGGCGGCAGGTTCGCTGCGCGCCGCGTCGGTCCGGGCCGCGATCTGTCAGGCGATGCGGACGCGGATCTCGCCGACCAGCTCGCGCTGGTGATTGTAGATAGGCTGGTGCCAGTACGCGCGCAGCGCTTCATGCTCGGCGGCATCGATCCAGCCCACGTGGGAAAGTAGCTGACAGACCACAGCATCGGTGAGCTTGCTGTTGCCGTCTTCAATCTTCAGAGCCAGTCCGCCGCGACCTTCAGCACCGAGCGCATAGACGCCTTCGGCACCCACCTTGCCCACCAAGCGCCCGCGCGTGATCTGCATCAGATCCGTGCAGAGTCGACCCACGCCCGCGACCATCTGGGGTGCCCCTCGCAGCGCCGACAGGATGCGCGTTCCGGCTTCGCGATGTGGCTCCGGCAGCGCTCCTTGCACTAGCCGCAGATAGGAAAGCGCCAGAGCGCGCAGCGGCGTACGAAATACCACCGCACCGCATCCGTCGACGGCGGTCTCGATCTGCGCCATCGGCACTTCCGTGATCTGCGACATGTGACGCAGGATCTCTTGCTGCAGCGGATGATGCAGTCGGTGATAGTCGGCGATGGGCCAGCCGCGCGCCAGGCAGACGGCCAGCATGCCCGAGTGCTTGCCCGAGCAGTTGTTGTGCAAGCGGCTCGGTGCTTCGCCGCGATCCTGCAGGACCTTGGCTTCGGCGGGTCCAAGCGGCGTGTGCGGCCCGCAGTGCAGAGCGTCGGCTGCAAGCCCCAGCTTTGCGAGCATGCCGGCTGCTGCGGCGACATGGGTGTCGGCCCCGCTATGCGAGGCGCAGGCCAGGGCGAGTTCCTGTTCCGTAAAGCCAAAGCGGTCGATGGCCCCACTGTGAAACAGACTCAAAGCCTGGATGAACTTAGCGGCCGAGCGCCAGAACGTAGGCGCCTGCTCGTTGCCGCTTACAAACGTGGGCGCGGTGTGCGCGTTGGCATCGGCAGGCAGGACGACGGCTCGCACATGGCTGATCGATTCGATCAGTCCGCCGCGCAAGGTTTCGACGGTAACGCGAATGGGCTGCATCGTGCTTAGAAGCTCCCGCTGCCGCCCGACATGCAGTTCTTGCAGTCGGGATCCATGGGCCGCTTGTCGCAGTCGAGCGGGCAGTAGCTGACGCGATTGAACGGCTTCTTGACGACCTCGCAGGTGACGGTTTTTCCATCGACGCTCATCTCGCCATAGCCGCCGTTCTTCTTGAACTGCTCAGAGCACGCGATCTGCGCCGGAGTCGTCGTCACCCAAGCCGGCAGGACCGGCAAGCCGGTTTCCATGTTGGCCGTTGGGTAGTCGCCTTCTGTGCATGCCGACCCAACGACACAGTCGGTGGGAAGCGGGTTCTTGGCGTCACCGGCCTTGATGGTGTAGCAGAGCTTCCAGTGACCGACGCAGTCGACGGTGAGCTTATTGGGAGACCAGGGCTTCGACGGCAGCATGAGCTTTTCGCCCATCATCTTCTCACACTGAATCGATGTGCCGTTCAGGATGGATGAGGTCGCACCCAAGTGCTTGCCATCGGATCCGGTGTAGAAGCAGGGCACGACATTTTCGATGGCCCAGCGCCCGGCCGAAAAGCAGTTGCAGGCTTCTTTGCCGCTGGTGGCTCCTGGCACGGGCGGGACGTAGCCTTCGCAGGGACCCCAGACCGCGCCGAATTCACCGTTCTGCATGCAGGTGGCGACGCCGTCGCGGCAGATGCCCAGGTTGCGGTTCTTGCGCAAGCCTGGCCAGCAGGCTGCGGTGTCGCCGATCTTGGTGCAGGGACAGCCTTGGCGGTTTTTGTCGTCGGGGCAGTCTGGCGTGCCGCCAGGTGGCATGGGGTCGGGCTTGGGATTGCCGTCGAAGCCACAGACCATCGGCGGCGGGTCCTGCGCCCAGAACGCATCCGGGTCAAAGCCCATATCGCGCGGGCGCGGAGTGGCCGCATCGTCCGCCACACCGCCATCTTCGCCGTCTCCGTTTCCGCCGACGCGAGTCGAGCAGGCAAACACGACAAGTGCCGAAAGCAGAGCGGCGCTGGAAAAGCTCACAACACGACGGAAGATTGAGCGCATGCGCGCACTATACCGATCGTCGCCCCGGTTTGTGCAAGTCCAGCCGCTTCGCCGCGTGATGCTGCGGGATGGTAGGGCGCGGCGTTAGTGACCGCTGAACTTCGCGGCCCGCTTTTCTAAAAAGGCAGCGATGCCTTCGCTTACGTCCTGCGACTTGCCCAGAGCGGCCTGCACCTGCGCTTCCCACTCGATCTGATCGTCTAGGTCGCAGGTTAGAGCGCGCTGCAGGCTGCGCTTGCTGGCTGCAATGGCCAAAGGCGGTCCGGCTGCGAGGCGTAGGCACAGGGCTTCACTCTGCTCGCGCAGCGCTGCCGTCGACGTGATGCGATGGACTAGGCCACACTGCTTGGCTGCTTCCGCAGACAGCACGTCCGCGCACAGCAAAAGCTCGACGGCGCGTGACGGTCCGACGATGCGCGGCAACAGCCAGCTCAGACCGAAGTCTGCGGACAGGCCGACGCGATGAAAGACCGCGCCCAGCATGGCGTTTTCCGCGGCGATGCGCAGATCACAGGCCAGCGCCACAGACAGGCCCGCGCCCATGCACGGCCCTTCGATGGCCGCGACCACTGGGCGATCGAGATCAACGATCTGCCGAATGACCTTGGCATCGCGCACAAGCTGCTGCGTTCGCACTGCAAGGGGCCACTTGATGCGCTCGGGCATGCTCGACAGATCGCCGCCGGAAGAAAACGCGCCACCTGAGCCGCGCAGCAACACCACGCGGATCGTGGGATCGCGTGCGATGTCGTGTAGCGCCTGCGAGAGCTGCTGCCATTCCTCTGGACCGAGCGCGTTTTTGCGCTGCGGGCGATTCAAGGTCAGCGTGGCGATACGACCTTCCGCCAGCTCGCCGCGCAGCACAGACGGTTCGTTGGGCGCTTCAGAAGACATGCGGACCTCGGGGCACTGAGGGCGTCTGCTCCGTCGTCGGCGATGCGCTTGAGAGCTGCGCAAAGGCCGGACGCAGCTTGTCAAAGGTCGCCTGCATGTGTTCGCTGATGACTTTCACATCGCCGACCACGGGCATGAAGTTGGTGTCGCCGTTCCAGCGCGGGACAACGTGAAAGTGCGCGTGCTGATCGATGCCGGCACCCGCGACGCGGCCGAGGTTCATCCCCAGGTTGCAGCCGTGCGCGCGAAGCTCACGCGTCACGATGTCGACGCTGACGCGCAGAAGCTCGCAGGTCGATCGGTATTCGTCGTCGGGAAGCTGCATCAAGTCCGCAGTGTGTCGGCGCGGCACCACCATGATGTGACCGCTGTTGTACGGGAAGCGGTTCATGATCACGAAGGCCTGCTGCGTGCAATGCAGGATCTGATGCGTCTCGTACGCAGCGGGGCCTTCGGCGGGAAAGCGGCAAAAGATGCACTCCTGCGCGCCGTCGCTGGCCGCAGCGCCTGGAGCGCTGCCACTGTTGCTCAAGATGTATGCCATGCGCCATGGCGCCCACAGTCGATCGATGGACATGTTGATTCCTTGCGACAGCAATATCACTTTTCATCGGGCCGGGCAGGCGGCTTGCGTGTGCTCGCCGCGGTCGCTTCGTCTCCGTCGCTATGCACGCGCAGCTTCCCCGAACCGGCGGGACCGTGATATTGAATTTGCACGGTTTTCCGCCGTACAGCCGGGGGGCTGAGGACGTGCGACTGCTCAAACAGGTACGCCTGTACTTTCAGGAAGGCACCTCAGACAAGGTCTACGAGATCGACCTCTGCGAGATCGCTCCGGGGCGCTGCGTCGTCAACTATCGCTTTGGTCGTCGCGGCAGCCGGCTGCGCGAAGGCAGCCACACCAGCGCGCCGGTCTCGCAAGCGGAAGCAGACAAAGCCTTTTCTGCGCTCGCCGATTCCAAGCGCCGCAAGGGGTATCGCGACGTCGAGCCTGGTGCTGCCACGCCGCCCCGCCCAGCTATTCCTGCGCGGACTGCGACATCGGTCGCGTCAAGCGCTGCCTCGCGGGCCATGCGGACTCCTGCCGAGTTTCGCGCGCAGGCAGTTCTTCGTCGTCTGCAAGCCGGGCCGCGCGGCGGAAGGTGGCCGATTGAGCGCGCAATCTGGCGCGCTGGTGAGCTGCGCATCCGAGCCGCGGCGCCGATTCTTGTACGCATGCTCGGCGGCGGTGCCATCCGCGACTATTGCGTTGTGTGGGCGCTGGGTCGCATCGGCGATGACAGCGTCGTCGAGCCCTTGGTCAATCTGTGGCGAGCGGCCAGCACGCCGGACATGGTGCGCCGCATTGCCGTCGAGGCGCTGCGACTGCTGGGCAGCGAGGCCATGCGCGCTGAGATGGCGCGCGATCTGCTGGATGAGCTACCCGGTGAGCTGCGGCGACCTGCGCAGAGCGGCAACACAGAAGCACTGCTCGCCGCGCTCAACCGCTACGTCAGCGGATCGGATCCCGCGCGCTACGAAGTTCTTGAGACGCTGTATCAGATCGACACCGAGCAGGTGCGCCCAGCGCTGCTGGCGTTTCTGCGTGCGGCTCCGCTTTCGCAGCACTACTTCCAGCGGCTGCGCCATCTGTTCAAGGCCGCCGAGCTTCGGCGCGATGGCGAGGTCTTTGGGCTTCTCGCCTATCGCTTCGAAAAAGAGCAGGCCGGCTCGCGCTCGTACGGCTCGCGCACGCGCTCGGCCTTTGGTGCAACGACGCGCAGTTATCTTCTGCTTCGCGTGTGGCGCACGCTGCGCCGCTTGGGCGCACTTTCCGATCGCGACTTCGTCAAGATGGCGGTCGGCACGCTGCTGCCATTTGTCGACGGAGATGCGGTGGAAGTGCGCAGCGTTGCGCGCAATCACTGGGATCGTTTCGCGCCGTACTGGGCCTTCAATCACCTGCTGTATGGACGCAGCCCGCGCTACAAGCCGCAGCGCAATGCCAAGGCCTTTCGCTGCAAGGCTGGATATCGCCCCGGCGAAGCGGAGCCGCCCCTGCAGGTGCGCGAAGAGTCGTTCCCTGCGCTGTGGACCGAGCAGCCCGGCGGTCTTTTGCATCTGTTGGCCGAGAGCGAGTGCCTGCCCGTGCATCAGTTCGCGGCCAAGGCATTGCGCGCCTGCCCCGATGTGTTGGCCGGGCTCGACCAAGACACGCTGATGCTCTTGCTGTCGCGTCCGTACGACGTGACAGCGCAGCTAGCCTGCGAGATCGCGGTGCAGCGCTATCAGCCCATGGCCCCAGATCTGGCCTTGGTCTTGGCCGTCGCTAGCTGCGTCACGCCAAGCGGTCGCGCGCAGGCCCATCGCTGGATCGACGAAGGTCGCGGCTTCTTCTTGATCGATGGGGACTTTTTGTTTGCGCTGTGTAGCAACCGCCACCGCGACACGCGCGAGGCCGCGCTGCGCTTGCTGCGCAGCAGCAGCTTGCCCGATGTGGCCTCTCGCACGCTGATCGCGCGCTTGCTGGCCAGCGTGCTGAAGCTGTCCGGGGATGATGCGTCGCGGGATCAGGCTCGCGACCTTTCTTTGATCTTGCAGCAGGGCTTGGGGCACGGCCTGTCCTCGCCGCTGCGCAGCATCGACACAAGCACGATCTTCGATCTGCTGCGCCACCCGCTTTCTGAAGCGCAGGAGCTTGGAGCGAGCTTGCTTCTGCAGCACGAAAAGGGCGTGGTCGCGCTGTCAAACTCGGAACTGGATGCGCTGCTTTCCACGCTGCTCTCGTCGAAGTTCGAGTCGCTGCGAGCCTTGGGCATGCGCCTTTTGGGGCAGCTCTCGGATGCGCGCTTAGTGGAACAGCAAGGCCTGCTTCGCACGCTCTGTACGCACGCGCTTTCAGATCTGCGGAATGCGGCGCGACCCTTGATTCGACGCTTGGCGGCGCTGCAGCCGACCTTTGCTTCGGGCATGGTGACGATGCTCATCGGCGTGCTGCATCACCCCGAGCCGCACGAGGGAGTGCATTCACATGTGCTTGGCCTGCTGCGCGAAGATCTGGCCGGTGCTCTTCAGCGCGTCAGTATGTCCGACGCACTGCAGCTTGCCGATGCCGAGTCGAGCGTAGCGCTAGAGCTGGCCGGTCATCTCTTGTCTGCGCATCCGCAGTGGGCGCAAGAGCTGCCAACCGCGACAATCGTTCGCTTGGTTCACAAGGATGTGCTGGCGGTGCGTGAGGCCGCTTGGCTGTACTTCCAGCGCATCGTGTCGCGCCTGCATAGCGACCCCGCAGAGCTCGCCCAAGCCGTGCGCATCGCCGAGAGTACGTGGGAGGACACGCGCGAGTTTGCGTTCCGCATGCTGCGCGATGAGTTCAGCGAAAAGGACTACACCGCAGAGATTCTCATCGGCATCTGCGACAGCGTGAAGCCCGATGTGCAGGCGCTGGGGCGCGAGCTGATCACGCG
>CAZKOY010000225.1:0-7531 GCA_964554495.1 uncultured Myxococcales bacterium
GTCCCCCGTGGCGATGGCGAAGGGGCTTGGGCCGACTTGGGTGGTGGTGGTTAGGGTGAACAGGTTGGGGCCGCTCATGCCGGTGTTGCGCAGGGTGTACATCCGGTTGACTGAGCCAGCGGCGATCAGCACATCGGGGCGACTGTCTCCGTCGATGTCTTTTGCCGTCAGCGATTCGGGACTGCTGGGCAAGTCGATGCGTTGGATGGATGCGAACAGGCCGCCTGGCTGACCGCTGAACAGGCTCAGGCTGTTTTCTGCTGCGTTGGCCGTCAGCAGATCGACGCGCTGATCCCCGTCGAGATCGGCCAAGATCACGGCCTTGGGGGCGCCTCCCGTGCTGAGGACCGTCGTGTCGTCAAAGCCGATCTGTCCGTAATAGTATGAGAACAAGTCCGCCCGACTTGCTTCCGCGCCGGTAGCCGACGAGACAGTCACTGTTACGTTGCCAACCTTGCTGCTTGCAGGCAGGACCGCAGTGATCTCAGAGGCCGAGACCACTTTGATGTTTTCAGCCAACACACCATTCCAGCGCACCAGCGCATCTTTGGAAAAGTTGGCGCCGCGCAGGGTGATGCTCTCACCGCCTGTGGTGGGCCCGACGGCAGGCTGAATCGCATGCAGCTCGGGCTTGGGCTCGGATGGATCCGCACTCGCTGCGCCACCGGCAACCTGTGCGCAGCCAGCCCCTAGAAAAACCAACACCAATCCCAGTGCTCGCCTTGCCATTTTGCTTTCTCCTTGCTTCACCGCGGCCGACGCAGCGACGGTCATTCTCTGGATGCGGTCTTTTTGACCACTTCGCGCGAAAACGCCGCATGGTCCGCGGCTACCTGCTGGGCATAGCTCAGCGCCACCTGACGCACGCGGGCGCGGAAGGCTTCCTGGTTGTTTCCGACGCGCTGGAAAAGCTCTGCCTCAAAGTGAATGGGCACCAGAGCCGCACTGGTGTCGCGATCGGCCCGCGCATGCGCGATGGCTAGAACCGCACCCCAGACCTCGGCCAGCTTGAGCACGCGCGTCGGTGACGAGAGCTCGGTCACATCCAGCGTGCCGCGGGCCGGTGTCCGCTCGCGCACGCTGAAGCGCGTGCCAAACAACAGGAGCGATCCCAGGTGCTCATCCGGCTGCGAGGCCAGCGCACGAGCCGCCAGCACAGTGCGCATCGCTTGGTCGCCGTTCGTCGCAGCCAAGATCTGATTGCGAACATCCAGGTCGATGAACGGCCAAGGCGACGGTGCCGCCTGCGCTTTGAGATCGAGAACGCGATCGTCATCTTCGCTCGACGTTGGTCCCTCGATCAGGACGTAGTAACGCGCCATGCCCAGCGAACCCATGCCACCCCGCAGGCGCTGCGCGACGCTCTTGACGGCAAAATACCCCGGCCGACTGCGCAGGGGCTCGGAAAGTGTCGCGACATACCGCGGCAGACTCGACGTGATCGCGGCAGCGACTGGGGCTTCAACCGGCAGGATGTCGGGGTGATAGAAATCGAAGACCCGACGCCCGCTGGCCTTGGATGTCAGCTTGTCGAGCATGCGCAAGCGCACAGCTTTGCGCTTGGTCTCGACCAGAAAATCGCTGAGCGGGCTCGGCGTGTTGGCGGCGGTAAACGTGCGCGCAAGCTCCAAGTCGTTGTCGCGCACACTGGCCACCGTGTTCAGATAGCTGCCGCTCAGTGCGTTGAGGATGTTCTCTTCATCACTCGACGAAAACCCGCCGCGCTCGCGCAGAAGCAAGATCAAGCTGGTCGCCAGGCGCCACAGATCGAGCTGATAGTCACCGATAACGGCATCATCAAAGTCATCGAGTCCGTACACGATCTCATCGCTGCTTGTCGTGATGGCGTTGATGTTTTCGACGTGGCAGTCACCGTGCAGCCAGATGCGCGTCTGCTTGCTGGCGCCGAAGTCGCGCAAAAGTGGTGAGATCGCGAGATCCGCCCAGAAAAGATAGTTGGTCGCACGAAAGAAGCTGATCACCGAGTCGCTCATCTGCGCAAACTTGTCGGCGCGACGGGCGACAGGCATGGTCGCGTTCCGAGCATCGATTTGCTCAAGAACCCACTCGCTGCGCGAGCGCGCTTTGGGCGGCGTGGGCTTGGGGCGGGAAGGCGTCGGAAGAGCACTGCCTGTCGTGCGACCCTGGGCTACGCTGATGTGCAGCGGGCCGGTCATACTGACCAGCAGCACCCCCAGAAGAAACAACGCCAGAGCGCGACCGCACAAACAGCGAGCCTGGCGAAAATAGAAGAACAGCGTCATCGAGAGTCGGCGACCGACAAACACACTCCTTTTGATGGTAACGCGCCGACCCCGTCGGAAGGGAGCGCGATCACCTGCCCCTGCAACGAAGTGTGCAAGCCAGTGAAACGCTTGGGAAAAGCACAGTGCGCAGGCCTATACAGAAACCAAGAAAATCCATGCTTTCTGGTAAATTGCCGCGCATGGTGACATCCAACACACGTCGTCCGTCGGGAACGCGACGCAAGAACGATACGCAAGCCATCGCGTCTAAGCCCACGCCAGCGGACGCACGACCCACCGGCAAGGCTGCGGCGCCAAAGAAGCGCAAGCCGATGACTCTGAGCACGCGGCAGCGCGCGTACTTGCGCGGCCTGGGGCATCACCTGCAGCCGGTGGTGATGCTCGGCAAAGAAGGGATCAGCGCTGGGCTTTTGCAGGCCTTGGACACCGCGCTGGACCAGCACGAGCTTGTGAAGCTGCGGCTGTCTGAAAATGCGCCCGGCGAGCGACACGAGCTTGCCACAGGCTTGGCCGAAAAGAGCGTTTCAGCCCTGGTGCAGGTGCTGGGGCGCGTCGTGCTGTTGTATCGTCGGCGCCCTGAGGCTCTGCGCAGTCCGCGTCCCGCGATCGAGCTGCCGGCCGATCCTGCGTAGTCAACGCAGGATCGCTGCCGCTGCATCCGCTGTCTTCCGCCGCGAGCCTCGACGCAGATAAAGCCTAGGGTCTTTCGACGAGCGTGTACTGCGCGAACAAGTTGGTATCGAGATCGATGGCTCGCGCCAAAAGCTCGGGACGATCCCAGCCGAGTGCTTTGCCCAGGGTGCGCACGCCGGGGGTATCGCTGCGATCGAAGTCACGCACGCGGAAACCAGCGGCTTGCCACTGCGCCTGCGTAAACGGGCTGCGGCAATCGGCATACGGGTTGTATGGCTGCCCGATGGGCGCAGGCGCCGGACACAGGTTGTAAACCAGCAGCTTGCCGCCTGACTTAAGCAGCGAAAAAAGCCGCCGCAGATAGTCTTCATCCGACATGCCCAGCGAACGCTGCGTCTTGGGATCGGTGGCTTCCGACGGGTGAATCGTGCCGCGCAAGAGCACGCCGCGACTGAGCACTAGATCGAAGCCTCCTCCGACGGCGGAAAAGCTGGCTGCGTCGCCGAGCAGGCTGCCCAAAAGCACCTGCACTCGGCCCGCCACATCGCGACCATAGATCGGCACAGTCCCCTGATCACCGGGCTGGCTGTACAGCGCAAGCTGTCCGGGATCCGAAAGCAGACTGACGGCATCAGCCCCCGCCCCAGCAAGAATTCTCGTCGGGCCGATGCTGCGTCCGTGTAGATCCAAGATGCGCCGCCCGATCAGTGCGCTGCGCTCGCCACCGTCTTGCGCGGCAATCTCTAAAAGATGCGCATAGAAAATCGGCGACTCGCTGGGGGTTGGATTCGTGCCGAAGTAATACTCCCACTCATCGACGCTGCGATCGCCTACGCGGCGCGGAACCAGGGCCGAAAGATGTGGCACGGCGGACAGAAAGTCCTGCGCAAAGCGGCTCTTGTACATTGCTTGTACGGCCTGGGCCTCGCGGTTCATCGCCGCGACAGCAACCCCCAACGTCGACGCTGGCGAGCCCTGTGTCATCGGCTGCACCTCGGGCCCGTGGACACAGCCCGATAGAAGCCCCGCGCAGGTGGCGCCAGCAAGTGCTGCCGACAGCACACGACAGCGCGCCCAGTGCGCCCAGTACGAACCATCAAGCAGACCGCCCAACGACTTGCTAGGACGCTCAGCCGGGGTAGGTCCGTGTACACGCAGTCTTTTTCGCATGATGGATAGTGTTTCGCAGTCGACACCAGCCCGTCAATCGCTGCGCAGCGACGATTGAATTTGCCCCTGAAGTGAGCGATAGTGCGAAAGAAGTACTCTCGGCACGTCGCATGTCCAGCTTCCAAGAGCGCCACCGCAAAGAGGAAGATCCGTTTGCGCAAGAGGCGCCCCAGAAAGAGGACGCGCTGCTGCTCGCCCAAGCCATGCGCGAACGCGAAGAGGAAGCCGCGCGCCAAGCGGCTCTGGCTCTGAACGTGCTCGCGGCCGCGAAGGAAGCGGCTCCACATGTGCAGGCAGAGCTTCCGCAGGATGGCCAGCTTTCGCCGGAATCAGCAGAGCGCTTGTTCCAGCACTACGTCGAAAAGAACGAAGAGGAAGACGGCGAAGAGGAAGAGACGCAGACCACGGCTCAACCGGATGTGCGGCAGCGCTCGCGCGAGGTGTGGCGTCGATCGTCGCAGGACATCACCGACATGATCCAAGAGGGCATGGACGGCGACTTCGTGGCCGATTCGATGATCGTGGCCGCGGACCTCGACACCCATCCAGAAGGTGGGCAGGACGATGCGTGGCGCGACGATGGAATCGACAACTGGACCGGGCGCAGGCGACGACGCGGCGACAAAGGTCTGCCTGCCGATCCGCTGGCCCCGTCGGAAGCGCAGCCTGGTGAAGACAGCGCGCAGAACAAGGAGCCACGATGAGCGCACGCGTGGGAGGACTGATCGCAGGGCGCGGGCGACTCTGCGGCGAGCGCTTCTTTCTGCCGAGCGAGCTGCGCGGTGAGCTGGTCAGTCGTTCGCCCATCGACAGCGAAGACGTGCTGGGGCGCTTTCCATTTGGTGTCGAAGACATTCAGGAAGCGGTGATCGCAGCGGCTCGCGCGGCTCGCCCATGGGGGCAAGAGACCGTCGCTGTGCGCGTGCGGGCCTTGACCGGCATCCGCACCGAGCTAAGCCGCGCTGCGCCAGATCTTTCGCTGTGTCTTGTGCGCGAGACCGGACGCCCCACCTGGGAATGTCAGCGTGAAGTGCAGGGCTTGATCGGTCGCCTGGATCAGCTATCTAGCCTCGCCGAAGGTGTCCTTTCGGACCGCGTTCCCGAAGGACTTCCCGGCCGTGTGCGCAGCCTGCCCTTGGGGGTCGTGGCCGTGATCAGCCCGGCCATGCTGCCTTTAGCCACTGCCCACACGCACATCGTCGCCGCTCTTCTGGCTGGCAACAGCGTCGTGTGGAAGCCAACCCCACTGTGCCCGGCAGCGGCGCAGCGCTATGCCGAGATCGTCTTTCGTGCCGGCCTTCCCGCGGGCGTGTTCAACATGATCCAAGGCGATGACGGCGTCGGGTATGAGCTGGCCACGCACCCGCAAGTGGACGGCATCGTGTTCACCGGGCGCAGCGACAACGGCCATCGACTGCGGCGGGCGCTGGGTGATCGCTACGACCTTCAGCTGGTGCTGCACATGTCGGCCAAGAACGCCGCCATCGTGCTCGAAGATGCAGATCTGCCCAGCGCTGCCTATGAAGTCGCCACGTCCGCGATGCTGTCGAGCGGCCAGCGCTGCACTGCAACGTCGCGCGTCCTGGTCCACGAAGCGGTTGTGGCCGAGTTCAGCGATCTTTTGTTGTCGACGCTGGATTCTCTTCGCGTTGGCCCGCCCGTGATCGCGGGTGCATCGGGACTGCCAGCCGGGCAAGCCGAACCATTCATGGGGCCGATGCTTTCCCTTGCGCGCATGGAATCGTTTCTTGCCGCCTGTGCGCAGGCGAGCACGCAGGGTGCAGAAGCGCTGCGGCCGGCGCAGCGTGTGGCGACAGCGCGAGCAAACGGGGCATTTGTCAGCCCAAGCTTGCACCTGATTCGTCAACGTCAGCCCGGCGCCGCGTATCAAAGAAACGAGCACTTGGGTCCCGACTTGGCGCTCTATCCCGTCGTTGACATCGACGATGCGCTGCAGCTCTGCGACAGCGGACCGTATGGGCTGTGTGCATCGTTGTTTACGGCCTCGCCGCTGCGCTGGAAGCGCTTCTCAGAAGAAGTGCGCGCCGGCTCGCTGTTCTGGAATCGCGGCACTGCAGCGCCATCGGGGCGCTTGCCGTTTGGCGGCGAAAAAAGCAGCGGCCACGGCGGTCGCGGTGGTGCCGACGCCATCGTGGCTCTGCGGCGCCAGGTCTCGCTGCTGGGACGCCAACGCGAGACGCCCGAGCGCCTACCCGGAAGCGAGATCCATTCCTCTGCCCATTCTCATCGACGTGAACAGAACGAAGGGTCCACATGAGCGGTCCTGCATCCCCCCCGGTCCACGAGGTTGAGCGACAGCTAGCCGAGCAGTGGCTGAATGCTGAGCTGAACCGCATCTGGTTGGTTGCCGAGCGCTGCCTGCGACAGTATCAGCGCGCCCAGCTTCGGCCGCTGCCCGACAACCCCGCGCTGGCTGAGATCGAAGGCATCTTTACGGCCCGCCGCAGCGCCCGCGGCACCAACAGCACAGGGCCGCTGGACGAAGCCGAGATCGGGCAGTCGCTGAGTGAAGCCGAAGCCATGGTGCAGAGCCTGCGCCGCAGCGCGCCGATCGGGCGCATGGCAGAAAACCTGCGTCTGACGCCGCTTGAGGTCGAGACCTTGGTGGTGTCGCTTGCGCCGCATATCGATGCTCCGCTGAGCGATGTCTTTGCGCTGCTGCGCGGCTCGCCCGCGCGACGCGGCGTCGACTTGGCGCTAGTGTCGCAGCTTTATCAGCTCAAGCGCAGTGATCGCCTGGCACTGCTGGATGCCATCGATCCCGAACGGCCGCTGCTCTTGTGGCGCATGATCCAGGTCTTGCCGCCGGATTCGTTCGAGTCCTATAGCTCGATGAACTATCGGGCGCTGATGCCGACCTTCGATGTGTTGTCGGTGCTGACCGGGCGCGGAGACTTGGCCCCGGCGCTGGCCCGCTGCGCCGAGCTACGGCGGGCCGAGGCGAATCTTTCCGGCATGGCGTTGGATGAAGGAGCAGCGCAGCGCATCGGCAAGCTGTGCGAAGCCGCAGCGCATGGACGCAGCTTGGGCCATGTCTCACAGATGCCGTGGCTGCTGTTCTGGGGACCGCGCGGCATCGGCAAGCGCGAGGTTGCGGCGCGCATCGCTGCGTACGCCGGACGACAGCTCTTGGCCTTTGATCCCAACCGGGTCGAACAAGGTGCGCTGGACGATCTTCTGCGTCGTGCCGAGCGCGAGGCGCTTCTGCGCGGTGCCGTGCTGTACCTCGGCCCGCTGCGCGCCGATCTTTTGGCCGATAACGCACGCGAGCTAATGAAACGCATCATCGATTACCCATCGCTTGTGATCTTGGGTGTTGAGTCGATGCAGCCACCGCGCTTCAAGGTCGAGCACTCGCTGCAAGAGGTTGAGCTTTCACTGCCCAGCGAGCCGACGCGTCGCAAGCTGTGGGAAGTCGCTCTGCCCGCTGCTCGCCGCGG
>CAZKOY010000226.1:0-7493 GCA_964554495.1 uncultured Myxococcales bacterium
CCAGCTCTTGCGTCGAGTGCGCCGCGCGGTCCATGAGAATCGCGAGGAGCTTGTCAGCTTTGGTCAGTCCTTCGCGGTAGGGGGAATGTCGAAAAGACATAGGGGTGTTGGAAGTTAGGAGTGAAAAATCGGGAGCTTTGGGGCGTCTGGCGCTTTAGGCTTGGGCAGCCCCTCGGTCCCTCGTGGCCTTGATGCTTGTCTGGTAGGCAAGGCCAAGAGCGATGGGGAGGAGCCGTATTGCGCCCCGCGAACGGTCTTTCGCGATGAGCGGTTTGCCCGACGGATGCAGCAGCAGGCGTCGGAGTTCTGGGTAGCGCGTCGTGAGCAGTTTGTAAAACTCGCGATGGCTCGCTTTCTCGTCACTGACAAGGCGCGCTTTCGCTTCACGAATAGTGTGCATCTTCGTCGGCAAGCGAGTCGCGCTTGCCGCGTTCAGGAGCGCGAGCACCTTCGGCACCACCACGCACTCGGGCGCGTAATCGCGGGCCAGCTCCAGAAAATGTTGGTCGAGATGCACAGCAGTTTGTGCGCCGCCCCGTATCCGATGGCAGACACTCTCTACGATGCGCTCGCCGTCAAGGACCGCCATCGCCAGGTACGGCGACCAGTAATAGGCCGCGAGAATCCAGGTCGAAGAATTACTGCGCTGCATACCGTGCGTCCCGCTCGAATCGTTCGCGGCGAGCCGCCACGGCTGTTTCAATGCGCGCTCGTTCACGCGGGTCAAGCAGCGCGTCTGGCGCCACTCCCAAGGCATACGCCACGGCGAAGAGCGCCGCGATAATCGGCGGCAGCTCCCGGCAGTTTTCCAGCCGGTACAGCACATGCCGCGAAATACCGGCCAGCTCCGCGAGCTCCGCCTGTTCCAGCCCGTGCTCCCCGTGCCACTGCCGAAGCGCACGAATATGGAGTGCCAGCGGCGAGGACACCGGAGACGCAGTACTCAGTTGTTTGGTTGTCGTCATACTGATTCAGGACAGAAATCCGCATGGGAAGACTTCTGCCTCGGGGTTCATGTTCACCTCCTTCCTCGGGAGGCACATGAATCACCACGCCCTCCCGCGACGCGCTACGAGAGGGAAACCGTCAGGCTCGTCCGCTCTCGTTCACGTCGAGGGCTATCCTACTCAAAACAAAAAAACGCCACAGTCTGACTGGGGCGTGGGGTGGGGATAAGTGTTGGGTGGCCGGTTCACTATTACAGTAACAAGTTACGATTGGCTAGTCGCTCTTCAAATCTCGATAATTAGCGGCAGCGTCAGATAATCGCTTTGCAATCTTATCTCTTAGCCAGACTGGATGTACCACCTGCGCGTAATCGCCAAGACTCAGTATCCATGCCTCAAATTCGGGGCAAATGCGCACATGGTAAGTAAGATAAATGTGAGCGCCATCGTCTTGTATTTTTTGGGTGTTATGCCAGCGATAATTCTCTGCTAACCTTCTCCAATGCTTAGATAGGCGAATCTTGACATCCTCTACTTTGTAGACTCCGCCAATAAATATTCCCAAACTGTCTCTGAATAATTGGTCAGGGTCATATTCCGCCTTAGATGGATACTTAAATTTGGCTTCCGCTTGGTCGGCGGACATAATTCTCGACACCCGATAGGGGTGCGGCTCTAATGTTTTTCCATCTTTGGGGGTTGCGACGAGGTAAAGATGGTGACTGTATATCGTTAATGTTAATGGATTGACTACTCGGTCAATCGGGATTCCCTGCATGTTATGGTACCTCAAAGATACCGTTCTGCATCGCATGATGCTGTCAATAAGACATTGAAGTATTTTTGCGGCCTCCGGTAGACACATCTCACCACCTTGGCGGTGGTAATAGAATTTACGTTCGCTATCTCGAAATAGGTCTGGCTTCCTTGTCCTTTTCAGCAAACAGTCTATCACTTCAGCGGTAGCGGATTCATAGACTGACCCTTGAAATAAACGAGCCAGACTCATACCAAAGTATGACACCACCATGCCGTGCGGTGACAGCTTTGCGGCACCCTGGTTGGCGTTGAAACGCAGGGTTTTTTTCCGACTTTCTGTTGAAACCTCAATTCCAGGGACAAAGCGCTGAAGAGCAAGAAGCTGGCGATCCGCCGCGGCCAAGCCAAGCCCGAGCCGTCGCGCCGCACTCTCCCGATCATGGAATCCACCTTTGATCAGGTCTGCGAGCAGCGTCAGGGAACGTCCGAGAGACTGGTAACGATTATCGTCGCTCATGAACCGACTCACACGCCATAAAGGATCGTGCGATCCGTGCCGGCGTGCAAGTACTTTTCACCCCTTGTCTACGCGCCACCCATGTCCAAACTTCCGCCAGACCCACGCAGGAACCTAGGAGAAACCAATGTCCAAACGAAACCAGCACGTCGTACCTCATGAGAACGGATGGGCCGTCAAGGGCGAAAACGCGGAGCGACCATCAGTCGTTCGTCCGACGCAGCAGGAAGCGATTGCGCGCGGCCGCGATATTGCCCGTAACCAAGGTACCGAGTTGTTCATCCATGGCGAAAATGGGCGTATCCGCGCGCGGGATAGCCATGGACGCGACCCGAAATCGTCTCCTGGGTAGTCAAGAGATGGGAGCCTATTGCCGGCAGTTCGTGCGTCGTCCAGCGCTGCCGTCCAGGCTCCTCCTCCAGATTTCTATGCCGAGGCCCAGCAGGCCGCAGCAAGTAAATCTTGGGTTGGAACGTATAATCAACCTCTAAATCAACAGCTTCGAGAGGAACTGCAATGCTTAGAAGTGGGCATGCCCAATACAAGGTTATAAGAGAAATCGGCGGTGGCGGTCTTGGCACTGTCGATGAAATCGAAATCACTCATTCTAATAATTCATTGGCTGTCGGCAGTCATTGGGCATGTAAGCGGCTCAACACGGCATGGAAGAATCACCCCGAGGCACGTGCACGCTTTGAACGCGAAATCCAAGCACTGAAGAATATGTCTCATAGTGGCATCATCAGCTATCAGGCTGAAAATACCGCCGATTCAAACGAACGCTGCTATGTTATGCCATTGTACCCCAGTACCGTACGGCATCTTATCGCCGGCAATCCAGGTGGTATTGCGTGGAATTGGGTTGCGAATTTCGGCGCTACCGTTGCTGACGCAATGCTATATGCGCACCAGTGCGGCTACAAGCATCGTGACCTCAAGCCAGAGAATATCCTGTTAGATTACAATAATAACCCTATTATTGCCGACTGGGGGCTCGGGTATTTTGTGCATCAACATTCAAAGGTTCTTCAGCAGCTGACCCGTGGTGGTATGGGAACGGAATACTATTGTTCTCTCGAACAATGGAGCACGGGGAAATGTGAAGAAAGCGGCGATGTGTATTCGTTGGGAATGACGCTCGCCGAAATGGTTACAGGACGACAAACAGCGACCACCGTGGGTACAGGCATTAGACATGATATTGCCAACGCGGAAACCTTGGGCGCTAAGATGTTCAACGAGATAATACAACGTATGACATGGCCACTGGCGCAGCAGCGGTATCAAGACATGAGTACAGTCGCGCAGTTTCTGCGTATGGCCATTGGCCGAGGATAGCCTTCAACTTCGTCAGCAGCGTTCCAGCTGACTGGCGAACGACACTCAACGCGGCGACATGACGCCTCTCAGGAAACAGCCATGAAGTTCCAGCACTACGAGTTCGATGCAGGCCCAGATAATGTGATTCGAGTCACCCTTGACGGACAGGCGAATGTACGCCTGCTCGACTCCATCAACTTCCAGCGCTATCGCTCCGGGCAGCGACATCAGTTCTACGGCGGCCTAGCCCGCCAAAGCCCGGTCGATTTACGCCCCCCGCACTATGGTCACTGGCACGTCGCCATTGATTTGGGCGGTTATGCTGGCCGTGTCAGTACCGCCGTAGAACTGCTCTGACAGGCGCTGACCAAGTGCCGAGCTATGCGCACGCGCTGAGGATGTTCGTCGTCGCGACGTCGATGCTACGCTGAACACTGCTCACTGGCGGGGTGGGCTCGGCATGTTCGACAACGAGCATTTCCTTCAGCGCACGGTGGAGCGGCTCTCATGCCCGGCGATGGAACGGGCGATGCTGCTCTACAACGATTCCGAACTCGTGCGCTTCCTCCTGGCAGAAGCCAAGCTGCCAGCGGACGAACGGGATGTGGCCATTGCTCTGGGGCCGGGAGAGAAGCCGGCACACACCATCGTCAGGCGGGACGGCCGCTGTCGGACGAACTTGTCTGGCGACCAGCCGTATCGCGATGCGCATCCGCTGTCCTTCTCGCGGTTTGAAGCCCTGCTGGAACGCCACGGCGAAGTGCAGGCGCGGTTTGCCGCGGCAGAGCGGCTAACCGGACGAAATGGGTCTGCCGGGCAGCTCCTATTACGCCTCATCGAACGAGGCCGGTACCTGAGCCGCGAGGAGTTTGTCGCAGCGTCGTACTGGCAGCCGCTCTTGCGCGACGTCCTGGTGTCGCTGTTTCGCTTCAGCGCAAAGCAGCTTGAAAGGCAACGCCGGGTGGTGCGTTGCCACCCATCGGCTCGCTTGGTCCAACACCACCAGCCGCTGCTGTGCCGGTATTGGTCCAACTACTTCTTCCTCGGGCACTGCGCGCTTCTCGCCGTTATGGAGAGGCACCGGGCTGGCAACGCGCTTGAGCTACCAGCTGAGGAGGTCTATGACGCGGTGGCGAACGGGCTGCTCCTGCTGGGGGGAACTTTGGGGGCGCTCCTACGCGCGGCATGGGTCGCGGGCGAGCTGGGCGGCGACATTCTTGGCGTGGTCAAGCGTCGCTTTCGCCATGCCGTTGCCCGTGATGACCGCTGGACCATCCTGGCCGAAGCGACGACTCTTCTAGCCATCGCCGCACGCCGCTCCGGCACTCGGGCTGAGATTCAGAAGGGCATCGCTGCGCCCCTGCGTCTGCTGGCCGATTCGAGTGATAGCTACGCCGTGCAGGTTCACGACATCTTGCGCAGCGCCTTCGACAGCCTCGATGCGATGAGCATGGAGAATGGATTGATGTGGTTGGGGCTGGCCCATGACCTCTATGAGCATCAACAGGCGCATGCCGAAGCCACGCCGCTTCAGCTCAGGGAGCCTGTTCAGGTCGTCAGTCCCGACGTGGCTACGATGGCGGTTGCAAACGCGACCTATCGCCTGACAGGCCTGAATGGATTTCGGTTGGCTGTGCTCACATTGCCGCATGCGGTGAAGCAGGAAGCTCACCAGCTCTACTTTCCCGAGGAGACGCTCCGGCAGCTACGTCGTCCGTGGGTGGCCGCTGACACGCTCGCAATACTGGAGACACAGGAGGCTGCCATTGGGAAACCGCAGCCGGTCCGCCGTGAGGCGACGCCGGGCCGTGTTGCCACGCAAGCTGCGTGATGGCCATCGCAGCAGGGCGGTGGATGGCCATCGGCAGCGTGCAGGCGTAGGCGCAGGGGGTTGATGGCCATCGCTGGGGCGCTGAGCAGGGAATGGCTACTCGGCGGGGTCTTGCGGATCGATGGAGAGGGCTTGGGAGACGATGGCGCGGTCGATGAGGCGGCGCTTTTTGGCGGCGGCGAGGCGGAGGGCGTGGGTGGCGAGGCGGTCGAGGTCGCGCATGGCGCCTTGGGTGGCTTGGTGCAGGAGTGCGAGTGCGTCGGGGTCGAAGAGGTCGCGGTCGCAGCCAGCACGACGGAGACGGAGGCGGAGGTACTCGGCGGTGTCGCTGGGAAGGAGGGGCTCGATGCGGAGGCGGGTGTGGAGGCGCGAGAGGAGCGAGCGGTTCTTGCGGAGGGCGAGTCGGTCGGCGAGCTCGGGGAGTCCGACGAGGATCAGGGATAGGAGGGGCTGGGAGTCCCATTCGTAGTTGAGCAGGATGTGAAGATGGTCGAGGGTGTCTTGGTGCAGGAGGTGGGCTTCGTCGAGGAGGAAGACGGGGTGGGTGCGCTCGGTGGCGAGCATCTGGACGTGGGTGGAGACGGCGTAAAAGACGCCGGCGGCGGTGGCGGAGGGAGTGAGGCCGAGAGCAAGGCAGAGCTGGCGATAGAAGTCGCGGCGTCCGAGGGTGGCGTTGTGACAGTAGGTGAGGCGAAAGCGATTCGCGGGCTCGGTGAGGCGGTGGCGCAGAGCGCGGAGGAGACAGGTTTTTCCGACGCCAGGTTCACCACACAGGAGTACTGAGCCGCGCGCGTGGAGCGCTTCGAGGAGCTCGGAGAGGAGTCCTTCTTTGGAAGGAGGGAGGAAGAGCTCTTCGTCGGGGAGATCCTTGGCAAAGGGAGGCTGGTGGAGAGAAAACGGAGCGAGATAGGAGGGAGTCATGGGGTGGGCTCCTGGGTAGAAATGGGAGTCTGTTTTGAAGCGTGATGGAGCAGCGCGCCGGGCGGGTCGAAAGGCAGTGAGCCGACGCTGCCGGAGGTCGCGGGCATCGGAATCTCCTTCCGTTTTCGGCGAGCGTTGCGGATCGGATCGACGGGGTGAAGGGCGAGTCGCTGGCCCTCGTGCTCGACGTAGGGCGGGTCGCCGCCCTCGACCAGGCAGCGGACGACCGTGACGATGCGACCACACAGATAGGACTGGTCGAGCTCGTAGTCGATGCCGCCGATCGAGAGCGTGCTGTCGCGACGGACGCGACGGGGATCGCGCATGGTCAGCGCGCCGCGGATCTTGGCTTCGGTCAGCGCATCGGGGGCGCGCTCGGCCGCGGAGTAGATCTGTGCGGGCGATTTTCCGACGAGGGCACCGTGCGGTGCGCGGTGATAGTGCTGGTCGAGAAAGGCGCGCAGACGGAGGTTGACGTCGTGATGCGAGCTGAGCTCACCGAGGTAGTCGAGGCAGCCTTGGCGGAGCGTGCGCCAGAAGCGCTCCATTTTTCCGCGGGCGGGGGCGTCGTAGGGCTTGGCGTGCAGCAGCGTGATTCCCAAGCGCTCGCAGCCGAGGCGCAGCGCGTCGCCGCGATAGGTGGCGCCGTTGTCGAGATACAGCGCATCGGGGGCGCCGTGGCGACGGAGCGCGCCGACCAGGAGCTCCAGCATGTCCGATTCCTTTTCCGTGGTGCGAGCTTCCAGCGCCACGACGTAGCGCGAGGCGTCGTCGAGCAGCGCGTGAATGCGCACGGGATACTGGGTCTGACCGATGCGAAGGTTGGGGGCGTGGCAGACATCGCCGTGCCACAGCGCGCCGGGCCGCTCGGCCTGCCAGCGCAGTCGCGCTCGCGTGTGTCCGCGCGGTGCCAGCGCCTGCCGGTCGAGTCCTTTTTCTTTGAAGAAGCGACTCAGGGTCGATTCGCTGAGCGTGTCGTTTTCGATTCGTCCGTCGAGGATCAGGGTACGGAGGATCAGCGCGACCGAGGCGGTGGGATGCTCGCGACGGATGTCGCAGAGCAGCGCTTGCTGTTCGGCGGACAGCTCCTGGCCGTGGCCGCGGTCGCTGCGGGGCTTGGGACACAGCGCAGCCAAGCCTCCCTTTTTGTAGTCGTACAGCCAGCGCTCCAGCGTCGGAATCGAGAAGCGTCGCGTGC
>CAZKOY010000227.1:0-7379 GCA_964554495.1 uncultured Myxococcales bacterium
TCTCGGCCCTGCATCGTGTCGTGCGCGCCAAGAACCGAACGTACGAAGACTTCATCCAGACCGACGCACAGATCAACCCTGGGAACTCGGGCGGACCGCTGCTCAATATCCACGGCGAGCTTGTCGGCATCAACACCGCGGTTCACTCGGGCGGACCAGGCATCGGCTTTGCCATTCCCATCGATCGCGCCCGCACCATCGTGAACGATCTTTTGCAGTTCGGACGCGTGCGCTATGGCTGGCTGGGCATTCGGCCCAGCGCCTTGCGGCAGGGCCGTCGCGCTGTCGGAGTCGTCGTCGCTGAAGTCGAAAGCGGCAGCCCGGCCGAGCGGGCTGGCCTGCAGCGCGGCGACGTCATCTCGGGCATCAACGAAGACAACACACACTCGGTCGAGGCGTTCTGGGATCGCGTGGGGCGAATCCTGGCCGGGGAAGAAGTTCGCCTGCGCCTGCAGCGCGGCGAAGTGCGACTGCAGGCTGCACCGCTGGATCCCAAGGAACAGTCCGCTCGCGCGCAGCGCCGCCTGGGTCTTGACGTGACCGAGGCCGAAGGGCGCGCCGTGCTGGTGCGTCGCGTTCTGCCCGGCGGCATCGCCGATCGCATCGGCTTTCAGCCCGGCGACGCGGTCTTGCAGATCGGGGCTCGCACGATCAAGAACCCGCGCGACTTTGCCGCAGCCCTCGGCGAGATTCGACCCGGCAACGACACCGTCATGCTCGTCGTGCGCGGCCAGTACAGTTATTACGTCACGGTGCCGCTGTAATCGGGCGTTACGGGCTTGGCCGCCGTCGGTTCCGCAGCTTTTCCAGCGCTCCGCGGCGAAGCTCGGCTTCGATCAGGCGGGAAAGCTGTTCGCTGCGTACCGCGACGCTGCCGCTGCCCAGGCCACCGGGGCCGCCGGTCAGCGACACCAAGCGGTTGTTTATGAACAGCGCCGGCAAGCTGGTTGCCCCGAGCGCCCGCGCATCGCGCTGCGCCTGCGCCAGGTGCGCCCGCATTCGCTCGCTGCGGCTGTTTTCTTCCAAGCGATCGAAGTCGACGCGCTGGTTCAGGATGCTCTGCGAGAACTCGACGTAGCTCAGCATGAAACGACGGCGCATCAGATCGATGATGGCGTCGTACGTGCGAAAAAATGCCGGGCTGTGATCCACGGCCAGCGCCGTCAGAATCAAGGGCACGCGGCTCGTTCGTTCGGCATATGAAAACGGTGTAGATCCAGCGGACACCGACGACAACGGCGAAAACAGCGGACCGTTGGGAGCCGGCAGATAGGCAAAGCGCACGGCCTCGCCAAAGGGTCGCAAGGTGTCGCGAACTTCGCGCGCTAGCTCGCAGACGGGCCCGCTTTCAAGACTGCCCACCAGCACCAAGGTCACCGGGGACACGCGCGGTCCGCGAAGCGGCATGTCGGTCAGATCGAAACCCGTCGGCTGCAGCGCCGCGCGGGCAGGAACCGGCAAGGCCGCCGGCACGCTGGAACGCAGCGACAGCAAGCGCCCCGCTGCCCAGCGCGACGTCGACGAGGGACTTGCCGCTGGTGTCGGCTCGCTGGTATCGGCGGTCTTCACCAGCTCGTCATAAAGCGCTCGCAGCGGCGTGCCACTGCGCACAAGCTGATACGCACGACGGCGTTGACGCTCTAGCTCTTCGCGCAGCGCGCTGTCGCTGATGGGACTGCGCAGGCGACGACCGTTGATCCACACCTCGGGCGGCGTTCGCACGGAAGACCGGATGCGCTGCCACAAAAGCAGGGCGGTTTCTTTCTGTCGTCGGCTCGTAAGCTGCAGACGAAGCTGGACGACATCGATCCCCTGCTCGCGCGCCGCTGCAAACAGGCTTAGATCGCCATCGCGGCGTCGATCGCTGCCAAGCTGTGCGCTGGCTTCCGGGCTGCCGCGAAACGCGGGCCAGTCGGTCAGCCAGTCTGGGTGTTCCGCCACGGTGATCAGGAAGTGCGCAGCGCCCTGCCCCGCGAGCTGGAAGGCCGAAAGAAGAAGCTCGGCTCCCCGCTCGGCCACGTCGCTGCCAAGGACTGGGTGAACGCGCAGGCGAAGGTCTTCGTGTTCTTCCAACAGTGAAAAATAGCGCGCCAGTTCCGCGCCGGTTGCGCGATGGCCAAACGGCAGGAACACATCCAGGGTCACTGCCGCAACGGGTGGACCAAACCATGGCACCTCGTCGCCAAGCGGCAGAACCACGTCGGTCTCGCGCCCCGCTTGGACCTGTGCCAGCGAAGCGCGTGTCTGCCCCCGTGCCACGGTCGCGCAGGCGATGACAAGGCATGCCGACAATGCGCCGCACAGCCACAAGCGGGCTGCCCAGAAGATCGTGAGTGTGCTACATCGCAACGCCATGCAAAGACGTGTTGTGGTAACGGGGATTGGCCTGTGTACGCCGCTTGGTCTGGGTCGAGATGCGACGTGGCAGGCCCTGATCGCCGGGCAGAGCGGCATCGGTCCCATCACTCGCTTTGACACCAGCCAGTTTGCAACGCGCTTCGCGGGGGAGGTCAAGGGCCTTGACCCCACTACGTTCATCGACAAGCGAGAAGCCAAGCACTTAGACCCGTTTGTCATCTATGCCGTGTACGCCGCCAAGGAAGCGGTCACGCACGCCGGCCTCAAGATCTCACCTGAGCCCGCGGATCCTCCAGGTCCGTTTGTGCCGGGACATGCGCTTGATATGGGCGTGCGCGAAGACGGCAGCTATCCCTGCGATCGCATTGGTGTGTACATCGGGGCGGGCCTCGGCGGAGTCACGCATATCGAGAGCACGCACACGACCCTGCTCAGCAAAGGGCCGGGGCGCATGTCGCCGTACTTTGTGCCGCAGATCATCGTAAACATGGCTCCGGGTGTGATCTCGCTGCGATCGGGATACAAAGGCCCCAACCTGAGCCATGTGTCTGCTTGTTCCAGTGGTGCGCACGCCATCGGCGAAGCAGCCCGCACGATTCAGCGCGGCGATGCCGATGTCATGCTGGCCGGCGGCACGGAAGCCACGGTGACGCCGCTTGGCATCGGTGGCTTCAACGCCATGCGAGCGCTTAGCACGCGCAACGATGAGCCAACCCGCGCATCGCGCCCATTCGATCGCGACCGCGATGGCTTTGTCATGGGCGAAGGCTCGGGCGTCCTGCTGCTGGAAGAGCGCGAGTCGGCCCGGCGTCGCGGCGCCACGATCTATGCCGAGCTTGTCGGCTATGGACTTTCGGCCGATGCCAACCACATGACCTCGCCGCCCGCAGATGGAGAAGGCGCGCAGCGCTGCATGCGCATGGCCTTGCGCGACGCGTACCGGCACGGCATCCGCCCCGAGGACATCGGCTATATCAACGCGCACGGCACATCGACGAAGCAGGGCGACATCGCCGAGACCGTGGCCATAAAGACGGTCTTTGCCGACCAGGCACGCCGCTTGGCGGTGTCTTCGACCAAGTCGATGACCGGCCACCTGCTTGGAGCAGCCGGCGGCGCCGAGGCCTCGTTCTGCGTCTTGGCGCTGCAGCACGGCATCTTGCCCCCGACGATCAACTTGGAAAACGCCGATCCCGAGTGCGACTTGGACTATGTGCCGAACCAAGCGCGCTCGACCACGCTGCGCGCCGCGCTGTCCAATAGCTTCGGCTTCGGCGGCACCAACGTCTCGCTGGTGTTCGCCGCCCCCTCGCTGACTTAGCGGCTGCTGTGGCAGGCGGTGGGCTCGTTGGCTTGTACGCAGCCGTCGACGCAGCGTCGCCACGATCCGGGGGCGACGTTGGTTTTGAACAGGCACTGTTCCCAGGTCAGATCGCAGGCGTCGCGCTCTTTTTGGGGCTGCGCCGAGCCGCGGGCCGCGATGTGGCATTTGCGGAAGTCGAACAGGCAGGTCGATAGCTCCAGGGCGCGGCCGCACTGATGCTCGCAGTCGGCAAAGCGGGCCTGCTGTGACTCGGCCGAACACTCGCTGACCTCGGGCTGCGAGAGCGGCGTGCGGCTCGGTGTCAGGCTGGGCGCGGGCTGCGTCACCGTCGGAGGCTCGACCGTGGTCGTGCGTGGTGGATCGCTGCTCTCGCTGGGCGGCTCGGGGTTGCGCTCGCGCACCGTCTCGCGCGGCGGACGCGTCTTGTGCGGCTTGCGCTCGCCATTGCCGTTCGATGAGGCGGTACTGGTCGCGCTCTCGCCCGTCTCGCCGCGGCAGCGCTTTTCCAGCGTGTTCAGCACGTCCAGCGAGATTCCCGGCACGGGCGAACGGATGCCAGTTGGCTTGCGTGCCGTTTGCGGTCCAGCAAGGACGATGCCCTCGCGCGGCATGACGATGGCGTGGATCGGGCGGTTGATGGCGTTTACTTCCGCGGGCTGCATCGGCGGCATGTAGTCATCCACCATCGCCGCGTCGTCGTACAGGATCTCGGGCGCCAAGCGCACGCGCAGATCGCCGCAGCTTGGGATGGCATTGCGCAGACCGCGCAGATCCACGGCCTGAATCGACTGCCCGGTCATCGCAACGCGGATACGCATCGGCGATCCGTCGCTGCCCAGGCCCTCGGTCAGGTTTTCTGCTGTGACCTCTAAGTTGGCCACTTTGCCGGTGATCGATCGCTGACCGCCGCAGTTCTGCTCGGTGGTCTGCGCATCCCAGGTCTGGGCGTTTTCGATATCGACGACGCGCTCGCGCTCGACAAAGTCGCGCCACGAGGCCGAGATCAAGCCCGAGACGATTGCCGCACCGACGAGAGCACCGCCTGCGATAGCCATGGTCTGAAACGTCTTCTGATCAAACAGCGTGTTGCCGGCCATGCCGCCGCTTGAGCCCGTGTTGGGGTAGTTCGACAGCGCCGCGCCGACCAGCACCGAGCCACCGAGGCCGACCATGATGCCGCACAGCGCCAAGCGAATCTTGCTGGGCGAAGCGATCGACGAGATGCAGGCTGCCAAGCCACCGGCCGCTAGCGCTCCCCCCGTGCCGTACATCACCGACTTGCCCCAGTCGGGATAAAGCTGCGAGAACCACCCGGATGCACCGAAGCCGCCTAGCGCTCCCCCCGTCGCTCCCGTGACGATGGCCAGCGCAGTCCAGTAGCCGCCGCCCACGCGCTTGAACTGTCCGGTGTCCGTGCGACGACTGCTGCCATACAGCACATAGCGGCAGCGCGGCGTCACGGTTCCCTTGATCTGCACGACGTTTGGCGTCATCGACTGCTGTAGTTCCCAGCGCTCGATGTCGCGCGTCGGCGTCAGCCGGGTCGTCGACGCAACCGGAACCTCGGTACCCAGGCGCCACTCTCCCTGATAGCAGCCAGAGAGCGCCCCCAGACAGATCGTGACGGCCAGAACCGGCGCAGTGCGCCTGGACATGTCTCGCTATCCTCCCATTGCCTCGCCCTGCGCGGTGCAATGGGTCCCCAATGCTGGGGATCCAGACTGTCCAACGATTCCTAGGGCTTAGCGGCGCCCCTAGGGGGTCGGAGCTTGCACAGCGTCAGGCGTGGCCACTTTGAGGATAGTAAATTCCACGCGTCGATTCAACGCCATCCCTTCTTCGGTGGTGTTGTCGGCGATGGGTCGGCTGCGGCCAAAGCCTTGCGCTCGCAGGCGTTGCGGCTCGATACCGCGTGACAGCAAGAACTTTTGCACCGACGTGGCCCGCCGCTGCGACAGGTCCAGGTTGTATGCATCGCTGGCGCGAATGTCGCAGTGCCCTTCGATGAGGATCTCTTGCCACTCGGGGTGGGCGCGGATGATCTCGCCGACTTCCTCTAGGACCGAGAACGACTCGGGCAGGATGATGTCCTGATCCGTCGCGAAGTGGACGCGCTCAAGCACCATGATCTTGTTGGCCTTGGTGTAGACGCGCGGGCAGCCGTTGTACATGCGACGCCCCGGCAAGTTCGGGCACTCGTCAACGCGATCGATGATGCCGTCGCGATCGGTGTCGAGCTCGGGGCAGCCGTTGTTTTCCGGCGTGCCTTTGTGCTCGGGGCACAGGTCTTTGTCGCCGACAATGCCGTCGCCGTCGGGATCATCGGGCGGCTTCTTAAATTCGTCGATGGCCGCGGCTTCTCGCGTCGCGCCGGGTACCCAGACAGCCGAGATAAAGAAGCGCATCGCCGGCACGCCGAGCGCGCAGTTGGCGCCGAAGTTAAAGCCCGTCGTGAATGTCACGCCCATCGAGCTATACCAGCGCACGCCGAGCATGACTTCAGCCGGTACATCGGCGGCTTTTTCAGGCAGGTGAAATAGGTTGACGTTGACGTAGCCGCCCCCCAGCGTGGTCAAACCCCAGCGACGAACCAAGGGCAGCTCAATTCCGGCCGCAGCCACGATCGTCGAGCCCGAGAGCTTGTCCTGAAACTCGCGCAGCGGCCGATAGTAACCACCCGCTTGCAGCGCGATCAGCGTGCCATTGCTAAAGCGATAGTCACCGATCAGCGTCGGACTGAACGTCCAATCTCCGTCGCTGGCGAAGGCCTCTTGCTCGCCGGTTGGGGCGTTGACGCGCAGCGATGCCGCCAAGCCAAAGCCCTTGGCATACGACAGGCGACGGATGATCGGAGCCTTGCCGATGATCGCCAAGTCGCCACGCGCCACCGACTGGATCTGGCCCTCTTGACCGATGTCGGACAGATTGTCTGAGCTTTGCGCGACGATGATCGGCATCACCAAGCCCAGTTCAAACCAGTCACCCAGGCCAAGCGCGCCCATGAATTCGAGGGCGAAGCGGTTCTTGACGATCTGGATCTGCTTGGTCTGCCCGGCGAATAGGGCCAGCGGATCCAACGAAAAGCTGAAGTACACGCCCAGCGACGCCGACAGGTGACGCAGCGGCTGGCTCTGCGGCAGGATCAGCAGGTCGCGCGGACCGGGTGCCGGCCGCCACGCCTGAATGTCGAAGCGCTGTTCCTGCGCCTGCGCTGGCCTGGTGAGCACCAGCAGCGCAAGCAGCGCAAGCGGCCATACGTGAAGCGGACGCCTGCTGTCTTGGGCGCGCTGACTCATGACCACCTCGTCGAGGTTCGCATGCGTCGACGCAGCGCAAGCCCAAGCAGCAGCGCGGCAATCGCCGACAGGCCGATGCTGCGGCTGGCCTTCCCGGCGGCTGGCTGGCTTGGCTCGAACGGCTCAAGCGGATCGGGCTCTGTCGACAGCAGACTCGACGCCGCGACACCAGGCATGCTGCAGCCACACAGCGCCCCGCCAGCAGTGCCGCCACAGCGGCCACTTACGCAAAGCCCAGTCGACTTCTGACAGCACTGGTTGCCTTCGCAGTCCTGGTTGGTGGTGCATTTGTCGCTGCAGCGGCCCTCGATGCAGTGACCGCAAGGACACTGCGCGTCGGTAAAGCACTGCACGCACTTGCCGCCGAAACAGACTTCATTGCTGGGGCAGGCTTGCGAGCA
>CAZKOY010000228.1:0-7309 GCA_964554495.1 uncultured Myxococcales bacterium
GAATGAGTTTGCAGCCGAGCTTGGGACCGCTGCACAGATAGCAGGCGATGCGTGGGCCAAGGAGTGGCAAGGTGGTTGCGGCGTTGGCTGCAAACAGCTCGCTTGAGGACATGGGATTGGGCAGTTTGCCACCCGCTTGCGCCGCATGATCAGCGCCGGTCTCAGCGGTGACCGACCGCACATCTTCTTCTAATTTATTCTACGCTTCGTCGCGCTTGCCCAGCCGAGAAGAGCTGCGCCATAGTCCGCGCATGTCGGCGCAACATCAAGAGTCCTCGGTTCCTCGCGATGTGCCAGAGCACACGATTCCAAGTACAGCCTCGCTGCGTCGCTTGCTGCAATCAGTGCTGCTACTCGACGCCGACCTCGTGGCCTTTTGTCTCGATAATTTTCCAGTGGTTCATACCGAGCTTTCAGGGGGCATGACGCGCGGGGAGAAGCTCAATGTCCTCCTCAGTCGTGTCTCAGCGAGTGACATTTTTGCCAAGCTCAACGAACAGCATGCTGATGCGGTCGCTGCTTATTTCAAGGGCGAACTCTTGCACCCAGGAAAAGTGGTGACCTATCGTGGGAAATCGTCCCTTGATGCCCGCGACCGACGCAATCGCCAGCGCATGCTGGAGAAGGTCAGGAAATTCTGGATTGAGGGCGTGCTGGAAAAATCGCTCCACGGTGCCGTCATGTTGGAACTGGACAAGGAGTACCGACCTGACGCAGTGGCATACCCATGGGACATGGTTCTGGAGCGCCCAGACACATCGCCGCAGCTCATTCCCAAGGGCAAGCGGATCATTGACCTGTTCGATGAGAATCTCGGCGAGCTGCTCATTCTTGGGGCTCCGGGCTCGGGCAAAACGACGATGCTGCTCGACCTGTGCCGCGACCTCCTGACCAGGGCAAATGCGGATGAGGCGGAACCGATACCCGTTATCTTCCATCTGTCGAGCTGGGCGCAGCAACGAGCACCCTTAAGTGAATGGCTTATTGATGAATTATTTCTGCGCTATGACGTTGCTCCCCTTGTGGGACAGGAATGGCTGGATAACCAGCGCATATTGCCATTACTTGATGGTCTTGACGAGGTACGACATGACGCCCGCGAGCAATGTATGGACAGTATTGCACAACTACGCAAACATATGCTAGCGGGGCTGGTCATTGCGTGTCGGAAAATAGAATATCAAAAAGCGCATAGGAGGTTGCAACTACATTCAGCTATTGAATTATTGCCCCTGACCAATGAGCAGGTTAGTGCGTACCTCAGCTCATCGACACAGCCTATCGCGCGCCCTTCTGCTATGCTCGCGAGTGATAATACTTTCTCCGAATTTATGTCATCGCCCTTCATTGTGAATACCTTTCTTAATGCGTACAATTCTGGCTCCTTTTCTCTCGAAACCATTACCGCAAGTGATCCGACAAAGAGTCGAACGCAGATATTCCGAGCATTTATCTTAAACTCCATACGCCGTCGACGTAGCTTGCATGCTTTTCCCGCAACGAAAATTTTTCAGTATCTATCCTTTATTGCCAAATCCATGGTGCGGCAGAGTCAGACCATTTTTTTCTTATAGGATCTCCAAAAGAATTTTGTGTCCCATCTGCGCCGGAAAAATATATTTCAATATATATCAGCGTTCCTGCTTTGGTTCTCGATCCTTGTCCCGCTGAACATTTTGCACTCAGTGCTATTCAAATTTTTTGCCTGGACTACCCATTGGTATAACTGGGTAGGTGTCTTGGTGTTTGTCGCAATATCGTCCGCCGTTAGCGAATGGTTCACTCAAACCGAGATCGTTCGGCCCGTCGAGGCCATTCATTGGTCATGGCCGCGCTTAGCTTGTAACTGGAAGACTGATTTGCGCACTGCATTTGGGATGGCTCGAAAGACAGGAATCTTGCTTGGGTTATCTATGATTCCCATTGTAGTCATCCATCTATTCATTAAACAGGGAACTAATTGGGTTTCCCCATTAAGAATGATAGGCGTTGTCGTGGGTGTCTTTCTGTCAGTGAGTGCAGTCACTTTTCTTGTTCTGCTTCTCATTCTGACCCCGGCGTATCTACTGCGGTCGGCGATTGTGTCCGACAGGGTGGCCATTAGAACGACTCCGAATCAAGGAATAATCGCATCTTTTCGGATGGTGGGCGTACTATGGGTCGCATATACTGCATCAAGCATACTAATTCCGTATCTGGGACAGAAAAGCTATGGAACGGTAGCTAGTCGAACTATTCTATCGATGTTCACTACGGGCGTGCTATTAGCCTTGATGCCCATGTGTGGGGGAACTGCGGCAGCGCGGCACTTGGTCTTACATCTGATTCTCTTCCGCCGTGGGATATTGCCATGGCGACTGATTGATTTTTTGAATTATTGCGTCGACATAAACATCATGCGCAACGTCGGAGGCGGCTATATCTTCATTCATCGTCTGCTCATGGAGTATCTCGCGGCATTAACAGATGAAGACATCAAGCGACTTGCCGCCGAAACGGTGCCGCAGCATTAATCAGCCATGGATAATTAAACTGTTACGACGCAGGCTGTCTGATGATCGATCACACATTAACGATCGTCTCGGTTGCGTTGCCCAGACGTAGTATCGCGCCCCCCAAGGGGGGTCAAGAGGCGACCTATGCAGGACTACACGTACACCCTGCGCACGTCGGTGATGTGTGAGGAAGGCGTTAGATCACTGGGTGGGCTCGGTCCAACGTGGATGGCTTGAGCTATGGCCTTTCCCATGGTCACATGTCCGGCCTACCGTCTGAGATCCGAGCTTCGGACGTCCGCGTTCCGGACAGTGTAGCGGCGTAGGCCTGCGTTCCCGTCGGAGATCGCTCTCGCCGCAGGGTTGGCAAGGAAGGTGCTCTGCGACGGGGCATGCTGAACTTTGAGACGTTGTTAGAGGATGCCCCGCTGCCGGATTTGCGTCTGGCTCGTCGGGCGAAGAAGTTGGTGCAGTCGATGGTGCGGGGGCACTCGGCGAACAGTCTGGGGTGCTTGGCGCCGGCGGAGGACACTCAGGAGGCGTTCACCCGCGGGGCGTATCGCTTCTTCGACCACGAGGGCGTGACGCGCATGGCCTTGCACGCGCCACTGCAGGCGCGGCTGCGCGAGCAGGTGGCTCCGTCGCAGACGGCCTGCGTTGCGCACGATGTGTCGGTGCTGAATTACTCTGGGCACCAGCGCAAAGAAGACCTGATTCCCGTCGGCAACGAGCGCACCTGGGGCTACGAGCTGTTTCAGTCGCTGGTCATCGTCAACGGCTTGCCCGTTGGTGCGGCGGTCACCGAGCTGCGCAGTCAGGCCGGCGTGCTGTCCTCGCTGTGCGACCACCCGCTGCCGTTTGTCGACCACTTGGAGCAGGCCGAGCGAGCGGTCGATGCCGTCGAGGAACTGCTGCCTGGACGCCTTCTGATCCACCTTTTGGATCGCGAGTTTGATGACGTCAAGTTCCTGCGGCACCTCGCCACTCGTCGGCTTGTCGTGCGGTGCCGAAACCTCTCGCGTCTCGTCGCTGTGCATGGCGAAAAGCGCTCGCTTTCAGCGCACATCCAAACCAGTAAACTCACGCACCAAGGCGAGGTGACCCGCCGCTTCGAGCAGAGCGCAGCGACCTACCAGCTATGGGTCGGCGAGACCCACGTCACGCTGACTGAACCGTCGCTGCGAGGGGTCCGAAAGCGTCGCCAAAAACCACAGCCCGGCGCACCGCTTCGCCTCCGCGTCATCGTCTCCGAGCTGCGCCGACCCGGCGAAAAAACCCTGCGCTGGGTCCTCTTCACCAACCTCGACGAGCCCGCCCACTCCGTCGTCGAACGCTACCTACAACGCTGGAAAATCGAGCGCCTCTTCTACTTCGAAAAAATCGGCTTCCGTCTCGAATGCTGGCATCAAGAGAACGCCGAGCGCATCGCCCGCCGCCTGCTACTGGTCCAGATGGCCGCCGCCTGCATCTATCAGCTCTGCCTCGCCACCGACGATAAATCCATCGAACTCCGCCAAACCCTCGCCTCCCTCGGCGGCTGGAGCGGACGAAAAAAAGACCCCATCGGCCCCACCATGCTCGTCCGCGGCGCCCTCCTCTTCCTCGGCGCCATGCAGCTCATCCAACTCCACTCCAAGCAAGATCTCTTCAACCTAGCCGAGTCCCTCGAACCTTACTTGGGCAAAATCCTCCGTCGGAAACCGTAATTGTGATCAAGTGAAAGGCTATGGCAGCGCGGGAGGCCAAGCGGTCACCGCAGGGAGCACCGCCGCACGCAGCCCGGTTCATCCATGCTCAGCCCGCATCAGCTCGCTTGTTCGGCAGGCGAGCCCATCATTTCTCGTCGAGAAAACTGCTTGAGCAGGGGGTAGGGGCGGTGGATCATGTCGCGCATGTCTCGCTTTCCCGTGCGCATTGTCTGCCACGCCATCCTGCGGATCGACCTCGTCCCAGCGCAGGTGCGTGAGCTGGAGGCGACAATTCGGCGACGCTGTCGGGAATCGGGGGCGCAGCTTGTCGACTTCTGTGTCGATCTGGGCACGCCGAAGCGTCGGCCGGAGGACTACCCTGCGCTCAGCTATTTCCGAGCCGGCAAGGCGGATGCGCTGCTGATTGTCTGCGTCCCCAGCGACGAACTGCCGCCGCGTGGCGATCTACTGACTTCGCGTGCGCTGTCGGGATTTCCGGGCGCCTGGCTGGCGGTGCCGAAGCTGCGCGAGGTGGGCCTTTTGCCGGCGGCGATCGGCTCACGCAGCATCGCACTTCGGCGCGCCATTTCCCTGCGCGAGCGCCGCTTCCCATGTGATGTCATCGCCCGCTGGCTCGATGCCGAAGGATACGCGGCCCCAAATATGGAGCCGGGGCACTGGACCCGCAGCGACGTGCTGATGCTCCTGCGCGAAGCTCGCAGTGTTCAGCCACCGATGCTGCCCGACGAGCCGCGGGGTGCTCCGGCTGCGTTGTTGTAGGGGGCAACTTGAGGCCACGGTTGGTTGCGTGGCTGCGGTGGTGCTGGGATGAGCTTCGGTGGAAGCCGCACGCGCCGGACAGCGGTGAGCGAGGATGGGGGGGAGCTACTTCGTGAGGTCCATCGCGAGGAGATCGATATCCTCGCCCGCCTCAGCTACGGTGAGCCCAAGGACCATCGGACCTTGGCTCGGCAGAGCCTTCGGCACGAGCTACATGGGAGCGTGACGCCGTGCCGGATCTTCGAGCCCTACCGCGTGGTGCATGAGTTGACCGAGCGAGTCCTGGTCGCACCGTGGCGCGACGGCGGTGCATTCTAATCGGCGAGCACGATGCCGCGTCGAGCCCACCGCATCAGCGAGTGGGCGAACAAGTAGGGCCCGAAGCACAACACCGCCAAGCCACACACGATCGCGTTGACTCCGCGCACCGGCAGCGATAGGGCCATGTTCGCCATCAGTGATCCTGGTAGCAGGATCAGCAGAGCTACCAGCAACATGCGGGACCAGCTTGCAGGCTCAGCGGTGGCGGGGGTAGCGAGCAGCGGGGCGATGGGTTCGGGGTTCGGGTTCGAGAGTGGGTTCATGGTCTGTGTCCTTTTCTCGACTGCGGGTTGTGAAGCTGCGCTCACCGTGAGCGCCGCGAGCCAATCCAGATGTCGGCGGCGCGATAGCAGCGCGACCGCAGCGGCAAGCGACACCGCCGCCAGCACTGCGAAGTAGCGGTGATGCGGCAAGCGGTCCCAGCACAGACCCAGCGCACCAGCCAAGCCATTGCCGATCGCGGAGCCCGCAAACCACAGCCCCACGGCCTGCGCCGCCTTGTGTTTCGGCGCGAGCTGCGTCAGCAGCGACATACCCAGCGGCGCAAGAAGCACTTCGGCGAGCGACAGGAGCAGGTAGCAGCCGACGAGCCACGCGCCGCTCACGCGACCGAGATCTCCGCCGCGAAGCCCTGCCAGAGCCATGAGCGCAAAGGCCCCTGCCGTAGCCACATAGCCCCAGATCATCAAAGTAGTTGCCGACGGTACGCGCCCGGTCTTTCGTCCGTGCAGCACGAGGAACGCCGGCAGCATGGCGAGCACGAACAAACCATGTAGCGAAGCAAAGTGACCGGGGCCGATCGGGATCGTGTGGCCCAGCAGAGTGACGCTCGGCAGAGTGTTTATCGCGGCGAACACCGTCAGCGAACTCCCGGCTTGCTGTGCCGTCAGCCAGAAGATCACCGCCACCCCTGACAGCAACCAGACAGCGTGCATATTCGCTGCACCCGATGGGCGGGCGATCCGCGCTGGCTCATCAGCGGCGCGCCTTGCCTCCGCACGGAGCCATGGCAGCCCCGCGATCAGCAGCATGACAGCCACTATCGATGCAGCCGTCGCACCGCCAAAGAGCAAGAGCCACCCTGCACGCGCATGCGCCCACTCGCCGAACAGCGCACCCGCTGCGTAGCCAAGATTCGCGGCGAGGTAGTGCCACAAGAAAACGCGCTCGCGCGCTTTCCCATCGGCATCGGCAACGCGAGCCAGCAGCACATGCAGGCCAGGGCGGAACGCGCTATGCCCCAAAATCATCGTCAGCAATGCTGGCCACAGCAGCTCAGCTCGATCCAGTGCCAGTAGACCGTAGCCACATGCCAGCAAGCCAGCGCCGAGCAACGTGGCCTTGCGCGTGCCCAAGACGCGGTCAGCAAGCCAGCCGCCAGGCAGCCCGCCGAGGTAAGCGAGTGCTTGGAACAGCGCGAGGAACAGCAGCGCATGTGGGGCCGCGATGCCATGCCGCTCCTGCGCGTACAGCACGAACAGCGGCAGCATCGCAAGGAAGGCGAAGCGCTCGCAGCTCTGCACCGCGCAGAGCAAAGGCAAAGACCAGCGACGGAAAACAGAAGGTTCTACAGAACAGGATTTCATGGAAGGCTCCAAGCGCAGTTGCGTTTAGGAAGCCCCGCGAATACTGTGCGCCGCAGTTCCGCGGGGTGCTCAGCTCACTACGGGGAACTTGGCCTTCGTCGTGTACGAGACGACGGAGGCCGTCTCGTGTGCTACTCGCTGTGTGTGGTCACATCGCGAGCAGCGCGCGAGTAGTAGCGATCAAATCTACCTTCCAATAGCTGCTGCACCTGCGCCGGCCACCAGTGCGCGCGGCCTTTCGGTGTCACATAGCCCGCATCGCTGAGCACCTTCGCCAGCGTCGGGAATCCGGGGCGTTCGAAGGGCGCATCGGGCTCCACGGCTTCGTGCTCGCGGCGCATGCGGTCGAGCATCGCTTCCAGAAAACGGCGCGGCGAGAGCACCTTCGTCTGGCGACAACGGCCAAACAATTTGCGCACGCTGCGCTCGGTGAATCGGC
>CAZKOY010000229.1:0-7241 GCA_964554495.1 uncultured Myxococcales bacterium
GTGCCCGACCTGTATCTTCTGGGCGACGGCAACCTGCGCGAGGCCGCTGTGGTCGAGCGATCACCCACTCGATCGATCGTGCGGCGCAGTCACGATGTGCTGGGCGTCGCCAACCACGCGCTGTCGTCCGAATTCCAAGGCGACCGCGAGAGCCACCGCCTGCGCACCGAGCTAACCTCGGGAGCCCGCCAAGCCCGCGTCGACGAGCTTTTGCTTGAACACCGCGGCCGCATCGATCCAAAGACTGCGCTTTCGATCCTGCGCGACAAGCGCGGAGTCGGCGGAAAAAAGCTGGGCCTGGGCAATCGCAACGCGCTCGATGCGCTGATCGCGACGCACTCCGTGGTGGTGGATGCGACGGCGCGTGTCCTGTGGATCGGCCAAGGTCCGCACGCGCTGGGTCGCTATATCGCCTTTGATCTGCGACGTGAGCTAGCCGACGTCCCGCGGCAGCAAGAGCCCCCGACAGCGCCCGGTGCCTCTGCCGCGAACGCGACCACCGTCGCCGCGGACAGCAGCGGCTTGGTGCGCGATCTGCCCGAGGACGAGACGCTGCACAGCGACGACTATCGCGCGTTTCTAGATGCCGAGCAGGCGCTGCGCAGCAGTGACTTTCTGGGCCAGCGCGGCGACATCGATCGCGCCATCGAGCAAGCCCAGCGAGCCGTGTCGCTGCAGCCCTTGCACAGCGACGCGCGCAAGCGCTTGGCCGATCTGCTACTGCAGCGCAGCCGCCCTGGATCCGACGACAAACAGCAAGCGGCTGAGCACTATCGCCGCTTCCTGTCGCTGTCACCGCCGTACCTGCGCGACATTCGCGACGCCGAAGCCCGCCTGCGCACCCTGCCCGCCCCGACGACACCGCCCTAATTCTTAAATAATCGCGTTATTTATCTTTGAATCATTGGCCAACCACGCCAACGACTTCTTAGCGAAACGACGCGATCACGTCGTCGAGGATTTGGCTCAGGCCCAAGGTCGGCGTCCAGCCGGTTAGGCGCTGGATCTTGCGGATGTCCGGCACGCGGCGCGGCATGTCTTCAAAGCCCGGCTCATACGCCTTTTCATACGGCACCAGGACGATGGGGCTCTTGGACTGCGTGCGCTGCACCACCTGCTCGGCTAGGCCGTGGATGCTGACCTCTTCGGTGTTGCCGATGTTGAAGACCTCGCCGTAGCTGTCCGTGCGATCCATAAGCAGGATCAGAGCGCGCACGACATCGCGCACATGCGTGAAGCAGCGCGACTGCTGCCCGTCGCCAAACACCGTCACTGAGGCCCCCGAAAGCGCCTGTTTCACGAACGTCGGCACCACCATCCCGTACTGCCCGGTCTGCCGCGGACCGACCGTGTTGAATAAGCGACCGACGACGGTGGGCAGGCCACGCTCGCGATAATAGGCAATGGCAAGAAACTCATCGATCAGCTTGGAACAGGCGTAGGACCAACGTCCCTTGCTCGACGGGCCCAGCACTAGATCTTGGTCTTCGCGGAAGGGGATCTCCAAGCTCTTGCCGTAACACTCAGACGTCGAGGCCACGAACACCGGCTTGCGCTTCTTACTCGCCGCTTCCAGGACTAGCTCGGTCAGCTTGATGTTGGTCTCGATCGTGCGAACCGGGCTCTCGACGATCAGGCGCACGCCGACGGCCGCTGCCATGTGAAAGATCACGTCGGCCCCATCGACTAGCTCGGCCAGAAGCGGGCGATTGGCACAGGTGTCGATGACGCACTCAAAGCGCGGGTTCGTCTTTAGGTGGCGGATGTTGTGAATGGTTCCCGTCGACAAATCGTCGATGATGGCCACGTGGTGGCCGCGCAGCAAGAGCTCTTCGCCAAGATGGGAGCCGACAAACCCAGCCCCCCCAGTGATCAGATAGTGCATGTTGACCTCGCCAGCGCGACGCCGTCGAGCCGCAGCCAAGGCATCGCGAAACCGTCGGCACCATACACAAAGCCGACGACCTAGCCTAGCTGAGCGTTGAAAAAGTGGCGGCGGGCGGCTTCGTCGGCCGTTGAGTCAGGGGCGGCGGGGTGTTCGTCGTCGAGTCTGCTGGCTACGACACGGTCGCGAAGGAGTCAAAGAACAGGAGATCCGTCTGCGGCCAGTCGCGGAACTTAAAGGGAAAGATCTGCCAGGTCCGACGCCAGCCCGAGATGAGGCCGCCGATGGGGAGAATGCCGCCCTCGCCATTGGACGCAAAGAAGTGCGCATCTCCCGTCGCCGGCTCGTACAGAAGCAGGTCGGTCAGGTGGGCGGTCCCGCCGAACAGGCCAGGGATGATCCGCCAGCCTTTGCGCCAGCCACTTAGTGGGCTGCCGATGCGCAAAACACTGCCGATGCCGTCGGCTTCCATGAATTCCGCATCCCCGTTGATCGGGTCATAAAAGAGCAGATCGGTCCTGACGGGGTCGGAAGAGGCTCGGGTCTTGAACTGTCCGGGCACGATCTGCAGCCGCCGCCGGAAGCCCGTGCGCAGCCCACCAAGCGGCAGGATGCCGCCTTGGCCATTGGTGGCATAGAACTGCAGCTCACCCCGCGCGGGATTGTAGATGAGCAGGTCGTCGGTGCTGGGGTTGCCACCGAAGTGGCCGGGAATGATCTGCCAGGTGCGGCGCCAGCCACTGTGCGGCGCGCCATTGGGAACGAGGTTCTGGAGGTTGATCAGCGCACTGGGCAGAAGGTTGCCCTTGCCATCGGTGCGGTAGAACTGCGCCTCGCCCGTCGCGCGGTCAAAAAACAGCAGATCGGTCAGACCGCTATTGCTGAAGGTGCCGGCGATGATGTGCAGCGACTTGCGCCAGCCGCGGAAGAGGCCACCGATGGGCACGAGGCTGATCTGGGGGCCATTTTTCTGCAGCGTGTAGAACTGGGCCTCGCCGGTCGTCGGGTCGTAAAAGAGCGCGTCGGTTGACTGCGGCGTAGTAAACGAGCCGGGGATGATGCGCCACTTGACCCGCAGTCCCGAGACCTGGCCCAGCGGCGCGAGGGAGCCGCTGCCATAGGTGCCAAAGAAGTGCGCCTCGGCGCCGATGTTCTGGACCGCGCGGGCGAGCAGGTTGCTCGTTATCCGCTGCACCACCGCGTCGGTGGATATGCTCGCCGGTCGCCCATTTTCCGGCGAGCAGCCCTCGATCGCCCAGTCATCAAGTCCCCAGCTCCAGTGGATCGTGCCGGCGGAAAAGACGGTGGCTCCGCCATCGACCGCATAGGCCTGAACCAGCCCGCCAGTCGCCGAGGAGGCGAGAATCCGCCGGTTGGGGGGGGCATACTTGACCGAGTTGGGCATGTCGCCATCGACCTCATAACCGGCCATATTCGATAGCGTCTGGTTCAGTACGGCATTGCTGCCGTTGTAGATCCAGTCAGCCGGCGCTTTTACCGTCAAGTCTTCCCAATAAATCGCCCCTCCATTCCAGGTTGATCCGGTCAGCGTGGCCTCTGGCCAATCAACGTCTACTTCATATCTCTCTATCTTTGTAAACTCTCCAGTTACATTGGGATAGGGATATAAATCATCATCGGTACCAGCCCCAGCCTTGATTCGCACTGCCACTGGATCGACCACTGCAGGAGATGTATCGGGTTTGTGACAGACCAGCGTGCGATACGGGTTACCGTGCGCGTCACTTTCCAGCCGTACTTGACGATAGATCGAGTTTCCGCCACAGATCAGCAAGTCGACACCTTGGTCGCGAGCCATCTCGACATTCACCCGCATTTCGCGACTCCAGTATTCATCGTGCCCAACCGACATAAAGGCTCGATGTGACAGCAGAAGCATGGCATCGCGATGGACGTCAATATTTGTGCAATACGTGACGTCGTAGCCATTTTTTTCCAGCCAGCGAATCATGTTGTATTCCCAGGCCTGCTCATAGACACCAAATGGAAAATGAGCAAACAGGTGGCCTGCGCCTCTGGCATACGGCGTCACCGGAGCGTTGTTCTCCTTCGCATAGCCGCGATGAGCGGCGAAGTAGGGACGATTGAAGGAGACCTTGGTGTAGATGCCCTTCTCGTCAGCGCAATTGGAATGATAGATACTTCGCCCGCCCCATCCATTATAGGCCTGATAGGTATTGACGCTGCACTGCATCAGGACATCAGAGGGACGCTCATCCTCGCGCACAACAAAGATGATATAGCACTGCCACTGATTGTCGTCGTGCGCGGTCAGCTTGGCGAGGTACACCCCACTGACCCAGTCGGTGGGCACAGTCAGCCTGTATGTTTCCAGCCAATCGCATTCAACTAGGCCATAGTTGTCGCTGTCTTGCGGAGCTGGCATCGGCTGCACGACGCTAGCCACGCTGGGGATCGACTTCATCAATCGTCCGCCAAGATTATTATAGTATCCCATGCGGTAAATATCGATTGAGAATGTGGGTGCGGTAGTTCGCACATAAAGACTGATATCGCCACCCACATTTACACTAGTCAGTGACGCATATCCCTCAAGAGCGCCAGTACTGAAATCTGTGGCATTTCGCACTGACAGCGGCACAGGGTTAATAAGCTTCCACTGGTCAGTTCCAAGCAAGGCATTTTCAAGCTGTACTTTATTCGGCATGGTGTTCTTCCCTTCTTACAGACAGCGTTGGGCGCCCAGTCCCCGGCTGTGCCCATATACCCGCAGCGTGGCCGTCGCCATCGTCTGCCGCAGCGCCGCAGTCAGCGACGAGCGCGGCCGGTACATCGCGCGCAGAGTAATGGCCCATCCAGGTGCGGCGACCGCGTTCCCACATCGCCTTTGGTGATCGCCACGGAGGAATGCTAGAGGGCGCTGAACCGACAGGCCATCGAACTAGTTCGATGCAGCGGCCGGCCCTGCGATCGACCGGGAGGGAGAACCGCTTTGCTCTACAATTCCTATGTTCAACTGCCCCCAGCCACCGGGGGCGGAGGCCCGGCCCGATGATTCGTGTCTATCTTGCCGACGATCATGCCATCCTGCGCCAGGGGCTGCGCAGACTGCTCCGCGAGGCGCCCGACATCGCAGTGGTGGGCGAGTGCGCCGATGGTCGCCAGGCGCTGCAGGCGATGGAACAGACGGCTTGCGATGTCTTGATCCTGGACCTGTCGCTGCCGCGGGTCAGCGGCATTGAAGTCCTGCGTCGCTTGCGGGTCAGCCGGCCAGCGCTGCGCATCCTGGTGCTGTCGATGTACGCCGAAGAGCAGTACGCACTGCGCATGCTGCGCGAAGGCGCGGCTGGCTACGTATCCAAGGACAGGCCGTCGGATGAGCTCATGCATGCCATCCGTCAGATCGCGGCCGGCCACACCTATCGCAGCCCCGAGCTATCGGCACGGCTGCGCTCGGGTGAAGCCAACCCCGAACGGCCGGTACACGAGTCGCTGTCGGCGCGGGAATACCAGGTCTTCGATCTGCTGGCGCAGGGCCGTGGTGTCAGCGACATCGCCGCCGAGCTCAACCTTAGCAAGAGCACAGTCAGCACCTACGTGCAGCACATCAAAGGCAAGCTGAACGTCAGCACCGTCGGCGAAATCATCCGCTATGCCCATCAAGCCGGCATCGTGCGCTAGGTTTTGGAATAATCAATCAATGCTTCAAATAAAATAAAAATATGATCTTCATCATATTTTCTTACGTTGCTTTTTATTTTCACGAACGCATGATCTTTTGTTCCAGCATTCATTGCCCATTACTGCAACCAACGCCCAGCAGCGCAGACCTCTGCGAACTGGGGGGCGGCGCGGCGTTTCTCTGGCTTGTGGAGCACGCATCATGAACCCATCAGAGCCCCTGCGAGCGCCGGGCCTGCTGCCGACTGTATCGGAGGGCTTTCCCGGGCGTTTTTCCGCCTTTCTGGCGCGCAAGCTCTCGCTGATCGCCCCGCCGCTGCAGCAGCCGATGTCGGCCGACGACGAAGCGCAGTTCGCCGCGCTGTGCCGCACTCGCTCGGTCGGCTACGTACGGCTGATCGCGCTCTTGTCGCTGATCTGCGCGCTTTTGTGGATGCCGGCCGACCTTTTGATCTACCCCGCCGCGCACGAAGCCCTGGGCGCCGTGACGCTGTGGCGGCTGGTGATGATCCTCATGTCAGGCTGCACGCTCCTTCTGATTCGTCACCCCCGCTTTGTCGCCCATGGCCTTTCGATCTTCACGGTCAGCCTGATCACGTGCTGTACCGCGCTTGGCTACAGCGCCGGCTGGATGGGCGGCCTCGACGAGCCATGGTTCCATCTTTACTACCTAGTCCTGCCTCTGACGGTGTTGTTCCCGTGGACCGCGCGACGCCGGGCCGTGCTGACGCTGCTGATCCCACTGTCTTTGTGGTGCGGTCTGCTGCTGGGGGTACGTGGCGAGCTTTCGACCCGCTACTTGCCGCTGGTGCTCAGCGTGCAGCTAAACGTGTACCTGCTCAGCGTGGTGTTTGGCCACGGCCTGTTCATGCTGCATCGGCAGTCGTTTCTGCAGTCGCGCATCATCGCGCAAACCGCCGAGGCGCTAAAGGTCTACAGCACGAACCTGGAAGGCCAAGTGGCGGCCCGTACCCGCGAACTGCGCCGGCTGCTGGCCAGTCTCGAAACAGCGCGCGAACAGGAGCGTGCCCACATCGCCCGTGAACTTCACGACGAGCTTGGACAGCAGCTGGCGGCGTTGGGCTACGAGGTCACCGCGCTACAGCGCCGGAGTGTCGATGCGCCCCCCGCGCTGAGCATTGGCATCGAGGATTTGGCGGTGCAGTTGGAGCATGCGCGACGCACGGTTCGCTCGCTCTTGACCGAACTGCGGCCGCGCGTACTCGACGATCTGGGGTTGTGCGCCGCGGTTGAATGGCTGGTCGGACGCGTCGAAGAGCGCGCCGAGCTACGCTGTCGACTCGACTTGCGCGACGAGGATGTACCGCTGCCAGCGGACCTGGCGACAGCGGTCTTTCGCATTGCGCAGGAGTCGCTGACCAACGTGCTGCGCCACGCCGAAGCCAGCGAGGTCACAGTCCGCCTGCACATCACGCCGCAGCAGATCGATCTGCGCGTACGCGACAATGGCCGCGGCCTGCCCCCCGCCACGACAGGTGAGCCGCGCGGCGTCGGACTCCTCGGTATGCGCGAGCGGATCAGTCACCTGCACGGTCAGCTATCGGTCACCTCGGTCGCTCCAAGCGGCACCGAAGTGGCCTGCCAGATCCCGGTCCCCGCCCCCGCCCTGGGTCCCAGTTAGAGCGCGAAGCGGCCGAGGCGTTCCCCTGCCAAGCATGCGCACCGACCTCCT
>CAZKOY010000230.1:0-3820 GCA_964554495.1 uncultured Myxococcales bacterium
ACTAGGATTTTCGACCTGCTTGGAAAGACGCGGCGGCTGCGCGCTCGATCGCCTCTAGCGCTAGCCGGCGTCGCTCATCGCGCTGGTCCAAGAGCGCTTCATCGATCGTTTGATACCCAGACAGTGACGGTAAGTAATCGAGGCGCAGCGGGCCCGATGGCATCACGAAGAGCGCAAAGAGGTCCGCGTGCAGCGCAAGATCCCCAAACAAGCGGGCTTCGACATGGCACTCGCCGTGCGTCACGATGTACAGGGTCGGGCGTCCGGTGGTGGCTCGCGAGGCGGTATCGGCGCGGCGAGCGCTGCGCAGCTCACGCAGCAGGTCGGCAAACACGCGAGCATAGTTGCGGCCGCGCAGCGAGCGAAACGACAGCAGCGAAAAGAGCGCCTCTTGTGCTGCCGATCCTGCGCTCATCGGCTGAGCTTCGTGCAGTCGCCCGTCGAAGAAGCGCAGCATGACCGGACGGCTTAGCGATAGACGCTTGCCGAGCGCCCAGGCCAGACCGCGAGCAAAGATCTGACGCTGACCGCGCATCGACGCCGATGCATCGATCAAGATCTGCACCGGTCCTGGCTGCTGCTCGCGAGGTCGTTCGCGGCCATAGTACAGGGCTTCTCCGTCGGAAAGACGGTGCAGAAACAGCGTGTCATCAAAGACCAGCTCGCTGCCCAGAAGCGAATCGATCGAGCCCTGCCGCTCGATCGACGCATGGCCACCGATGGGATAGCGCTGGCGGTCTTCGCTGCGCTGCGGCTCAAGCAGTGCTGGCAAGAGATCATGCTGGAAGCGCACGATGTCGCGCACGTCGGGCACATCCGCGCTCAAGATCGACAGCAGATCGGGCAAGTGCTGGCTTTGATCTTCGTTGAGCGCACGAAGGCCGGTATGAGCTGAGCGCGCCGACGTGGTGCCAAGCAGGCGCAGCATGTCGAGATCGATCAGCTCAAGCTGCGTCCGCAAGGACAGGCGCTGCTCGACCATGAGCTGTGCAAAGGCGTGCGCTGGCTGCAGCGGATCGTCTATGCGATGGCTCGGCATAGAAACCGGTCCATAAGGCAGCTCCCAGGGCTCGGTGCCGTACAGGATGGGGCTGGGGTATTCCGAGGCGGTAATCGGAAGCTCGGACGGTGTGGGCAGCGCCGGAAGCGCCGAGCGCGCGTACGCTCGGCACAGCGGCAGCAGCACATGGGAAAGCAGCGCCAGCCGCACTTCATCACGGCAGCGGCTTAGGACTTCGGCGATGCGCTGGGTGCTGTCGAGCAGCTCGCAGACTAGCGCAAAGTACTCCTCCGTCGGTCCACGTGCTCGTCGGTGACCCCCCACCTGGCGCAAGAGCGAGTCTTCTTTGCGAGCGTGGGTCGATAGACTGAGCGCCCAGCCAAGATCGTGCGTGACAAAGAGCGGCGGGGCCGCACCGAGTCCGAGCAAGCGGTTGTGCCACAGCGCCGCCGTTGCCGCCGCGGTCGCAGAAGACGGAGAGAGGGCGCAGAGCCCTAACGATGCGCGGTGAAACTCAAACGGAGAAGGGGAGGAGGAAGCGGGACGAGACGCCAAGCCTTACTTCTTGCCTTTGCTGTCGCCCTTCTTTGCTTCGTCAGGAACCAGGCCCTCGGGCAGATCAACCTCAGTAGTCGCGTTGTAGGGCGTCGTCTTGGGCGGCTTCGGCGGCGGCGGTGGCTGGTCTGATGCGGGCGCGTCCCCGGCGGGTTTATCGCCGGCTGGCTTGTCGCCGCCTTCCTTCTTCGCCGGCTGCGCCGTCTTGGCGCCGTCCTTGCCACCGACTGAAATGTTCGCGCCACTCGGCAGGCCCGAGACGTTGATATCGACCTTGACCGTCGGCGGATCTTTCTTCTTAGCCGGCGGCTCGGTCTCCCACACCAGGCCCAGCGAGGCAATCACGGTATGGCCGGGGCTGGAATCCGTCAGGCCATAGCCATACGCCGCAGTAAAGAAGGTCTTGTTGGCCTTGGCGCGCCGCAGACCCACGGTCCAGAACAGCGGACTGTTGGTGGCGAGCTCGCTGCCGACCGAGAACGAGCCGATGAGCTCGGTCGTGATGTACAGGCCATTGTCTGGCGATAGCGCGCCCGAGGCTCCGACGCCCCACATGATGTGGTTGCCGAGACCCAGCACGCGCTGCTCGCAGGCCGGCGCGCTCGTGGCCATCATGTTCATGCCGGTGCCGGGCGTCATCGTGCCCATCATCGGCATCATCATCTGTTGGTTCTGGCGCTCGATCAGGGCCAGCTCATCCGCCGTGCAAGGGCGGCTGGTTCCAGCGATCACCGCGCCCAAGTTGCCCGCGATATGCAGTCGCTTGCTGAGCAGCTTGGGCATGTCGATGATGATGCGCGGATAGCCGCTGATGTTGCCGGCACCAAACGCCGAGCCGTTGGTCGCCGTCTGGAAGCCCAAGCCCAGCGAGAACGCCACCTGCGGCCCTTTGTCCGGCAGGTGCATATTGATCTTGCCGAGCAGTCGCAGGTCACCGATGGCCGCCTTGCTGAGCTGCAGGCCGGAGCCGTCTTGGTACAGCACAAACGGCATCGCCGCGCCCAGCTCAACCCAGCCAGCGATCGAAACCAACGCCGCAGCGTGCAGCGTGAAGCGGTTCTGCACCAGGGCACTTACGTCTTCGCTGCGCCCGAGTGGATCGCGGCCATAGATGCCCGTCCCGCGGATGTGCAGTCCGAAGTCGCCGATCGGGCTGTGCTCGACAAAGAAGCCGTCTTTCCAGCTATTCGCGGGAAAGATCGGCAGCGAGCGGCGCGCATCGATGACCACTGGACCGGTGCCTGTCGTCGCTGGAGGCGTTGTCTGCGCGGCGGCTACGCCGGACCAAGCAGCCATTCCCACCACGCCACATGCTACGGACTGCAACCAGGACGGCCCTTTACGGGCGCCCAAAAAGGTGTCTGTTATCCGAGAATTACGCGTCCCCATTCAACAACTGCCTCCGCAGGTATGAGGGTAAGGGCTGCGTACTCCTGCCGTCAACCACTCTGACGAGGTAATGATTGCTTCTGCCTTGCAGTTCGTTACGATCCGCTTGGTCTCTCGTTTTGTCTTTTCGCAGTCTTCGCTCGCGTTGCGAGGGATCCGCAGGAGAACCGCTTGCCCGAAAGCCGTACCGACCTCGGTGAGTTTGCCGCCTTGCAGTGGACGCGAACCCAGCTCTGCCGTCAGCTGCGCAGCGTATTCGGCAGGCGGCAGAGCCAGCGGCCGGTTCGCGTCGGCACGGATGTGACCTTCTATTACGACGCGCAAGACCGCCTCGCCCGCGTTACCCCCGATCTGTACGTTCTTTCGGGCCTTGGGTATGAAGAGCAGCTTCGCTCGTTCCGCGTTTATGATCGCGGTCTGCGCCCTGAGCTAGTCGTGCATGTCGTCGAGACGCTGGTGTCTCCCGAGGACGGCTTGCTCATGCACTTTCTGCGTCTGGGCGTCAGCGACGTCGTCTTGTACGACCCGCTGTGGTGGCTGTTTTCGCCGCAAAGCGGCCTGCGCGGTCGTCGTCTATTGGCGCATTACCGACGGGAACTATCGCCGAGCGGTGTCGCGTCGTTTCTGCTGCAGCCGCAAGAACACCCTGGACGCGTCTACCTGCCCACACATCGCCTGTGGCTGATCCATCGCGGTGGCGCGGACCTGCGCGCGTACGACGGGGCGGCTAGCCAAGCCGCGCTGCCCAACGAGACCGACTGCATCCGCCTGCCCGACGAGCTACCGCCGTCCTAGCGAGGCGTGTTACGCCGCCGACCCGCGCAGGCGCTCGGCCCAGCGCGCAAGGATGCGCGCAAAGATGCGCGCAAAGATGCG
>CAZKOY010000230.1:3920-7221 GCA_964554495.1 uncultured Myxococcales bacterium
GATGCGCGCAAAGATGCGCGCAAAGATGCGATCGAGCACGAAGTACGCTCCGGCCGTCTGCACCAGCGAGGCCAACCAGAACCAGGCATAGCTGGGATAGACGCGCTGATAGACCGCGTACACCGTATGCGCGACGTTGACGTTGGCGGAAGCCGGCGTGATCACGCGACAGATGAACTGCAGCACGATCAGCCATAGCGTGGCGTGCAGCCAGGCGCGCGGCGGCCAGCCCAGGCGCAGCACGCCGAGCAAGCCCATCAGCAAGCCCAGCCAGTGCGTTAAGAGCGACGTGCAAAAGAACTCGCCACCCACGATCAGATCGATGGCCCATGTGAAGTTGCCCACGCACAGCCACAGCACACCAACCGCGCACAGCGTCGATGACAGGCTGCGCGGCAGGCGAAACAGCAGGCCCAAGGCGATCAGCAAGTTGGCCATCGTGCAGGCCCACAAGACATCGTGCGCCGTGCCGCGCAGCACATGGCTTCCACCATGGATGACAAAGCTCAGCAAGGCCAAGACACCAAGCGAAACCGTGGACGCAGCGCGCATCGATCACCAAAGCACAGAGAAGATCCTCAGCGCTTCATCGAACACCTGCCGCCCCCCCTTTCGCAAGTCTGGGCCGTCAAACCGCGCAGCCCGTCGGGTCAGAACCCGCCCAGCGGATGCAGCCAGGACAGGCAAGGTTGGCGCTTGGGCTGTTCACCGCATTGGTTCGTCACCATGTCGTTTACGCCACCGAGAGGGCAGCGCAGCGGCGGACTGCGCGGCTCGTCACCGCGCCAGGCGTTGTGTCGGTCGCGACTACGGGGCTGGAGCGGTCGCCAGGCATTGTATCGGTCGTGACTACGGTTTTGGTGCAGGGTCGAACCACTTGGTGCCCCCAAGCCACGGTATTGTGCCTTGCACCCGCATCGGTGAAATCGGCCTGCACCTCGCTGCTCTCTCCTCTCTCTGCACCGACAACAGACATTCCTTTGTTGATGTCCAGTGGGACGGCCGGTGCTGGTTCCTTTTTCGTTTTGGAAGCCGCCCGCTGCTGGGAGGATGCGAGAGGGAAGCCGGCCGGGTTCCCTCATCGCGCTCGCCAATTCCTTTTTCATTCCTTTTTGCGGAAATTCCCGCCCGTCTCCCCCCAGCCTCCTCTTTTGCGACCGGAAGAGGAGGGTTCCTTTTTCGCAATTTTTCGTTCCAGGGCCTGCGCCACGGAATCCTACAGTCCGCCTCGGTGCTGAGCGAGGGTGCGGTTCGCCAGCATCGGCTGCGCACTGGCATGTAGAATAACGAATCGACGAACCCCGTCGGTGTTCCGTGACGCAACGGGCAGCGCGTGCTGTTCGGCGGGTCTTTCGTTCACTACCTGTTTGGGAGGCTTTCATGTCGAGGTCTTGCTTGTCTGGTCTTTGCTTGGTTGCTCTGCTGGCCAGTGCGCACACCCCCGTGTCGGCTCAGGTACCCAAGGCGTGCAAGCCGGACGAGGTCGGCTTCACCGTGGGCAACAGCGCCTACTGCGTCCATGCGGCTCCGGTTCCGCTTGCGGCCCCTGCCGCCGTCGCATACTGCAAGGCACGGCGTCAGAGCCTGCTTTCGATGTTTACCCTGGCCGCTGCGTGGAAGGTGAACCCGGAAGCCACCGCGGCTCTGAGTCCGCTTTTGTTGAACAAGAAGATGGTGGTCAGCGGGATCTCGTGGTCGAGCAACCTGAGTGACCGCTTCAAGATCACCACCCCGGTCGAAGGAGGCCTGCGCAACCTGCCTGCAGAGCCCTACAAAGACCAAGTGCTGCACTACGCATGCAGCAGCGACGTGCCCCTGCCCAAGAAGACCTAGTCACCGCCTGCGTAGCGACGGCGGTCGGTCTTGCAGGGGCGCTGCGGGGCTTCTAGATTCGATCCGCGTCGCGCAGCATGGCACGCAGCGAGCGTAGGCACAGCGCGGCCGCGACCAGCAGGGAACAGACGATCGAGGTAGCCAGAACAGGATGGCTGCTCCAGTCGAGGATCCAGAAGTCCAGGCGCAGGCGGCCGAAGTGCGAGGACACATCGATCGGGCGCGCAAACAGCGTGCGCCATGGAGCATCAGCCGAAAGGTTGGGATCGCGGCTCAGCATATGGCTGAGCAGCCATGGATAGCCACGCAGCGGCGCGAACTGCGGAATGAAGTAGACGTGCGGCAGATAGTCGGGGGACCAGACAGGGCCGCCCAGTGCGTCACGCACGGTCTGCGCAATGCGCAGGAAGTGATCCCAGTACAGCGACGCGCCCAGAAGCTGAACGACAGCACCCACGAGCAGCAGCATGCCCAGCGCTGCCCGTCGCAGCCAGAGGATCCCTTGCTGAAGAGCGGTATCGAGCCAGGGCAGGCACAGAAGCAGGATGAGCGGCGTGAGCGGCACCATCAGACGCGGTCCCCAACAGAACGCGCCGTGCCACAAAAAGTATTTGGCGTTCAGCAACGTGACGACGGCGACAAGCGAAAGCAGAAGCGCAGTCTGCAGCCGGCGCGGGCGATCGAGATCGCAGATCGCGCTGCGCAGTCCAAGCAGCGCCAGCAGAAGCGGTGGTGAGTACAAAAAGATGCTCTGTCCCGACGACAGGGTGTAGCCGTAAAGCGAAGGCCATAGCTGGCCAGAAAACAAGTCGCCCCAGTAGCCCGTGCGGAACGGCGAGCCGGTCTTGATGTAGTTGTGAAAAAGTACGAGCGCGACAAACGGCAGAAACGCGAGCAGTGCGACACACAGCCCAGCGACGACGCGCGACGGGGAAAGCAGCGGAATGCTGGCCGCTTCTTCCGCGGGCGGAAGCGAGCGCCGCGTGGCTCGCACCAGCAGCCCCGCTACATAAAGTGCGCATAGCGGCAGCACGGCGGCATAGACCAGCTTGGCATTGAGCACGATGCCTGCAGCGGCACCCAAGCTGGCCATGCCGGCAAGCGTCATGCGCTGCGGCTGGGCTTGCACCAGAGATCGCTCAAACAGCCAAAGAAGCGAAAAGGTCTGCAGCGCTTCGGAATAGGGGCTTCTGGCGTAGCAGAAGCAGATCGTCGAAAGACCCAAGCCCAAGGTCAGAAGCACCGCGAGCCGTGGATTCGCGCCGCGCATGCGACAGAGCCGCAGGAACAGGCCGCACGAAAGCGCCATCAGAAGCGCGGACGAGACATGACAGCACAGCGCATAAAGCGCTGGCTGCGGCTGCGCGGACGCAAGCGACAGCACGCGATACAGAAGCAAGCTGGGCAGGGACGCGAGCACGTTGCCCAGCGTCGCAAAGCCGTACTTCTTGCCGGCATAGACCGTGAA
>CAZKOY010000231.1:0-7136 GCA_964554495.1 uncultured Myxococcales bacterium
CGCCAGATAGGAAATCGCTGTGCTGTCGACATAGCGACGCGTCCGCGTCTCACCTGGCCAGGTAAGCGCCGTCGTTGAGATGTAATAGCCGGGGAATGGCTCGTCTGCTCCCTGAACCAGCGGCGCACCGTCCTTGTCCACGGCAATTCCCCAAAAGCGCGAGCCGTCCCCCGCATTGCGGAGATTGTCGAGCGGCGATCCAAAACCAACCGGCGCATAGGCGTTCGGGGCGCCGTCGTAGTCGATGGACAGATCCGCATCACTCCACGTGATCACGTTGCCCCGGCGGTAGACGTTGATCCCGTCGATGCGCAGCGCGGGCGCATCGCCGCCGGTTCCGTCCGATGCCGGCGGCCGGGGCAACATGTCAGACCCACCGCGGCCGGTCAGCCACCGCCGCACGTCTTGGATCCGGTCGACGATCCATCGCCATGCCCCCGAAAGGAAAGCCAGCGCGCCGTCTATCCACTGCCGAAGCGCCAAAGGGACCTTTACGCCGTCGGGGGCTTCGTGGGTTGTTGTTCGGGCTTGCCCAGCACTTCGGGGTACTTGGTGCGGAACCAGTCGAAGCCCGCATTCACAAGCTCGTAGATGCTGGCGACACCAAAGCCAACGGCCGCAGCGCCGACCAACGGCGCCTTGGCGATGGCTGCGCCGATGCCCAGCACCAGCGCGAGCCCGCCGAAAATGCCGCCTTGCACGGACCACGCGATCCCCATGCGATCCAAGAGTTTCCCAATGGCCACCGCGCCGCCCCCGGCCAGCAAGCTCACGATCGCTTGGGTGCCCGTGCGCCCGACGAACTTGCGCGCCTTGCCGAGCGAGGCAAAGCCGCGCGTGGGCGCGCGACTCACCACGGCCGTGCGACCCGATCCGCCGGGTACTGTCTCGATTCGCCCCGGAGTCGATACGCGCAAGATCTCGGGGCCCCGCTCACCGACCAAGTACGGGCGGCCCGGCTGCACGGGCCCACCATCGGCGCGGAACCCTAGACGGCGAAAGAAGCGCCGCACCGCACCGCGGCGCTTGCGGGCGGGCTTTCGTCGCTTGCTTGTAGCTCGTCGTTTTGGTGCTCCGTTTGCTGGCATCGGCTGCATAGGCTCCCCTCCGTGCTTCGGCCTCTTGGGTGGATGGGGGCCCTTGTGCATGCAGAAAAACGGCTGTCAACACGATCGGGCAACGTCGCGAAACTAGAGGCCACCTTCCCGAGTACCCGAAGTCTTAAGAGGTGCGGCGGGGCTGCCCAACTGAGGAATCGATCCGTTCCTGCGCGCCAGTTCGATCACTTCACGAGGCTGCTGCACAACTGAGATCGCATTGGCAAAACGGCGAGCGTCGCGTTCATACTCAGCGCGTAGAAATTCATAAGTCTTTTGTGTGACTGGATTTGCGAGATCGATCACTGTCCAGTCCATGGGATAGCCAACGGCTGGATCGCTACGCCGAGCCTTCCATTCGGCTTGCTTTAGTGGCATTGGCTCAAGCGGTGGTGGCCACAACTGCGACTCGATCAACAAGTCGATGACCGCAGCCGGCAACATGGCTTCATCCGTCGTGCGAGCAACGCGGAACGCCTCTGCTTTGATTGCGCTTTCTACCAGGTAACGGCGAAGCCATCGGCGGTACTTTTCGTCGTAAGCGTCAAGATTCACTTTGGTCTGCTGGAAGTTCGTCGGCTTCTCGGGTCGCTGCGCGTCTCGGTCATAACGCTGGCTCTCAAAGGGGCTATTGCGCAGCACGTTGGCATCTAGGCGATAGAGGACCATCCTTTGACGCCCCAAGAGCGACAAGTCCTGAAAGCCACCGCGGCTGTCGCCAACGAGTGAAGGCCCAATCAGATCAAACAGGTTTGCCAAGACCGTAAACACCGGCCCGACGTACGGAACCATGCCAAGCGCGGTGCGAATGCCCTGGTAGATCTGCCCCACTTCCGAGTTTAGTTTCTCCTGCTCTCGTCGCTTCTTGTTGTAGGCGTCCAGCGCGGGGTTGTTTGGATCGGGCATGTTGTCCAAGACGATCAGCGCCTGAGTCCAGCGAAGCGGGGGAACATTGGTCACGACCGGCTTTTGTTCCTCGGTCTTGTCGGCTGGGCTGGCTGGCGCCGAATTGCTTTCTGGCGCGACCCGAATCGAATCAAACAGCCCGCGAATTCCCTGCAGAAAAGTCGTGTTCCGCTCTCGCGATGTCTCCTGCTGCTCAAGGATCGCGCGCACCAAGAGCGCACCGCCCCCAAGGGTCAAAAGGAGCAGCGCGCCGCCCGCCAAGATGGATCCCACCATGGTGGCCCTTGTGCATGTCCGCTTGCGTGAATCAAGCCGCTATCGTGCGCAGCACAGCACACCGCTCGCTTGGCTGAACTGCGCTGCGGTGCTCAGGTCTGCCGCGGTACCACACGAAAGGGAGCTTGAGAGGCTGCAGTCAATCGCCACAGTGAACCCAGTGCATCCCATGGCCGGCGTATACAGCGCTTCGCTCGGCTGACCCGCACCGCAGCCGGCAAGAAGCAGAACGTCAGAGCCCATGGGCGCCCCGCACTGCAGATCGGCCGGCGCGGTCGACATTCGCGGCCGATGCAGCGGAACGGCCGCCACAAAGAAGCCCGGCAAACCCGTGCAGACGGCCAAATCCAACCCCGCTGCACTAACGCACAGGGTGAAGCTCGACGCACATAGCTCAGACGCAGCCGGGATGGCATCGCCCCGGTTCGCGTTGTACACACCAGGGCAGGCCCAGCCCGCGCCCACACGCACCCCGGCACCGCTTGCGCAGCCCGATGCGCTACCCAAATCGGCCGCGCTGTGTAGATCTCTGGCTGCTCCGTCCTGCGCATCCCCGGCCCCTTGCAGCGCGTCCAAGTCCAAGCAGGCACCCACCAGCGCGCCCAGCCCAAGAAACGCAACCACGGCCCGCCTATTTGCGCGCACGGCTCGCCCTTCCGGTGCGCTTGGGGGGAAGCCGCCGCGTAGCGGCAATGCCGCCTTGGATCTTCGCGATCTGCTTGCCGACATCGGTCAGTGTTCGGTTGTTGTGCTCGATGTATCGAGTAAAAAGCTCTTCCAGCTTCTTCTGCGAGTCTGAGAGCGCCGCCACCGCCGCGCCCACCTCTCCGCCGTTGCTCATGCGTTCGGCTGCCGCCTTGGCAATGGCCGCGACCACGGGCGCCGCCGAGACCAGCACCGCCTTGATTTCCACGTGATGGGCCAAGATGAGCTGCCACATCGGGCCGATGCGGTTCTTCTCCGCCTCTTCGGCCATCACGTCGCGTTCGTGGCTGACCTTCTCGATCAGCTTGAGCAAGACATCGGTTCCCGCCGTCGCAGAGCGGGCCATGTCCTTGATCGTGATCAGCTGTTCGCGCTTGTACAGGCTGTCGCTGCTATCGCCGGGCTGCAGGCCACGCGGAAACTCGACGAGGATCTCGTCATAGTCTGGGGGCTTGATGACCATCGGCCGCGCGTCGGCGGCTGGCTTCTGCGCTTCCTCCTCGGTGTAGAAGTACACGGCGTAGATCCCGTCGCTGTGCGCGGGTTTGTGGTCTTCCAACTGTTCCGGGTCCAGTGGGAACGCGCGGCCGTCTTCGTAGAACTTTCGGCGCGTGCCTGTTGGCCGCCGATAGCGAAAGAAGCGAGCCCCAGCCGGCGCGATCCGCTTCACGTCGGCCCAGCTTGTGATCTCGTACATGCAGCCCCCCTCTATGCGAAATAGGGGCCCTTGTGCATGCGGCCAAGAAATAAGCAAGAAATAAGGATTCTCGACGGAAACGCGCCTTGTTTCGTGGCGCAGAGAATTCGATCCCATGCGGGAAGCTAACTGCCCAGGGGACAACGCAGAAATAAGCCAGAAATAAGGTCTGCCGATACAGCCGTTGACCCGCTAGACGACTGCGCGCACGCTGAAACCGTGGGCCGATCCGATCTGACGCTGCGCGGCTTGGTGCCTGTGCAGTTCACGAAGCAGCAGCATCCCTATCACCCACGCCATCACCGGGCGTGGCTAGAGGTGCTGCTCGCTCACTCGGACACCACGGCCAAGCGCGCAGGCCTTCGCGCCGCGATCTTGCAGGCCCGAAAAGAGCGCGCCCATCGCATTCGGATCCGCCCCATGCCGCAGATTTTCGAGGTTGCTCCCGACGGAACCGTGACCGAAGTTGCGGACGCCGAAGGACCTAGCGAGGTCTTTAGGAACGTGAAGACGGGCTTTCTTCTTGGGGCGCTGGCTGCACTGCCGTTCGTGCTGCCGCTGGCTGCCCGCTCCCTCGTTCCGACGAACCCGCGCAAAGAGCGCAGGCGTCGCGGTCGCTAGTCGTCCTCTTCATCGTCCCCGAGGTTGTCGGCGAGCATCTCAAAGACCGCGCGAAGCACGCGGGCGTTCTGCTCCAGACCGTCAATCGTCTGCTTCACCAGTGCGGGCGAGATCGCAAGCTCCTCGCAGGCCTGCCGCACCTCGTCCGCCTGTGCGCCTTGTGACACCAGTGCCATCAGCACCATCACCCGTTCCGGGTCACTGGCTGGCTTGGGCACCGTGGGCACTGGCTGCGCTCGTCCCGCCTGCGCTGGTTCTTTCTTGGTGCGAGGCATCAATGCACCCCTTCCCGGTCCGCTGCGTCCATGCGATCGGCCCGTGCCATCAAGTAGCCAGAGACGGCGTAAAGCCGCTGCGCAGCACCATCGGCATGATGTGCGACCCTGCGTAGCAACGCGGCCCGCGTTGCTAGCGGCAGAAGCTCCCACGCCATCGCCGCGCCCTGAACGAGCGCAAAGAGCGCGGCGATCCCCGCGCCAACCCAGCGAAAGAAACCAAGATCCGTCACACGCTGATCGTACCGCGTACTGCTCAAACCTGGAACCGTCTGCTTGACTCCTCGCTCAGCCTCGAAGTATATACGTTGTATCTACATTCGAGGGACAGCACATGTGTACGAACGTGACGCGCTGGGGGAACAGCTTGGCCATTCGGCTCCCCAAGAACATCGCGGCAGAGCTTGAGCTAAAAGAGGACTCGCCCGTGGATCTGACTGTCGAAGATGGGCGAATCGTTCTCACGCCCAGCAAGCCGAAGTATGACCTAAAGACGCTGCTTGCCGGAATCAAGCCGAGCAACCTGCACAGTGAAACCGATTGGGGCGACTCCGTCGGAAAAGAGCGCATCTGATGGCGACCCGATCCCAGCCCAAGCCCAAAGCAGCCGGCGCAAAGTACGTGCCCGATCGTGGGCATCTGGTGTGGCTGCAGTTTGACCCGCAAGCCGGACGAGAGCAGAAGGGACACCGGCCGGCGCTTGTGCTCACGCCCAAGGCCTACAACGCGAAAACCAGCCTCGCGATCGTGGCGCCCATCACATCGGCCGTCAAAGGCTTCCCGTTTGAAGCCTTGGTCCCCGCGGGCAGCAAGATCGGCGGGGCCGTGCTGTGTGATCACGTGCGCAGCGTCGATTACGTCGAGAGAAAAGCGACCCTCATCGAACTCGCCCCCGCATCCCTGATGGCCGAAGTAGTCGGCAAGCTCTCTGCTCTGCTGCAGCTCGACAGCGTGTACGTATCGTCTCCTTACGGTTCAAAAGAAAGCTATTGAACCGTAGTCTCACGGCGGTATGGTCCCGGTTCCTACACCGGAGTGATCATGAAACGCGTTCGTGGTTTCTGTGTCGGTTTCGTGCTTCTAACTGGCTCTCTAGCCGTCGCTGCGGAGCCGATCATTGAACCCACCGACACAACGGATCGCGTTGTACTTCTGAACAATGGCGCGGTCTATCATGGCGAGGTCGTCGAGCTAGAGCCGCGCAGCCATGTGATCATACGGCTGCCCTCGGGCTCCGTGCGCCGGTTCGAGTGGCGAGACCTGCGACGCATTGGCGGAACACCAGCCCCAAGCACACCGGCTGCCTCGCGCGTTCGTCAATCCGGGCCGGACAAGCTACCGAGCCAACAGCCCAGCCGTCCACCGCTGCCCCATGATCGCCCATCTGCTGCAGAGGCGCGCGACGCCAGCCCGACGGGCGAAAAGTATCGCGAACACCTCAGCGATGCAAAGGTGCTTGAGGGGATTGGCCAGTTGTCTGAAGCACTGGCCGCGTATCGAGCAGCGTACGCCCAACGGCAAGAGCCGTTCATCTTGTACCGCATGGCCAGCCTGCACGACCAACTTGATCACCCACGGGATGCACTCAAGCTGTATCGCCGCTACCTGAACGAGAACCCGAACCTCCCCGAAGAGCGACAAGCAGAGGTTGCGACGAACATCGCGCGCCTGACGCTCTCGCTCGCAGACTCGACACCAGCCGATTCACCGCGTAGCCACCACGACGAACCCCAGACGCAGACGCAGACGCAGCGCGTCTCGGTGGGAACGATGGCGGCGGGCATTTCGATTTGGGGAACCAGCTACCTGATCTCTGCGATTGTCGGTGGTCTGGGGCTGGCAGGAACCCAGACAAGCCAATTCCTGAACACCAACTCGTCGGGAGGCGTGGCCAAGGCACAAGCGATTTTCGGCACCCTGCTGATTCCAGTGGCTGGCCCAATCGTCTCGTCGGCTCTTGCTCCTGTCGCGGAGTGGGCGATCCCTTGGGTCCTAATTGGTGCCGGTTCGCAGATCGCTGGGATGTCGATGACCATCGCCGGGGCACGAAGCAGGCAAGTGAGCCCCTCTTCTTCCCGCGCTTGGGTGTTACCGTTCGTCTCACCGGCAAGTACGGGCCTTGCCCTGGTCGGCTCCTTCTAGCTGTTCTTCCGTCGACGGATAGCCGCAGCCGTTATCGCTTGCGGCGGTTGTTGGCTGCTTTGGGGCTTTGCCCCCGTAGCTTTGCGGCAAACTCGCCTAATGCCATTCGAGCAATGTCTTGAGACGAGAGCCGCCCCAACTCGCCAGATAGTTGCTCTATGCACCAATTGATCTCTGCGAGTTCTTCGGTCGTGACTCGCAAGTTGATCGATTCGGTTCGCTTTTCTGTTTCTCGCAGCTTGAACACCGACGCATGAAACTACAAGAAACCTTGTGATTGCATCGGGTATCTTGGTGTCCTATGATTCCGTGGTGTTTCACGTGGAACCTTGTGGTGTCCGCCGTGCTGATGACACGACGGACACCGTGTCCCGCGAGAGCCCGCGGAACGGCGCGACCGTACCACGGGCCTCCCCA
>CAZKOY010000232.1:0-7132 GCA_964554495.1 uncultured Myxococcales bacterium
GGCGTGATCTTGTCGAGCGTCGACTTCAGCTCTGGCTTCTTGAGGATCAGGTTCGGAACCGCCAACGCACCGAGGATGATCAGCCACAGACCGTACAACATCAAACGTCTCCTTGTTTTGCGGATCGCCGAGCCGCCCTCTCGGCGCCCCAGCCAGTCCAGTGCTGTTGCATCATACCGCTTGCGCCGGACGCGAGAACGATCGGCAAAAAAGCCGAGCGGGACGCGGGCTTATCGATGCCTCTGCCTGCTGTCCGCAATTTGGGGAAAATACACCTCCAGATTCACGTTCACTGGAGCATCCGAATGGACATCCGACGTGTGCTGGGGATGGCGGTGTTCTTGCTGCCGCTTTCGAGCCTGCCGGGCTGCAAGCTGCTCAGCAAAGAGCACCGCGCATGCAGTCACTTGGCGCAGATCTGCGAAGAGGGAACCGAACAGCAGGCGCGCATCGACTCGTGCGAAAAAGAGCTGAACGATCTGCGCAGCAGCGCCGGCAGCGAGGCCGTCGATCGCACCATCACCTGCATCCAAGAAGCCAAGTCCTGCGTCTCGGCCGCTGGCTGCATGGTCGGCGGCATCGGCGGCGGCATGCTCAACGAATTCATCAAGGGCGTGCAGAAAGCCCTGCCGAAGTAGCGCGCGAAAGCACGGCCTCATACAGCCTGCGAATCTCGATCTCGCGGGCGTTCCAACTGTAGTTGGCGTGGGCCACACTGCGGCAGTGATCGGCCCATTCTCGACGGGAACGCAGGGTCAAAAGGCTGGCCGTGGCCAGGGCAAAATCGCTGGCAGAAGAAGGCACCCAGCGCCCCACGCGCCGCACTTCCAGATCGCGCCACGGCGTGTTCTGCGATGCCACAACAGGCGTGCCGGCAGCGAGCGCTTCGACGACGACGTTGCCGAAGCTTTCCATATGCGAAGGCAGCCACAGGACATCAGCCAAGGCAAGCAGGCGATCTTTTGCCGCCCCTTGCTGCAAGCCCAAAAACTGCACGGCATCCGCCAGGCCCAGCGCCGCGGCCTGCGCTCGCAGACGATCGCCATAGCCTTCCCCGGATCGCTCGGGCCCGACGACACACAAGCTCGCCTGCGCCTGCCCTGGCAGCCGGCGCAGGTGGCAAAGCCCATCGATCGCGAGCTCAAGGTTCTTGACCGGATGCAGGCGACCCAAGGTGACGATGCGCGGCGCTGGCAGCGCGGCAATGCGCTCGATCAAAGCCTGCTCAACGGGCGACAGCGCGGCATCCTCGCGTCCACGCAGCACGCCATTTCCAACCACGGCAAGCTGCGCACCGGGCCCGAGCAGGCGCAGCCGACGAAGCGCGCTGGCTTCTTCGTCCGAGGTCACGTGCCAGCCATCGACGCGCAGAAGCAGCGGCCGCAGCACGCGCAAGATCGCCTGCTTGCGCTCGGCTCGCTGGCTAAGCGCCCAGGGCAAGAGCGCTCCGCGCGGCGACAGTACCAGCGGTCGTCGAAGCGGCGAGTGCGGCGCCAGGCACAGCGCAAGAGTGAGCAGGCTCGACGGGCTCCACAGCGCCGTGACGTGGACCAGATCGGCCCAGCGCAGGCTGTTGGGTAGCTCGCCGGCAAGCTGCAAAGACAGGTCTTCGCCCAACGTCACGCGACCGTAAAACGTCGGCACGCCGAAGTCCGTGACATAGCGACCACAGGCCACGGCAAGCTGCTCGCCCCGACCGCCACCGGCTGCTGCGCTGGTCAGGACGCGCAGCGAGATGCCCGCCGCACTCTGCGCCAAGCACAGCGCATACAGCGACGCGGACGGCCCGCCATAACGGTGCGCGGGGAAAAACGAAGGGGTGACGTGTAGCAGTTGCAGGGGACGGACGCTCCGCGGCTATTATGCGCGCCGCATGATGTGTACAGGCAGTCTGTTGCCTATCCTTCCCAATCTTGCCGTCGTCTCGACGGGAAAAAAGCGGTGGCTGGTGTGCGATGCAGCGCTTGCCAGCCGTCCGTCCTTGTGATCATGGCCTCTTGTCCTTCCCCCGGTGTTGCCCTGGTGACCGGTGCCGCCAAGCGCATCGGCCGCGCCATTTCGCTGGATCTGGCGTCGCGCGGCTTCGATCTCGTCGTGCATTACGGAAGCTCTGCGGATGAAGCCGAGGCGCTGGTTGCGCGGCTTGCCGACATGGGAGTGCGCGCTGTGGCGCTCGCTGCCAACCTGGCCGATCCCCATGAAGCGTCGAGGCTGTTTGCTCAGGCCCGCGCTGCGCTGGGGCCGATTCGCGTGCTGGTCAACAACGCTGCGATCTTTGCGGACGACCGTCTGCCGTCGCTGAGCATCGCTGGCTTTCGCGCTCACATGGACACCAACCTGCTGACGCCACTCGTTCTTTCGCAGGCGCTTGCTGGCCAGCCCGATCTGCCCGACGGGGCCTCGATCGTTCATCTCATCGATCAGCGCGTGCTCAAGCCCTCGCCGCCGTTTTTTTCGTACGGCCTTTCAAAGGCAGCCCTGTGGTACGCGACGCGCACCATGGCGCAAGAGCTTGCCCCGCGCATCCGCGTCAATGCCGTGGGACCCGGCCCCGTCCTGCCTTCGATCCATCAGCGCCCTTCGGACTTCGATCACGAGGCGCGCAGTACTCTCTTGGGTCGCCCTGTGCCCGCGGAGGACGTGGCGGCAGCGGTCGCCTATCTGGTCGGCTCTGCATCGGTCACCGGGCAAATGCTCTGCGTCGATGCTGGCCAGCACCTCATGTGGCGCACGCCCGATATGGATGCACTTTAGGCCTGCGTCGCGTCCCGGCACTCGCCCACACGCGAAAACCCCCGAATTGAACGAGCCCTTCTTCATGTCCCAGATTCGCTTCACGCGTCGCTTTTCCATGGCCCACCGCTTGTATTCCCAGCAAGCGGGTCGCTGCTTTACGCCGCACGGACACAACGAATTCGTCCACGTCACCTTGTCGCAGAAAGCAGGCTCGACGCTTTCGCCAGGCTGGGGTCAGGCCAACTGTGCCGCGCCGTTTCTTGCGCTGAAGCGGCCGTGGCATGCGTTTGTCGACGGGGCACTCGACCATGCGTTTCAGCTCAGCGCTGCGGATCCGCTGATTCGGTACTTCCAAGCCCACGAACCCGATGTCGTGCCGCACTTGCTGGTCGTCCCCGGCGATCCGACGACAGAGGTTTTGGGTATGGCGCTGCTTTCCAAGCTGCAGGCCTTCCTTTCCGTGTACAACCCTGACTTCGAATGCGTGCGCCTAGAGCTTGAAGAGACGCCCACCAACGCCGTCGTCGTGACCCCCGACGATCTGCGTGCCTGTTCCGTCGATCTAGGAGCCTGGACGCGACGCGCCGATCTCAGCATCAACGATCTGCTGCCAGCGTCGGCGTTTGCGAGCCTGCCATGAGCCTCAGGCTTCGCGAGGTGTTCGTGCGCGGCCTGCGCATCGACGCGGCCATCGGCATCTATGATCACGAGCACGGCCGCACGCAGCCGCTTTTGATCGACGCCACGATCCGCATCGACACGCATCCCATCCGCAGCATCAAAGACACCCTGAACTACGAGACCATCGGCACGCTGGCGCGCGGACTGATCGCGCGGGGCCATATCAAGCTCGTCGAGACCCTGGCCGAAGAGCTAGCCACGGCGCTGTGTGCCGAGCGGTCCGTGCAGTCCGTTGACGTCACCGTCCGCAAGCTCAGCGCACTGGCCGATGCCGATGCCGCGGGGGTCCGCGTCGTATTCGAAAACGCGCCGCCGCGCTAGGCAGCCATTCGGCGCTGCGAGAGCAGACAGGAAGGGATCCCAACGCTTGGGATCGGCAAAGCCAGCTCGACAAGGTGCTTGGCAAGCGGCGCGATTCTTCATACGGTCGTGAGCATAATCATGCAGACCGTACGAACCGAGCGTATCGAGATTCCCGTCGCAGATGGCACCACCATGGGCGGTTTTCTGTGCCGTCCCGAAGGCAGTGCGCCGCGCCCCGCGATCTTGCTTTTGCAAGAGATCTTCGGCGTCAACGCCCACATCCGCAGCGTCGCCGAGCGCTTCGCCCGTGAAGGCTATGTCGTGCTGGCCCCCGATCTGTTTCACCGCATCCAGCCCGACTATCAAGCTGGCTATGACGATATCGGAGCCAGCATCCAGCTTGCGATGCGCTATGCCGCCGCCGACAGCGAGGCTGATCTACGCGCCGCATTTCTGACGCTATCAACGCTTCCCGGTGTGCGCGCGGATCGCATCGCAGCGCTAGGCTTTTGCATGGGCGGGCGGCTGTCGTTCGTCGCAAATGGCGTGGCCCCGCTGCGCTGTGCGGTGTCGTTTTACGGCAACATCGCCCCCGACAAGCTGTCGTACGCCCCGACGCAGTCCGGCCCGATCCTGATGCTGTGGGCCGGCAAGGACGCGCACATCTCGCACGAGTCCGGGCGGCTTGCCGTCGACACCCTCAAGAAGCTCGGCAAGCCCTATGTGAACGTCGAGTTTTCAGAGCAGAACCACGGCTTCTTCTGCGATGCGCGCAGCGACTATGACGCCGAAGCCGCCGCACAGGCCTGGGCCCTAGTCACCGCGTTCTTGCAGACGCACCTTCGCTGATCACGCCTGCGATCGCCGCCTTGGAAAACCACCGCGCCTGTGCGTCTGCGCGGCAAAGCGCTGTCAGGGAAGCCTGCTCCATGTCTATGATGCGCAGAGATGGCGACAGCCTTTCATCTGGTGCGCGCTCTGCGACCCAAGCAGTGGCCCAAGAACCTGCTTCTATACGGCAGCTTTCTGTTCAACTTGAACAAGCTGTGGCAGCCCATGTCGCCGCAGATGTGGGGGTATCTGAAGCTGGCGACGCTGGGCTTTGTCGCGTTCACGGCGCTGTCGAGCGGAGTGTATCTGCTCAACGACCTCAAGGATATCGAGCCCGATCGCAAGCATCCGCAGAAGCAGAAGCGACCGCTGGCCAGTGGACAAATTTCGCCTGCGCTGGCTCTGTTCGTGGCGGCGCTGCTGTTGTTTTCCAGCCTGGCGTTTGCGCTGTGGCTGAACACCGCCTTCGCTGCGAGCTTGGGGATCTATCTGCTGCTGCAGGTGCTGTACACGCTGTGGTGGAAGCACGTCGTGATTCTGGATGTCTTCGTCATTGCCTCGGGCTTCGTGCTGCGCGCCGTCGCAGGAGCGCTGGTCATTCGATCGTGGATCTCGCCGTGGCTGCTCATCGTGACGTTCTTGGGAGCGCTGTTTTTGGGGCTGTGCAAGCGGCGACACGAGCTTTTGCTGCTCGACCGCGACGCTGGATCGCACCGCAAGATCCTGCTTGAGTACACGCCGCAGCTTTTGGATCAGATGATCGGCGTCACGACGGCGAGCACGATCATGGCGTACTCGCTGTACACGTTCACCGCCGAGGGAATGCCGCGCAGCCACGCGATGATGCTGACCATCCCCTATGTGCTGTACGGCTTGTTTCGCTATCTATACCTGACGTATCGCCACGACCAAGGCGGCAGCCCGGAAGAGATCCTCTTGCGCGATCGGCCGCTGAACGCTGCCATCCTGCTGTGGCTGCTCACCGTCGCGCTGGTACTGGCCTGGGCGCGCTAGCAGTCCCGCGAACAGCTCAAGTGGGGCGCACGCCGCCAGCGCGTACAGCGCTGCGCGGCCGGTCGCTTATCCCAGGCGATGTTTCTTGATGTAGTCGAGAACGTCGTTGTACTGGCCGCCCTCGTTGGCATAGGTGGCGAAGTTGCGCGCCGTCGAAAACCACTCCAGCGTCGAGGGCTTTACCCGCTTGGCCGCAGCCAAAAGGTCGCGCATGTCCAGCGGACGCACGCTGCCCGACTTCATCGACTGCTCCAGCGCTACCTCGGTCGCGGCTTCGACCACGTGCTCGACATCGGCGCCGGAATAAAGCTCGGTCTGCCGCGCTAGCTCGGTCACGTCGATGTCACGCGTCGGCTTGTTCTTGAGCTTCAGCTTGAAGATCTCGACGCGCGCTTTGAGATCCGGCGGCGGCACAAACAGCACGTCGGCGAAGCGACCAGGGCGACGGAACGCAGGGTCGACATCCCAGGGCGCATTGGTCGCCCCCATCACCAGCACGGCATCCTTTTCCGTCGAGCCGATGCCGTCCATGTCCGCCAAGAACTGCGCCACCAACATGCGGTAGTGATCGTGCCGCGAGGCCGACCGCCGTCCGCCCAAGGCATCGACTTCGTCAAAGAACAAGATCGATGGCGCTTCGTGCCGTGCTTTGCTGAACAGCGTGTGCAGCTTCTTTTCCGACTGCCCGAACCACATGTCGAGCACGTCTTCGATCCCAACCGCCATGAAGCGCACGCCGGCCTCGCCCGCCGTCGCCCGCGCCAAGAACGTCTTGCCACAGCCCGGCGGGCCATACATCAAGATGCCGCCGCCCAGCTTCTTACCGAATGCCTTATATAGGTCCGGTCGCTTGAGCGGATGCAGCACGCGTAGGCGAATCTTTTCTTTCAGATCGTCGAGACCGCCGACCTCGGCAAAGGTGATCTTGGGCTGCTCGACCTCGACCGACGTGGCATCGTCCTTGGCTTCATTGGGATCGGCAACCAAGCGCAAGCGCGATCGCGGATCGGCCTGCGCCCGCGTCAGTTGATCGCGCAGCGTCGCATCGGCCACCGCGATTTCGAGAGCCACCGCCTTGTCGTAATAGTCGAGCCCTTCTTTGTAGCGTCCAAGCTCATACAAGCAGCGGGCGGCGATGATAAACAGCTTGGCGTCGGGACCGGGCGCCGCTTGCACGGTCTTTAGGGCTCCTTCAACGTCGCCGCTTTTCTCTTCCGCTTCCGCAAGCTGCCGACGCAGATGCAGGTTTGTGGGCAGGGCTTGCACCGCTTCGCGCAGCGACTTGAGCTCCTCGCTACCGCCGCTGCCTCCATCTCGACCATCGCCAGACATTCCGTGCTTCGGCATGGCCCAAGAGTATATCAGTCACCTGCCCACCGCCGACGAGGTTGAGCGTTCGCAAGCAGGCCGTAGCGCAGCCGCGATCCAAGCGCGAAGCCAGAAGGGACGCGCGGCAATTTTTCGCTTGCCAAGCGCGCAGCGCCCGCGGTAAGAGGGCCTTCCTTTGACCGTGCGTCTGTAGCTCAGCTGGATAGAGCAACGGGCTTCGAACCCGTGGGTCGGGCGT
>CAZKOY010000233.1:0-7108 GCA_964554495.1 uncultured Myxococcales bacterium
TCTTCGATCGAAAGGCGCGTCTCGTTGGTGTACTTGCAGAAGTTCACTTTGAAGCCGTGCGTCGACGCCGCCAGCATGTGGATGTTGGCTCCGGCGCAGAACACGCGATCGCGGCCGCTGCCCAAGATGACGACGCGCACCTGCGGGTGGGCAAAGCGCAGACGCTGCACGGCGTCGCACAGCTCAATATCGACCCCCAGATCGTATGAGTTGAGCTTCAGCGGATACCCCGGCACCAGCGGCTCGTCCTCGCGCACGGTCATGTCCAGGCGGGCGACCGCTCCGTCGACGTTCAGCTTCCAGTGTCGGTATCGCGAGGGGTGAGTTTCGAAGCTGGCTGGTACCTTGGCCGCCCCCGAAGACGCGGACCCAGAGCCAGGCAAGCTAGAAGACGAGCCAGAAGAGGGAGAAGTCGACGCAGCCATGGATGCCCCTTTACCGCATCCGCGCGTCGAAACACAAGCGCCTCTCCCTCGAAAATATCGCTGTGATGCGGCTTGGCTGGGCGGTTGGGTTTTGTGTCTGCGGCCGCGCGGCGAAAACACAGCCGAGCTTGTCTCTGGCAGCCCAGGCTTGCCTTTGTGCTTCCGAGGTCGCGTGGCCGAGTGATACAATTTCTCGACGGGGATCGGGCCACACTCAGGTCCGCACAGGCCATGCTCAGCGTTGGACAGACGGTTGGAAGTTATCGCATCACGCGCCTGCTCGGCGAAGGTGCCATGGGTCAGGTGTTCGAGGGTCTGCAGGAAGAGATCGGCAAGCGCGTCGCGCTGAAAGTTCTGCACCCGCATCTCGCCCAGTTTCCCGAGGCAGTGAACCGCTTTTTGAACGAGGCGCGGGCGGTGAACCTGATCGGCCACCCCAGCCTGGTGACGATCTTTGAATCGGGCCGCCTGCCCGACGGTGCCGCCTATATCGTCATGGAATACCTGGAAGGCGAGACGCTGTCGGCGCGCATCCAAAACGGTGGCCTGACCATCGCCGACACCATGCGCCTTGGCCGCCAGATCGCATCCGCCCTAAAAGCCGCCCACGAAAAGGGCATCGTTCATCGAGACCTGAAGCCCGAGAATGTGTTTGTGGTGCGGGATCCTGAGGCGGCGTCGGGGGAACGGGCGAAGATTTTGGACTTTGGTATCGCCAAGCTTAGCGAGGAACAGCAGGGCAAGGGGGCGCTGGTCAAGACGGCGGCTGGCACGATGCTGGGCACGCCGCTTTACATGTCGCCCGAGCAGTGCGACGGCATGACCAACGTCGACGGCAAGAGCGACGTGTACTCGCTGGGCGTGCTGCTGTTCGAGATGCTGACGGGCGAGCCGCCTTTTTCCGGGCTGAGCGTCAACGCCGTGATGCTGAAGCACGTCTCGGCGCCGGTTCCGCATATCCGCGACCGCAACCCGCTGGTCCCCGATGCACTTGGGCATCTTTTGCGACGGATGATGGCTAAAGACGTCGCAGAGCGCCCGAGCATGGCCGACGCCGCAGGTGAGCTTGAAGTACTTCTGGCGCAGGTGCCGGGAGGCGGCCTCTCAGGGGCCTCGCTGGATGCGCTGGCTCCGACGCTGATGCAGGCACGCAAGACGGCGTCCGGGATGACGGGTGGAGCCGGGCAAACCGCGCCTGCGAGCGCGCCCGCCGAAAGCGATCCCGTGGCCGTCCGCGGGGCTGTGCCGCTGCAGCCGCTGCGTTCGTCCGTCGGACCTGCCGCCCCCGAAAGCCCAGCGGGCAGCGTCGGTCAAGCGCCCAGCGAAGCCCCCCAGCCAACGCGCAAGCGCGCCGTCGTGTTCGTCGGCGGTGTACTGGCTGTGCTTGGCCTAATCGGGGCGGCGGTGGCGGTGTTGGGGCCGCGGCTCAAGCCACAAAAAGTGCGGCTGCAGGTCGCAACCCAGGGCGAGGTCGACGCCGGTCGCGTGATCTCGGTTCCCGTCGGCATCGACTGCGGCTATGCCTGCAGCGAGCGCTTTGCCAAGGGTACGCGCGTCCATTTGAGCGCAACGCCGGCTCCCGGTTATGAGTTCGCAGGCTGGTCTGGCGACTGCAGCGACAGCGGGCCATGCAGCCTGCTTCTGCGCTGGGATCAAGAAGTGAAGGCTCGCTTTGTCCGCAAGGCCCAGAGCCCGTCGCGAGCCAGCGATGTCACTGCGCCGCCCGTCGCCCGTCCAAGCAGCCCCGCCCCGCGCAAAAGCGGCAAAACCAAGCACTAAAAGCTGTGGCCTGTGGGCGTCGCTATCCGCCGCGGCCCCAGTATTCGAAGTGCCAGCGCTCCGACGGGACCGTGCGATAGAAGCCGTAGTCTTCGGCGTGCCGCTTCAGCCACTTGCGGACGCGCGGCGACCGCGTCTCTAGATCCAGGGCGTGGCCGCTTTGGTGGTTCGAACGCCCAGGGCGCGAAGCCAGAGGCCCGCGACCGCGACGGTACAGGTCGAAGAGCGCTGCTTGCTCGTGCTGCGAGCGAAAGCCGCTGGTCACCTGCAGCTCGATGCCGTCGCGACGCGCGGCGTCAGCCATGCGCCAGAAGGCCAGCGCGGTGCGCACCTCGGCGCGGACATGGGCGCCAATCGGCACCACCGCCAAGGGCTCGGGGCGCTCGCGGGCCATGCCCAGGACCGGCTCGGCCTCGATGCCGCGCTCGGCACGGATGCGCGCCGCAAGAAAGGTGGCATCGACCCAGCTTAGGTGGCCCCGCGGCTCATGAGCGGGGGACGCAGCAAGCCCCTGGCTCGCCGGCACTGCGGAGGACTGCAGCGACAATACGGCACACAGAAGTGTAATTGAGCCAACCATTGCTCGAAGAGCATAGCGAGGTCAGCCACACAATAGAATCTGAAAATTTGACAATTTTCGCAGCTTTGCCGGCTGGGTATGGTCCGCTGCGCGCGGCTTAGGTGGCGACGGTGCGCGGCTGACGCAAAAGGACAAACTCCTCGGCGGCGGTGGGGTGCAGGGCGATCGTCGCGTCGAACTGCGCCTTGGTGGCACCGCAGGTGATGGCGATGGCCAAGGCCTGCATGATCTCGGGCGCGTCGGCGCCGATCATGTGACAGCCCAGGACGCGTCCGCTCGGGCGGTCGACGATCAGCTTGATCAGCGTCTGCGTGTCGCGGCCCGACAGCGTGTGCTTCATCGGCCGGAAGCGCGTGGCATAGACGTCGATGGTGTGGCCGCCCTGCCGCGCTTGCTCTTCGGTCAAGCCGACGCAGGCCAAGGGAGGAGCACCAAAGACGGCCGTCGCCACGTTGCGATGATCGACGCGGCTGGGCTGGCCGCCAAACAGCGTGGCAGCGACGGCGCGTCCCTCGGCGATCGCCACCGGAGTCAGGTTCAGGCGGTCGGTGCAGTCGCCGATGGCAAAGATGTTGTCGACGGCAGTGCGCGACTCTTCTGAGACGACGATGGCGCCGTGTTCCGACGGGCCGCGCAGTGTGACCCCCGCTTCGGCCAAGCCCAGGCCCAAGGTGTTGGGACGACGCCCGGTGGCGAATAGAACCACGTCGCTGGCGATGCGCTCGCCGCTGCCCAGCAAAAGATGCAAATGGCTTGCATCTGCGGATTGCTCGACGGCCGCGACTTGTTCGCCTGTGCGCAGGGTGATGCCGCGCTTGGCAAGCTCGGTCCCATAGGCCTGCCGTAGCTCTTCGTCGAAGCCGCGCAGCACGGCGTCGCAGCGCACGACCTGGGTGACGTGGACGCCGGCTCGGCTAAAGATGCCGGCGAACTCGACGCCGATGTAGCCACCACCGACGATGATCACGCGTGCGGGCAGCGAGCGAAGCGACAGAGCTTCATCGGATGTGATGCCTAGCTCGGCGCCTGGGATCTCGGGCTTGTGCGGCGCCGATCCGGTCGCGACCAGCAGATAGCGGCCGCGCAGGCGCTGGCTCTTGCCGTCGGCCATGACCTCGACGGTGTGGCGATCGAGCAGGCGGGCCCAGCCGTTAAAAAGCTGCACACCACTATCGCGCAGCATGGATAGATAGACGCCGTTTAGCCGATCGATCTCGCGATCCTTGGCCGCGATCAGCGTCGGCCAGTCGAGTCGGGCGCCGTCGATGTGCCAGCCAAAGCCCGCGGCATCGTCCAGGTCATCGCGGAAGTGGCTGCCATAGACCAAGAGCTTTTTGGGTACGCAGCCGCGCAAGACGCAGGTGCCGCCGACGCGCCCGGCCTCGCACAGGGCTACGCGAGCCCCCAGCGCTGCGGCGCGACGACTGGCCGCCACTCCGCCTGAGCCGGCACCGATGACCACCAAGTCGAAATCGAGAGGTTCCATTCGCTCAGCATACGAGGCAGGGCCGAGAAATTGCCGAGCTCTGTGCGAAGTGCCACCTTGCCGCGTCATGCATCGCGGGTTACTTCTAGAAATGAATCGGATGGATGAACCAATAAGCCTTCCTGATTCCCTTCCCTTGCCTTAGGAGTCCGCTATGCGCTCTGCTTCTCTTCCGGTCGTGTCCGCTCACGCTGCAGGTTCTGACTCGCTCTCGTCGCGCGATAGGGGGCCGCGCATCGAAGGGCCCAGTGCCGTCGTGCCATCGACGGGGCTGGCCGAGAGAGTCCCGACGCGCGGGGGGGACTTTCGCGCTACCTCGCTTGCGGTTTTTTCTGAGAGCGAAGCCCGCGCTTTTCTGGCGGTCGCGCGAGCCGTGATTCCCGGCGGAGAGCGCTTGCCTGCCGTCGGTCCACGCTTGGTCGCGCGCATGCAAGAGCTGATGGGCGACGGCGGCGCGGCGCTTTCCCTGGGGTATCGCGGCATCCTGCGCAGCCTGGGTGTGCTCAGCCGCATCAAGTACCAAAAGGGCCTCGCGGCCTTGCAGCCCGAGCAGGTGACGGCGCTGCTCGAAGGTCTGTTGCATGGCGGCTTTTCACAGCGGCTGTTCCTGCGCGCCGTGGCGACGCCGATCAAGGCGCTGTACTTCGACGATCCCGCGATCTATTCGCTGCTGGGCCAGAAGTATCGCGAGGGTACACCGACGGAACAGGCGGCTCTGCTGCGTGTGACCCCGGACGATCAGCCGCGCTATGTGCGGGAACGGACCCAGCGCGCCTGCGACATCCCCGACGGAGAAACGCTGGAAGCGGACGTCGTCGTCATCGGATCCGGGGCGGGTGGTGCCGTCGCCGCGTATGAGCTTGCCGCCGCGGGCCACGCCGTGCTGCTGCTGGAAGAAGGGCTGTTTTATGGCCGCCAGGACTTCACCGGCAGCACGTTTCGCATGCAGCACCTTCTGTACCGCGACATGGGCGCGACGACCACGCTCGGCAATGGGCAGATCTTCGTGCCGACTGGGAAGACCGTCGGTGGCTCGACGACGGTCAACAGCGGGACCTGCTATCGCATGCCGGATCGCGTCGCGCAGATGTGGGAACAGCAGCTTGGGCTTGTCGGCTATGGCTCGTCGGGTCTTGCGCCATATTACGAGCGCGTCGAAGCGGTGCTGGGTGTCGACTATGGCCCGCCGCAGTTTCTGGGTGCAGCGGCCGCGGCGGTGGCGCGTGGCGCTGATGCGCTGGGTCTGCGACACAAGCCCTTGCGCCGCAACGCTCCCGGCTGCGATGGACAGGGGCTTTGCTGCTTTGGCTGCCCGACGGATGCCAAGCGCTCGACAAACGTAAGCTATGTGCCGATGGCCCTGCGTGCCGGGGCCGAGCTAGTCGTCGGGGCGCGGGCCGAGCGGCTGCTGCTGGAAGGGGGCCGTGCGGTGGGCGTCGAGGTCGTTTCGGCGTATCCGCAGCGCGATGGACATCGGCTTCATCCGCGCTTCCGTGTGCGAGCCAAGGCTGTGGTACTGGCCACCGGCACGCTGGCGACGCCGGTTTTTCTGCTGTCCGACCCGCAGACCCGACGGGCGCTGTCACGCTCGCGAGCCCTGGGGCAGCACCTGACCATTCACCCCGCAGCCGGCGTCTTTGCCGTCATGCCTGAGCTCATCAACGCCGGTCCCTCGATTCCCCAGAGCTACGCCATCGAGCAGTACCACGAGCAAGGCCTGCTGTTCGAGGGCGCCGCGACGCCCGCCGATCTGTCGGCGATCACCATGACCTTGGTGGGGCGGGAATTCGTCGAGACCATGGAGCAGTTCCAGCACCTGGCCTGCTTCGGGTTCATGCTCGAAGACTCGACCTGGGGCAGCGTGGCCCCTGGCCCGTTCCGTCGCCCGCTTGTGCGGTACGACCTGACGCCTCACGATGTCACGCGCCTCAAGCGCGCGATCGATGTGCTGAGCCGCGTGTTCTTCAGCGCGGGCGCCAGGCGCGTCCTCACCCCCGTGCATGGCTTTGAGATCCTGCACCATCCCGACGAGCTACAGCGGATGCACGCGCTGGATCTGCGTCCCAACCAGTTCGATCTGACGGCGTATCACCCGCTGGGCACGGCGCGCATGGGTGTCTCGTCTGCGCTCAGCGTCGTCGACCCCGACCTGCAGGCGCACGATCTGCCGGGCCTGTACATCTGCGATGGCAGCGTCATCCCAACCTCGCCTGCCGTGAACCCGCAGCTGACGATCATGGCGGTGGTCAGTCGGGCCGCGCAGCGTCTGGCCGAGCGCTTGCACCAAGGCCCGGCAGCCGTCGCCTGAGGCTCGCGAGGCGCTGGATCAGACGGCGCTCATAAGTGGGCTGTGCGCGCCTTCGCTGCGCACGCCAGCACCGGGTCTATGTCTTCCTCGTAAGCCGCCGCACATCTGTCACCGCCACCTTGCACCGACTGATATGATCGGTCTGCGATGCCAGAGCCGATCGAGCTGCTGGACACCCTGGCTGGAACCCGAAGTCCCGCCGAAGAACCGACCGGCAGCAAGACGGCTGCGGCTGAGCTCGACTCCTCGGCGCCGACGCTTGATGCAGGCGGCATAGCAGAGCCCGCGCTGACAGCGTCGGGAGAGCTCTTGCCACTGCAGTCTTGGGAGCGCTACCAGATCGTTTCCTTTCTGGGGGCGGGCGGCATGGGTCGCGTCTATAAAGCGCGGGACCCGCGTCTTAAGCGAGGTGTTGCCATCAAGCTGCTGCGCGACAGCCAGGTACAGACCTTCGACACCCGCCAACGCCAGCGCTTCGACCGCGAAGCCCGCGCCCAAGCCCGCATCGAGCATCCGCATATCTGCAAGAT
>CAZKOY010000234.1:0-6795 GCA_964554495.1 uncultured Myxococcales bacterium
AACCACTTGTCTTTGTGGTCGCGTAGGAACGTCACGCTGTAGCTGGTGCGGATGTGGATGCGGACGAAGTCGCTGGTCTCGACTTCGATGATGTCCGAGACGCGATTGCCGACCGTGCGCAGGAAGCAAGTCTGCAGCGGGTGTTCATCGCTCTTCGGTGTACCCGTCGAAAGGCGCAGGGGAACCAGCGTCTCTTCGTATTCCAGCAGCGTGACGCAGGGACCTTCGATCACGCGCTGCGCCGCTGCCGATGTCGCAAGCACGGCTGTGTTGTGCGGCACGATGATCGACACGGCCCACGGCGTCATCATCGCTTTGTTGGTCAGCTTGTGCGGCTCAGATGGCGCGATCCACAGGTTCCATTCCGCGATCGAAAGTGTGCGCGTGATGTGGATCTCTTTGCGCGGGTCGACCAGATACGACTGCTTGCCGCGGATCAGACGCACCTCACCCGTCGTCAGGTCGCGGACATAGATGCCTGACTTCTGATCGATGCCGATGGCCTCGATGAACACGCTGCTGTGATCGTTGCCGACCACGGCTTCACCGGTCTGCGGCGCCAGGACTTCGATCTCGTTGAACGGAAAGAAGAAACCTGAGACGCCAGACAGCAAGAGCTCATCGCCGGGGTAATACATCTCTTTGTCGAGCTGCACACCGCGCGGCATCTTGGCCGCCATGTCCTCGCGCGAGATCGAGCTGATGACGCGCAGCCACAGCGCACGCTGCGGAAGAAGCTCATACGCATCGTATGTGCGATTGCGCGAGCCCTTGGTCATGAACGTGTCGTACGGACCAGGGAACACGCGCGCCGGGCCGACCTTGATCTCGCGTTTCCCGTCGGGATCGATCAGCACGCAGAACTCTTTTTCACCGAGCACCGCAGCGTGGCGAACCAGGCGGGCCTGCCGCGCTTCGCGCTCGATGGCTTTGCGCACGCTGTCGCTGGCCAGCAAGTCATCGATGTTTGCGGGTGGGGCCTGGGTCAAGTTGACGGCGGGCGCGGGCAGGGCGACTTCACCGCGAGCTGGCGCCGAGGCCATGGGCGCAGGCGGAGCACTTGGCAGCGGTGGCGGTGGCGGCATGGGCTTGCCCGGCGCCTGCACACGCTGTCGTGTGCGCGCCGCCTGATCGACAAACGCAGCCTGCGACTGATACTGCGCGACCGCGCGCTTGGCCTTGCTGCGCTCGACCTCGCTCTCTTCGGCGTCTTCAAACGATGGTGCGCTTGGTTCGGCAGGTGGCAGCGGCGGGGGGCCTTTGGGCGGCGCTGCGGTCGTCTGTAGCTGCTGCATCTGCGTGACCAGACGCTGTGCTGTCACCGCTGACAGCGTTGCGCCGGACTCATCGACCGACGTGTCGGGCACGATGTCGACGCCAGACGGTGGAATGTAAAACTGCGTGTCGATGCCGCGCACGACGATTAGCTGACCGCGCATGAGCGGCTTGCTGGCGGCGGCATCCGGCAGCGGCTGCGGCCGACCATCCAAGGCTTCTGCGGTGGCTCGCGTGATCGCCGCTGAGCGCACCGTGACATCGTGATACGGCGCTGTTGGATCCAGCGGGCCATAGACCTTGACCACCAAGTACTGGCTGGCCGAAAGCTCGTGCGCGTCGCGCACTTCGGCGCGCTGGCCAGGGCGCAGATAGAACGAACAGGGTCCAGGGATCATCGCCCGCGTGCCGTTCTTGAGCGGACGCGTTTCGTTTCTGCCAACGCGGAAGCGACCGTTTGGGCCGCCATCGTTTTCCAGAAGCGGGTTGTACAAGACGGCGTACTGGTGATCGCCGACTTCGATCAGTCGCTGCGGCCGGCTGCTCGTGTCTTCGCGAAAGCCTCCGTCGCCATCGTCAATGACCACACGATCCGCGGCGGTCGGCGAGACCATCGTCGGGCCGACGTGCAGCGTGACCTCGCCTTTGTCATCGTCTTGTACCCAGAGAAACTGCCTCTCGGTAACTGGAATCTTCCGGCTCCCCCGCTCATTCATGTGCTGAACCTCCGGGTGGATTTTCCTCCCGCCGGATAGGCGGGGTCAATCGCTGCGCCATGGCGCGCATCTATCGTCGCTGGTTATGGCTTGTGGGCCCCTTCAACAAGGCACCGCGCTGCCGCGAAAGCTGTGACAGAGCCGGCGGCGATGTGATACGGCTGCGGCGGATCGCAACATGACGTTTCCCAATTCGCACGGTGAGCGCGGTGCGCCGCGCCAAGGTTTTCCATCCCATCGACCCACGATGCGCAGAGCCGAGATCTCGCGCGTGGCTTTGAACCTGAACAGCCTGCGCCTGCGTGCGCTGTGTCCGCGCGGCGCCGATGCGCAGGTCGCCGCCGAGCTAAAGCGCCTGCCGGATGTCGCAGAGGTCGCGCTTTCGCCCGCGTCCGGCGGTGTGCATTTTCGCGGTGCGCTGTCGCTTCTGTATCGCGCCAACCTCGATCTGCGCTGTGCATCGCGCGTGCTGGTCGAGCTTGCCGATGCCCCCTGTCGCGGCGCCGAGGATCTGTACGCGGTGGCATTTGGTCTGCCCTGGGAGGAGTTCTTGTCGCCACAGGGGACGCTGGCGGTGTCGGCGCATGGCACGCTGCCTGATGTCGGGCTGAGCAACAGCATGTTCGTGGCGCTGCGGGTCAAAGACGCGATCTGTGATCGCTTTCGCGCTCGCTATGGTCGCCGCCCCGATGTCTCGGTGCAGAGCCCGGATCTGCGCATCCACGTGCAGCTTTACAGTGAGAACAAGCCCGGCGAGCGCTCGCTGCGCGGGGCGCCGCGGATGGTCATTTCGCTGGATAGCTCGGACGCGCCGCTTCACGAGCGTGGCTATCGCGTGGCATCGGTCGAGGCGCCGCTCAAAGAAACCCTGGCCGCGACCTTCGTCGAGATCGCGCTGCGCGATCTGCCGATGGGACCCCCGCCCGTCGATCGTGAGGGCATACCGCTTCTGCCGACCGTGGTCGATTTGTGCTGTGGAAGTGGCACGCTGCTCGTCGAAGCGGGGCTGCGAATCTTGCAGAAGAGCCCCGGCCTTCTGCGCAGCGGCGGCAAGGCGCGTCACTTCGGGTTCATGGGCTGGCGAACGTTCGATCAAGCAGCGTTTCAGCGCGTCGTGGAAGACGCCGGACGGCAGGTGGTGCGCGGGGGCCGCGTGTTTCTGCATGGTTATGACCTGGATCGTCAGGCGATCAGCGCGGCGCGCCGCAACCTGGGCACGGCGGGCTTGTCGCCGTTTTCGCAGATCCAGCTTGGCGACCTGCGCAGCATCGAGCCACCAGTGACGGTGCCGACGTCCGAGATGCCGCGCATCGTGCTGTGCAACCCACCCTATGGCGAGCGCATGGGCGGACCAGATGAGCTTGTCGGCTTGTACCGCGCACTCGGCGACACGCTGAAGCGGCGCTTCACAGGCTGGAGCGCGTATGTCTATACCGCCAACCTCGACTTAGCGAAGCAGATTGGCCTGCGCCCCAGCGCTCGCCATATCTTGTGGAACGGCCCACTTGAGGGGCGCCTGCTAGAGTTCAGGCTGTACTGAATCGAGATTCAGTGCGCTGAATGGCGATTCAGCGCGAGCGCGCGACGGTCAGCTCGCGGGTGTCCGAGCGGCCGTGATCGTCAACGGCGCGGATGACGTACTTGCCGGGTGTGGTGGGCAGCTTCCACAGAAAGGACTGGCCGGTCTTTGATCGACCTGCGAGCGTGCCACCGACGAACCAGAACACCTCGCTGGCATCGGCATCGGTGATGGCGGAAAGGCCGATGCTGTCGCGGCGGTCGCCGTCGTTGTCGCGCAGGCCGCTGCCCTCGGTCAGCGTGTACACCACGCCGCGCAGGGGCGATGTGATGGTGGGCGGCTGCCCTTGGCTGGACTGCGCCGTCAGATCGCAGCCGGGCCCTTCGGCAGGGGGCGGGGTGCGGCGTGGCAGTCCAGCCTGTTGGAACAGGCGCAAAAGATCCGAGGGCCAGAACTCGTAGACTTCTAGGCGTCCGCGACGCTTGCTGCTTGTTCCGTCGCTGCGGCAGATCTGCTTGCCGGTCAGCTCATCGACCAAGATGGGCCGATGAATCTGGCAGACCTCGATGGGCGAGCGGCCGGGGATGAACCACGTGTTCTTCTTGTGCGGGCAGAACTTCGACGGGATCTGGCCCGACACCGCACACACTGGCACGCGGCTTACGTTGCTTGGCAGAGGACGCGGTGGCTCGCTGAGATCGCGCAGCCGGGCATACAGCGCATCGCCGATGGCAAAGAACAGCGGTGCCGCGGCCGAGACTCCGACGAAGGCCGGGTTGCCTTCGCCGTTGAAGTGGCCGATCCATACCACCAAGGCATAGGGGCCGATGATCCCAGCCGTCCACGCGTCGCGAAAGCCATACGATGTGCCGGTCTTCCACGCCGCGCGATACGGCTCGATGGTGAAGCGCAGGCTGTGGGTCTCGGCATCACCGGGCCGCGGGTTATCCTTGAGCATCTCGACGGTCATGAAGCTCGACTCATCCGAGAGCAGGCGAATCCCGGAAGGCTCGGGATCGCTCTTGCGTGAGCGCAGCGGGCGCAGCACACCCCGGTTGGCCAGCATGGCGTACAGCGTGGCTAGCTCCTCCATCGTCACCTCGCCGCCGCCGAGCACCAGCGACAAGCCATAGTGTTCTTCCGATTTCATGCGCGAGATGCCGGCGCTTTTTAGAAAGGCATAGAAGCTGGGGTTGGTGAGCTTCGCAGCGACGGTCAGCGCGGGGACGTTGCGCGAGCGCACCAGCGCTTCCTTGGCAGACACAGGACCGGCAAAGCGACCGTCAAAGTTTTCCGGGCTGTAGGCACCAAACGCAAGCTGCGCGTCTTTGAGCATGGTCAAAGGATGGATGGCGCCCTGATCGATGCCCAAGGCATAGATGAACGGCTTTAGCGTCGATCCCGGCGAGCGGCGCGCGGTCAGGCCGCTGACCTGACCTTCGATCGTGGCATCGAAAAAGTCGGCGCTGCCGACCGCGGCGCGCACGCTCAGATCGCGGCTGTCGACGAGAAGAGCCACCGCATTGGTGATGCCGATGCGGCGGTTGCGCGCGACATAGCCCTTGATCTGCTTTTCGACGAGCTGTTGCAGCGACAAATCCAGGGTTGTGATCTGTTCGTTGCGATGCGGCACGGCCTTGCTTTTTCGCGAGCCGACTGCCTGTCCTGCTCCGTCGCTGCGGGCCTGCGCCAGAACAGACTCGACAAAGTGGGGCGCGCGGAACGGCAGATCGCGGGTGTCGCGCAGCGAGATCGGCAACTTCATCAGCGCTTCGTCGCGCTTTTCGCTTTGATGTGCCGCCAGCCACTTTTCGTAAAGAGCCGCGCGTGCCCGCATGAGCGCCTGCGTGCCGGTGCTGTTGGGCTCGATTTCTGCGCTTCCTTCTGCTTCGCGAACGACCGAGCCGCGGCGCAGCGGGCTCTGCGGAATCACGGCCAGTGTCAGCGCTTCGGCAAGCTGCAGCTTGGCCACTGACTTGCCGAAATAGATCTGGCTGGCTGCGGCGACTCCCTCGATGTTTTGACCGAAGGGCACCAGGTTCAGGTAGGCCTCTAGAAGCTCCTCTTTGGGATAGCGCAGCTCAAGATAGACGGCGTGCAGGACCTGGGACAGCTTGCCGCGCAGGCTGCGCGACTTGATGCGGTAATGCAAGCGCGCAAGCTGCATGGGAATCGTCGATCCACCGACGCGCCGCTCGCGCGCGATATACGTGACATAGACGGCCCGCAGAAGCGCCAGCGGGTTCACCGCAAAGTGGCGATAGAAGTGGCGGTCCTCATGCAGAAGCATCGCCGCCACCAAGTTGGGCGCGATGTCTGAAAGCGGCGTCCACAGGCGGTACTTGTCGTCGTCAGACAGCGTCAACCGCAAGAGCCGATGATCGCGATCGCGGACGGCAATCGACGAAGAATAGGTCGCAGCAAGCGGCGCCCGCGGCACGAGCCGCAGGATCATGGCAGTCAAAGCAAGAAGGAGAGGTGGAACGAGAACAAATGCTGCGAGGAGGAAGAGCTTTCGCCGGGCCTTGCGCCAGAGGGCGGATAGGTTCAAGCCGACGATCCCTTGGTTGAAGACGCAGCGCGAGCGCGGCGCGAGCAAGGACTGCGACGCCTAGCGCGCTTGGTAGACGCTGAGCGTGCCGACGTAGGCGTAGCCGCCGAAGAACAGAAGCAGGAACGGCAGCGACAGATAGTGACCGTTGAACAGTGCCAGCACCAGCGCGACGGCGAAGTAGATCGCGCACAGCACTTCAATCGCTGGCACCAGCGTCTTGGCCGCGCGGTACTTCTTGCCGGTCCACTTTTCCAGGCGCGCTTGCACACCGTGCTTCGGGGTGCGCACGAACTCGCCGGACTCATTGCTGAACAGCGCTTCCAGCACGGCGCGCGACTGATTGATGCATAGGCCAATGCCGAGCGACATCATCAGAGGCAGGCTCTTGATCACGCGCCACCAGCTTCGCGGGGCGATCTCGCGCTGGCTGGTGACATAGAACGCGCACACCGAAAGCGTCGTGCCAAAGAACAGCGGCAGGTCGATGAGCAGCACTTCCCGCAGGCCGTGGGTGGTGCGCACGAGCAGGTTCGGCAGCAGCAGCAGCGACAGCAGGAACAGCAGCGGATAGGCGAAGTTGTTGGTCAGGTGGAAGAAGGCTTCCATCTTCACGCCAAAGGGAACATTCGAGCGCAGGATGGTCGGAAGCAGCTTCTTGGCAACCTGGATCGAGCCTTTGGCCCAGCGGAACTGCTGGCTCTTGAAGCTGTTCATTTCGACGGGAAGCTCGG
>CAZKOY010000235.1:0-4107 GCA_964554495.1 uncultured Myxococcales bacterium
GTCACCGCGAGCGAGGACAACACGGCGCGGGTGTGGGAGGCCGAGAGTGGCCGGCTGATTGCCGAGCTCAAGGGACATGGGCGCGATGTCGCGAGTGCGACGTATAGCCCCGACGGTCGTCGCATCGTCACCGCGAGCTGGGACCATACGGCGCGCATCTGGGACGTCTCGCCCGAAGCGCGCGGGCCCGAGCAGCTTGCGGCGTTCATTCGCTGCACTCTGCCGGTGCAGTTCGATCCCAACAACAAGAACATCGTCATCCCCCACACGCCCACGGCCGCGGACTGCGCAGCCCACGCAGCCTCGCGCTGAAGCCCGCGGTGACTCGACGGTCCTTGTTCAGTCCCTTTTTGCAGCCTGCGCTTCAGGCCTGACTGCCGCATGCAGCGATGCCTGGCCAGATCGCGTGTTCTTCATCGAGGTCGCTGCACCAAAGCCGCGTCGAGGAGGCTCGAACCCTTCGTCCGTTGCAGGGCTGTTGCGGCAACCGTTCAGCCCGCTGATTTCGACGTGGCAGCGACGGCAGGATGGCTCAGAAGCGCAGCCCCAGGTTCGCGCCGACCAGCACGCCCGGCGCTGTAGCCGACGCGCCTGGCAAGAAAGCCACGACCGGGCGCACCGTCGCAGAGCGCCGAAGCTTGTGCATCCCTACCGCCAGGATCGGAATCGACACGGCACTGCGCAGCACAGCATGGCCCACGACGATGTAGCCGGCCGCTAGCTCAGGCAGACCGGCGAGCGAGAAGTAAAACCAGCCGCAGGTGCTCTCCATGGCCTGCTTGCACGCAGCATCCCGTTCTTTCTGGCGCTGCCGCTCCTGCGCAATGGCTTGGTCGCTCGCAGCAAACAGCAGTGCGCCAACGGCCGCGACGATCAGACTGCTTGCCAACAGCGATGAACCCGCCGCGATGAAACGCACCGCTACGTCCCTTGGCGGATCGTCCGCGTGATGGAACGCAGCGACAGCGGTCGTCTCTGTGGGCGGTGCGGGCGGCTGTGGCAGTGGCACGAGTCGCGGTGTATCGCGCCGGCTCAGATCATAGGCCACCTTGCTGCCACGCTCGTCGGCAGCCACCAGCGAAGAGCCCTGGCGGCTGAGCCTGATGGGCGCGTGGTTGCTGCCGAAGCTGAACAGCTCAACGGGCCGCATGTGATCGCTGACGTCGATCACCGTGATGCCAGCCGGACCGCGCGCCACATACAAGCGATTGTCGATGAACAGCAGATCAAAAAGGGGCGCGGCAAGCGGCAGCGCGGCCAGCACGCGCTCGGCGGCGGGTGCTCCGTCATCGACCACCAGGATGCCGGCGTCACCTAGGGCAAACGACACGCGCTGCTCGTTCGTGCGCGTCTCTGCTTCGATGCCCGCTGCCATCGCGGACGACGTATTGACCACAGACACCAAAAGAAGGCAGGCGATGAACCGCAGGGACTGTCTCATTCTGGTATGCCACAGCAACGCACATGCCAGGCTCAGCACGGCGGGCCAGCGCTGCGCAAAGCTCTGAGGCGGGCTCGACGCGGATATCAGCCGGGCGGACTGCGGTTGGGTTCGCTCATGCCGCGCACGGTTTCCCGCGAGAACCCTTCAGAAATTTGACGGCGGGCTGGACAAAATTGTCGCTAATTGAATTGTGAATATTCCTTCAGCACTCTCAGCATTCTAAGCGTATTCCAGCGACTTGCTTGACCGGTCTTTTCCATTACAACATGCACTTGACCGACATGCGGGTTGCTGAGATTCCAGGTGCCTTCTTTGTTTCTTTTATTCGTTAAAATCTCCATGGCGGAAGCCATACGCGGATCCGTTTTGGCGCCCGCGTATTGAAAATAATCCATAGCGCGAAGAATATCGTACTTCCATCTGCATGGATATCTCAATTTAAGAAAATCGTCGTGAATAATTCGCCCGGTTCGATCGGACAGAAACAATCTATGCATCAGAAGAAATTCAGAGGCACTGGCGATTGCTTTCCGTATGTTCTGCTTTTTATAGGTATGTCCTGCTTTCTGAAACTCAGTAAACCCTTCGAGTACGGACAGTGTGGTGTGCAAAGAGCTATGTACGGCGCCGCTGCGGGTGGTTCTGCAATTAAATCCACCATCGGGCATAATTTCATGCAGAATGTTATCAACAACTGACTGCAGTTGTTTTTCAGAAATTTGAAAATACGAAGCGTAATTGAGGAACATCGCATTGACGCATACATCACTCTTTTCCTGGGTCGACGGGCCCAATCTGAGACCTCCGTCGTCGGCAATATTGTCTTTGAGTACCAAATCGAGCGTGCCATGTACCAGCGCATTGTTCACTGGCAGACACAAATTCCGCAGATCGAGCAACGTGTAATGCGTGGAAATCCATTTGGGTTGATAGAATCCGCTGCCCCAGTGCCCGTTGGAGTGGCGCGCCGACAGCAGCTTATGTCCCCAGCCTTCGACTGCGATCCGCTGCTGAAGCTCCGCCTGGCTATTTCCCAATAAATCACGCCATGTTTGATATTGAATGGCAACATCACCCTGTAACAGCCAGTCAATGATTTGTTGATATGTCATGTTCTACTCTCGATTTGCCGGAATCAGCAATTCCCGCGCTCTTTGACCGTGTCGACTGCAGGTGGCGTTAGAAACACGCCCGATTCATACATGAACGCTTATCGCGGTTCCACAAGTTACGGGGTCCGAATTTCTTTGCCAGGCGGTCGAGCGCTGCGCTTCCCGACTCGGCGGCTCGCGGGCCACACGACAAGCTGGCTCCGCGCGACCCTTACGCGCCTTACAAGCCATCTCATATGCCGTCGCGAGAAGCCCACAGCCGACGGCTGCCCGCCCGGAGCGGCCCAGACGCAGTTAGGACGGATAGCCGGCTGAATTGGGCCCGCGCACGCTTATGAGCTGGCTTCTACTTGGTCGCTGCGGTCGAGGTCGGGAGGGGAGCGACGCGCATGGTCCCCTCAATGGAATAGGCGCCCGGCGGGGCTGGGTTTGGCCGAGACCTGAGAATGGGCTTGGGAATGGGCTTGGGATGCAGCGCCTCTTTCAGCAGGGCCTGACACTGCCCCAGCTCTGCTCGGGCTTTATTCGTGCTTATCTTTTCGTTGAGCAACCCCTCTTGGCATTCTTCAAGTTTCGCCTGGATGGCTGATTTTTGTTTTGAGTGTTCCTCTAAGGAACGATTGATATTCTGCACCACTAATCGTTCATAAATAGCATATCCACCATATGCCAATGCGCCAATCGCCAGAACGGGACTCAACCAATATATTGCAATAATAACAGATGAAATCATGTGACGAAAGGCTCGTGGATGGCCTTGAAATTCGACGCCAGATGAGTTGAACGATACTTTGCTATCTAATAGGTTCTCAATTGTCAATGCATGGCTATCGGCATCATTCATATCAACTATCGGAGCCGCCGTTCCATTTTTCTCGCCGAGCTTCAGGCGTGCATCTCTGAGTTTTTGCCGCAGAATCCTGATCTCCTCCTTTAGTTTGCGAATTGTCTCTTCGTTTAAGGCTGCATTCTTTGCGGCTTTCTCCTCAATGTGCTTTTTGGTCTCTTCGCTGATTTTTGATGTTGCTTCCGCGACTTGCTCTTGCAGCTTCTGCAGAATCCGCTCTTCGCTGCCTTTTATGCTGGTTACTACCTGATCGCCTGTGTCAGAGACCTCTTGTCGAAATGTGCGAATCTCTTCTGTGTTTTTGTCTAGCTGAGCGGGTAACACATCCGTGACGTGCGATTCAATCTTGGACAGCGAAGCCGCGGTGCTTCCTTTGAAGTGTCCAAGCGTCTCGCGCAGGGCAGCGAGCGTCTCGTGCCGGGCTTGAGCGCTGGTCTCGACGCGGGTGACGGCCAGGGCGGTCTGCTGGACGGCGGCTGCGATGTCCCGCGTGCTCTGCTGCAGCCGATCGATGCCGCCTGTGGCTTCGTCCACGTTCTGGACCAGGCGAGAGACCGCGCTCGCAGCTTCCTTGGCGCTCTGTTCAGCGCGGGCGATGCTGCCGGTCGTGTCCCGGGTGCTCTGCTCGATGCGCGCGGTGACGCCTACCGTCTCTTTGATGCTCTGCTCGATGCGCGCGGTGACGCCTACCGTCTCTTTGATGC
>CAZKOY010000235.1:4207-6786 GCA_964554495.1 uncultured Myxococcales bacterium
CTGCTCGATGCGCGCGGTGACGCCTACCGTCTCTTTGATGCTCTGCTCAAGACGAGCCACTGCACCTGCACTGTCCTTGACGCTCTGCTCGATCCGCGCGCCCGTGCTCGCGTGCTCTTTGGCATTCAGCTCAAGGCCGGCCCGCAGGCTTCTGCGCAGCGAGCGCAGCTCGGAAAGTACCTCGACATCGTGACGGACAGCGCTTGCAGACGGCGTCTGCGGATCGGACGGCTTGCCTGGATCGTGGGTCATCTACATCTCTCTTTGCATGGGCCCAAGGCCCCTAGAAAAACGAGGGTCTATCCATCCCCCTGAGCGGTGTTTTGCAACCCCGGTGCCATCCAGAGATCCGCCGCCGCATCTGCCCAGCGGCTGGCAGCGAAGTCGACGGGCGTGGGGCTGACACGACGGTGTTCGCCGGCAGGGCACCAAGCCAAAGACGGGGATGATAGAGGCGACAACTTGACCGTGCTCGCCATCGCGTCAGCACGCCGGGCCGATGCACAGAGCCTGCTTGTTGCGCTGCGACGCGCGATCTCTTGCCGCGTTGGCAGAGGACCAAGCGGGCCGCCGCCCGTGCCGCCCGTGCCGCCTGTCTGACTGGGTCGTTCAAGCAGGCAGCCCGATCAGGCAGCCCGATCAGGCAGCCCGATCGGGCCGAGCATCGCGCCGCGACCCGCTGTTTTCCGTCGGCGTGTCAGCCATTGCGCGGCTCTTGTGTAGCGGAGTATGTTGCGGCCCAGAGTGGCGAGGACGACGGCATCTGTAGAGCAAGCAGTCACTGCATCCAAGGGAGCAGCCCTGCTCAAGCTCGTGTTCTCAACGCGGATCCAGACACCCACGCGTTCCTATTGGCTTGGGGATGGCACGCGCTACATCGGCCGAGCACCCGAGACCGATTTGCACGGCGCGATCTTGCTCGCCGATGATCCGTGTGTCTCACGCACGCACGCGACGGTGACCGTGCTGGGCGACGATGTCACGGTCCGCGATGAAGGCAGTCGCCATGGGACGTGGCTGAACGGCCTCCGCATCCAAGAAGAGCGCCTGCACGACGGCGATCTCTTGCGGACAGGGGAATCTATTTTTGTGTTCCGTCGGAACGTCGACCGCGATCAAGTGATGCGCCAGTCGCCCGATGGCATGGTCGTAGAGTCGCCTGCCATGCACCGTGTCCTGGCGCTGGCCGATGTCATTGCGCGGGGTGAGGATCCCATCTTGCTTCTTGGGGAAACAGGAACGGGCAAAGAGATCCTCTGTCGCTACATCCATTCCCAAAGCGGCCGCGGCGGCCCCCTGGTTTCAGTCAACTGCGCAACGCTCACCAGTGAGCTGGCCGACAGCTCGCTGTTCGGTCATCGCCAGGGCGCCTATACGGGTGCCAGCCGTACCCACGAGGGCTTCTTTGCTGCCGCCGGGAAAGGCACGCTGTTCCTCGACGAGCTCGGCGAGCTTTCGCTGCCGGTACAGGCGAAGCTCCTAAGAGCGCTGAGCGAGCGTGTCGTGACGCCCGTCGGCTCGACAGCGGCAAGACCCTATCAGGCGCGGATCATCGCAGCGACCAACCGCGATGTAGACACCGCAGAACGAACAGGCACCTTTCGACCGGATCTGCTGGCTCGACTCGATTCGTTCCGTCTGACCCTGCCCCCGCTGCGCGAGCGGCGGGACGATGTTCTGTTGCTCCTATTTCCCTATCTGCCTCGCCATTCCCGTCTAAGCGGCCGGCTGGCCGAGGCACTGCTTCTGCACTCTTGGCCGCACAATATTCGGGACGTGCAGAAGCTCGGTCGCTTCTTGCAGTCCCACTGCAGCGAAGACGCGCTGCTCGATGTGTTTCACGTCGAGCCCGTGCTGCGCCTGCCGCCGCCTTCCGCTCAGACGAAAGGACGCGGAGCTTGGTCTAGCACGACGGGCCCCTTGCCCGAGCGAAGCGACGCGGGCCCTGAGCCTCCCATTTCGCGCACGGCCCTAGAGTCACTGCTGCGCAAGCATGCCGGCGTGGTTGCGCGTGTTGCCGCGGAAGTCCTGCGGTCGCCCCGGCAGGTCCGACGCTGGATGGATCACTACAAGCTGGAGCGCAGTGCATGTCTGCCGAAGTAGGCAGCAGCGCCGGCTCGCATTCCAAACAAGCCGGGGCTGAGGCGGCAACAGCTGTCGACGCTGGCGAGCATGCAAGAGCGCTCACAGAGATCGGGCCATACCGGATTATGGGAGTGCTCGGCGATGGCGGAATGGGGACCGTGTACGAAGGCCTGCAGCCGGATATCGAGCGCTGGGTCGCGATCAAGGTCTTGCATGCCGAGCTAGCCGTTCGAAAGGATGCGCAGGCCCGGCTGCAACAGGAAGCGCGAGTGACCAACCGCGTTGCCCATCCAGGGCTCGTGCAGATCTCAGAGGTCGGTCGCCTGCCGACGGGCCAGCTCTACTTGGTTATGGATCTTCTGCGAGGCGAGACCATTGCCGCTCGCCTCTTCCGTAACGAGGGAATGCTGCCGCTCGGCGATACGGTCAACTTGGGAATTCAGCTCGCTGAGATTCTGTCTGCTGCTCACCAACGTGGCGTTGTGCATCGCGAC
>CAZKOY010000236.1:0-6780 GCA_964554495.1 uncultured Myxococcales bacterium
GTCTTTGGGCCGTATCCCAATCGCGACAAGTGGCGCGTGATCTATGACCAAGGCGATCGGCGCGTGTCGAAGTGCTTCGCCACCCGCGAAGAGGCGCAAGCCGTCGTCGAGACCTTGCGCGCATCGCTGTCCAGCGAGGCCAAGCGACCAATCGGCCCTTCGATCGATGAGTTCTTGGCGATGAAGCGCAAGCAGGGACTGCGCGAGGTCTCGATCAAGGCGTGGGGCGAGCGTCTGCGCGCTCATCTCGACGACAGCGCCAGCCTGTGCAGCGTGCAGCCGCGCGACGCGCAAGCCATCTACGACGCCATGACCGGAGAGCTTGCGGCAGCGACGCACCGCGCACGGCTGCGCTATGTGCGCGCGTTCTTTTCCTGGTGTGTGGAACGTGGCTACGTCGTGGCGAATCCTTTCGCTCACGTCAAGCCCATCGGCAAGCCCAAGCGCGGCAAGCCGCAGCTTCGCGTCGACGAAGCGCGCGTGCTTCTGTCGCATCTTCTGAGCGAGGCAGAGCGCGGCGAAGATCGCGCGCTGGGCCTGTCGCTGCAGATCCTGCATGGCCTGCGATCGGGCGAAGTGCTCAAGCTCAAGGCTCGCGATGTCGACGGCAACGGCACGCGCTTGTGCGTCGCGATGGAAGGCGGAAAGACCGCGAACGCGACGCGCACGCTGCGCATCACGGTGCCCGACGTGCAGACGCTGCTGATGCGGCAAAAGGCCGCTCGCGCCGCGGATGCGTGGCTGTTTGGCGACGGTCGCGCGCTGGCCAATGACTACCTCTGGGACTACCTGACGCGCGTGTGCAAGCGCCTGGGCCTGCCGCACGTCTGCCCGCACTCGCTGCGCGGCATGCACGCCACCTTCGCCGTGCAAGACGGCGCGAGCGCCGAGCACGTCGCCGCTGTGCTGGGCCATGGCAGCACCGAGATCACGCGCCGTCACTACATCGCGCCAGGCAGCGAGCGCGATGCGCAAGCGCGCCACGTCGCCACGCTGCTGCTGCAGCCCACCGAGATCCCGACCCAGCCCGCTGAACCGACTGCAGAGCCGAGCGCCGAAGCGCTGCGAAAGCTCCTGCGCGCGATGAGCCCCGCCGAACGCGCGGCCTTGCTCGCTTCCGTTGAGGACAAGCCTTAGGTCGCTGTTTTTTCTCTGCCGCCCCGGCATTCTTACGCCCGATCTACCCACGCGAACTACAACCCTTTTTGATGGCGGAAGGGTCCGCGATGCGCTCTTTCCCCGTCGAGGAATGCGGCCTTCCGCTTCCCCGCGCGCGGCGGGGCGATGGCAGGGTGAGGCAGTCGTGGGCCCACGCGCCGCCGCTGGATCCAGCCGTCGCTTCGACACACTGCGGCCAGGCTTGTCCGCTTTGCGTCGGCGTTTCGGAGTGCAGGCGACGTGCTGTGCCTCTGCGATAAACGCGCTGGCCGCGTGGCGGGGCGGTGCGATACCTTCAACTCGTGGTGACCCCTTCTTCCTCTGCTCGCGGTCGAGGCACGAGCCCGCTTTCGCCCCCTTTGCCGGTCGATGTGGTGGTGTTTGGCGAAGCGCTGGTCGACTTTTTTCCCCAGCCGGACGAGGTCGGTCGCCCGCTCGAAGAAGTGAGCCAGTTCCGTCGCTTTCTGGGCGGAGCCCCAGCCAACTTCGCGGTGGGGCTGGCGCGGCAAGGCATTCCAACGGCGCTGGTGACCCAGGTGGGCAACGACGCCTTCGGTCGCTTCGTGCAGAGCGCGCTTTCCGGCGAAGCGATTGCCTGCGATGCCGTGGTCACGCATGGCAGCGCCCGCACCGGGGTTACGTTTGTCTCGCTGCACGGCGGGGGGCGCTCGTTTTTGTTTTATCGCCATCCATCGGCCGACATGCTGATCGCGCCGGGCCAAGTCGATGAAAAGGCGGCCTTTGTCCGCCGCGGTCGGCTGTTTCACTTCGGATCGTCGACGCTGTCGCGCGAGCCGAGCCGCACCGCCACGCTGCGCGCTATCGAGCTAGCGACCGGCAAGGGGGCCGAGCGCTCGCAGCGCCTGCTGTCCTGCGACGTCAACCTGCGCCCACACCTGTGGTCCGAGATCAAAGAAGCGCCGCCGCTTTTGCGTAAGCTGCTGGCCGACTGCGACATCGTGAAGCTTGTGCCGGAAGAGCTTCCGCTTTTGTTCGGTACGGAACATGTCGAGGAGGCAGCCCAAAAAGCGCGTAAAGCCGGGGCCACGATCGTCGCCGTGACCCTTGGCGAGAGCGGCTGTTACGTCGACAGTCCGTCGGGTCAGGCGTACTTCGCGGCCGAGCCCATCGTTCCGCCGCTGCGCTTGGTCGATCCGACGGGCGCGGGCGATGCGTTTTCGGCCGGCTTGGTGGCCAGCCTGCTGCTTGAGGTCCTGGTGCGCGATCCCGAAGACCCCGCGGCCGGCGACGATCTGCGACGGCGGCTGCAGTCGCTTTCGTCGGCGCAGATCAAGCGCGCAGCCACGCACGCCAGCCACTTGGGAGCGCTGGCCTGCACCGCTTTGGGCGCAACCACGGCACTGCCGAGCGCGCCACCGCCGGCTCCTTTGCCGCGGCCACGAAAAATTGTCGTGGGCAAGCGGCAGTCGTCGAATCGGGAAGACGACGCATGAATCGAGCAGGCGAAGCATGAAAGCAGCGGTGAAACGAGCGCTGGCCCCAGGAGATGGGACCTGTCGCATCTTGGGCATCGATCCCGGCACCATCCACTGCGGCTATGGCGTGCTGGAAGCGCAGCGCGGCGCCTTTATGCGTCCGCGCTACATCGAATGTGGAGTGCTGGAGCTAAACCCAGCCAAGTCCTTGTCCGAGCGTCTGGTGGCCTTGGCCCGCGATCTGCGCGAGGTTCTCGACGAGCTTTCGCCTGATGAGGTCGCGCTGGAGTCGCTGTATCACGGAGTCAACGCGCAGTCGGCGCTGCGCCTTGGGCATGCCCGCGGCGTCATCATGCTGTTGATTGCCGAGGCCAAGCTGCCGCTTTATGAGTACCCGCCTGCGACGGTCAAGCGCACGGTGGCAGGAAACGGCCGGGCGCAGAAAGTCGAAGTGCAGCGCTTGGTGTCGTACCGCTGTGGCCTGCGACAGCCTCCGCCGCTGGATGCCAGCGATGCCTTGGCGGTGGCTCTGTGTCATGCGCAGAAGCGCAGCGTGATCCCAGTGGCGGCGGCGCGCTCGACGGCAAAGCCGGCTGTTTCACCGCCCCGCAATTCGCGGTAGAACCAGCTTGTGCCCCAGCCCATCTGCGCCGTTCCCAACCTGCTGCACTTGATCGGCAACACGCCGCTGGTCTGTCTGCGTCGCATCCCGCAAGCGGGAAGCGCGGCGCTTTTGTGCAAGTGCGAGCAGCAAAACCCCGGTGGCAGCGTCAAAGATCGCATCGCGCTTTCGATGATCGAAGCGGCCGAGCGCGAGGGTCTGATTCGTCCCGGCGAGTCGATCCTCGTCGAGCCGACATCGGGCAATACCGGCGTGGGCCTAGCCTTGGTCTGCGCGGTCAAGGGGTACAAGCTGGTGCTGACCATGCCCGAGTCGATGAGCCTTGAGCGCCGCAGCCTGCTGCGGGCCTATGGCGCCGAGCTTGTCTTAACGCCCGAGCGGCTGGACATGGCCGGTGCCGTGCAGCGCGCCGAGGAGCTCTCGCGCAGCGACAGCCGGTACTTCATGCCGCAGCAGTTCAAAAACCCCAACAACCCCGACGCGCACCGACGGACCACCGGCCCCGAGATTCTGGCTCAAGTCGAACAGCTTGCCGCGGCGCGCGGACATGCGCCGCGCATCGATGCCTTTGTTGCGGGCGTCGGAACCGGCGGCACGCTGACCGGCGTCGGCCAGGTGCTGCGCGGGCGCTATCCGCAGGTGCGCCTGATCGCCGTCGAGCCACGCGGATCATCGGTGCTGTCCGGGGGCTGTGCCGGCCCGCATCGCATTCAGGGCATCGGCGCTGGCTTTGTCCCCGCGATCTTGGATCGCAGCCTGATCAGCGAGGTGCGCATCGTCGACGATGTCGCGGCGTATAAGACCAAGCGCCGCTTGGCGCGGGAAGAGGGCCTGCTGGTCGGCATCTCGGCCGGCGCCTCGGTCTGTGTCGCGCTGGACGTGGCGGCTGAGCTAGGCGAAGGCGCGGTGGTGGTCACGGTGCTGTGCGATACCGGCGAGCGCTATTTCTCGATGGACGAGTACTTCGCCTAGATGCGCTCGCGTCGACTGCACAAGCTCTTGGCCCTTGTGGTCTGCGTTCCCTGCCTGCTGTGGGGACTGTCGGGCGCGTTTCTCGCCTGGAAGAACTGGGCGCGCGATACGCAAAAACCCCCATCCCGCAAGCCGCCACCGCCCGAGCAGCCGTTTGTCGTGTCGGCGGCGCAGGTGCTGACGCAGCTTCAGGCGCAAGGCCGCCCCCAGCCACAGAAGCTAGAGTGGCGTCACGTCGTCGGCGCTCCGCGCTATCTGGTGCAGTACGAGCCGCCCCAAGAGGTCGTCATCGTCGATGGCGAGACCGGACAGATCGTGCCGCCCATCGACGATCGCGAAGCCCTGCGCATCGCCGACGCTGCCGCCCCCTTAGGCACGCAGGCGCTGACGGTGGCGCTGCAGACCGAGCCGTCGATCGTCTATTTGTCTGGCTTTGAGCTGCCGGTCTATCGCGTGGCGATCAGCGACGGCAGCGATATCTATGTCTCGCCGCGCACTGGCGAGGTGCTCATCCGCGCCGATCGCATGGCGTGGTGGATCCGCAGCGCATACTTTGGGCTGCACGTCTGGCGCGTCGGCAGCGGGCCGGGTCCGTATCGATCGTATTTGGTGCTGTTGGTCTTTGCCGTGGGCTTGGTGGCCGCGGCGACAAGCGGCCTGTGGCTGGCGCTGCGGCCGTCGCAGCGTCGGGGCTAAGCAGGATCAGCGGAGTTCGCTGGTGGACTCGGCTGCGCGCAGGGTGTTGGCCAGCAGCATGGCGATGGTCAAGGGACCGACGCCGCCTGGGACCGGCGTGATCACCGCCGCGCGCAGCACCGCGCTGTCAAAGTCGACATCGCCGACCAAGCGTCCGTCGGGCAAGCGATTGATACCGACGTCGATCACCGTCGCGCCTTGTTTGATCCAGGCTCCGGGAATGCGCTGCGGCTTGCCCAAGGCGGCCACCACAATATCGGCCGCCGCGACGATCGCATCCAGGCCCTGCGTGCGCGAGTGACACATCGTCACCGTCGCGTGCTCGTTCAGAAGCAGCGCCGCCACGGGCTTGCCCACAAGCTGCGAGCGGCCAATGACGACGGCGTGGGCCCCTGCGATGGGCGTTCCCGCTTCGCGAAGCAGCCGCATGACACCAAGTGGTGTGCAGGGCACAAAGCGCGGCTCGCCGTTCCACAGGCGGCCGACGTTTTCGGCGAGCAGGCCGTCGACGTCCTTGCGCGGATCCAGCCGTCGCAACACCGCCCCCGCGTCAAGTCCCGTCGGCAAAGGAAGCTGCAAGAGCACGCCATGCACGCGCGGGTCGTCGTTTAAGCGGTCGATGAGCGACTCAAGATCCGCCTGGGGGATCGTCGCGGGCAGGCGATGATCAAAGTGAACGACGCCGACCTCTTCACAGGCGCGGGTCTTGCTGCGCACATAGACCTGCGACGCGGGATCGTCGCCAACCAGCACCACCGCCAAGCCCGGCGTGATGCCCTGCTGTTTCAGGCGGGACACGCCCACTGCCACCTCGGCTCGCACCTGGGCCGCGATCGCCTTGCCATCGAGGATGCGCGCCCGTGCTTGGCTGCTTGGCTCGTCAGACTTCATGACCGGGGCTTATATCCGAACTTCTGTGTACATCCCACAAATCTGCGCCCTCGACCGCGGCAAAGCTTGGTCATGACACTTGCCTGCAGGTGGGAGCATCGAAGAGCATAGGCAGTTAGGTTTTATGGAGAAGACCATGCACATCGAGACAAGCGATCTGGTTCTTCAGCGGGCCTATCGGTGGGGAAGTGAGCGCGGCAGCGCGATCTACATGACCCAGCCCATGGGCGGCGGCGCAGTGCGCGATTTCACCTGGGCGCGCACCATCGACGAAGCGCGACGCATGGCGCGGCACCTGCAGTCGTTCGGGTTCGAAAAGGGCTCGCGCATTGGCATCGTGTCCAAGAACTGCGCCCACTTCATCTTGAGCGAGCTTGCGATCTGGATGGCGGGCTATGTCTCGGTGGCGATCTATCCGACGGTGAATGCCAAGACCATCCGCTACATCTTGGAGCACAGCGAGTCGAAGCTGTTGTTCGTCGGCAAGCTCGACACCTGGGATGAGCTGAAGCAGGGCGTTCCATCGGGCATGCCGTGCATCTCGTACCCGCTTTCGCCCAAGAACGACTTCCCAATGTGGGACGACATCATCGCCAAGACCGAGCCGATCGAGGGCAACCCGACGCGCGAACCGGATGAGATGGCGCTGATCCTGTACACATCCGGCAGCACGGGTCAGCCCAAGGGCGTCGTCCACACCTTCCGCACGATCACTTCGTCGGTAAAAGGCGGGCAAGAGGTCTTTAAGTTCAACGCGAACGATCGCGTGCTCTCGTACCTGCCCTTGGCCCACGTGTTCGAGCGCCTGGTCGTCGAGACGATCTCGCTCTATGTCGGCTTCCGCATCTTTTTTGCCGAGTCGCTGGACACCTTCGTCAAGGATGTGCAGCGGGCCCGCCCGACGCTGTTTCACTCGGTGCCGCGCCTGTGGCTGAAGTTCCAGCAGGGCGTGCTGGCCAAGATGCCGCAGAAGAAGCTGAACACGCTGCTGCGCATCCCGATCCT
>CAZKOY010000237.1:0-6766 GCA_964554495.1 uncultured Myxococcales bacterium
TGTGCTTGGCGCACATCACCATGCCGGGAATGCAGAAGCCGCACTGCATGCCGCCCGATTCAGAAAAGGCGCGGGCATAGATCTGCTGTTCTGAATCGGGCAGGCCCTGGTGCGTGACGACGCTGCGGCCGGCGATCTTTTCGGCGTGAAACGCGCACGAGGTCTTAAGCTGCCCATCGACCAAGACCGCGCAGGCACCGCACTGCCCACTTGGGGAACAGCCGTCTTTGACCGTCGTGATGCCGCACTGATCGCGCAGCACCGACAGCAGCGTGGTGTCGTGGTCGACCTCGGCAGTGGCTTCCTGGCCGTTCAGCAAGAAATGGATGCGCGTCATGGGGTGCGGTTCCTGGCCGTCGCCTGCGGTCTGCGCGTGTGCTTACCGTCGACCGTGCCAGCCCTGCAAGATCTGGATGTAGTTGGCGCGCTCGTACGCGCCAGGGTCGGGGCAGCGCGACAGATCCATGCTGCCGCGCAGCTGATCGATCGACTCGTACTCGTGCGCTTCCAGCCACTCGTGCAGCGATGCAATCACGCCGCGCAGGTATGCTGCACCATGCATGAGCAGCGCCGACACCATCTGCACGGCGTGCGCGCCCGCCATCATGGCCTTGATTGCATCCTGGCTGGTGTGGACGCCGCCGCTGCAGCACAGCGACAAGCGCTCGCCAAGCTGCGGCGATGCGATGGCCAAGAAGCGCAGCCGCAAAAGAAGCTCGGACCGATCCGACAGATGGAGTTCGCGCGTGAGCGCCAGGTTTTCGATGTCGATATCCGGCTGATAAAAGCGATTGAACAAGATCGCGCCCGCGGCCCCGGCATCGGCCAGCGCGACCAAAAAGTGCGGCAGCGCGGTGTATAGCGGCGACAGCTTCACTGCGACGGGAATGTGCAGCTCGTCGGTCAGCGTGCGCACCATGGCAAGCTGCTCGGCTTCCAGCTTGTCGGCACTCCATTCGGCATCGGTGCTGAGGTTGTACAGGTTCAGCTCAAGCGCGCTGGCCCCGGCTTGTTGGATCTGCCGCGCGTAGTGCAGCCAGCCACCGGCCGTCGTGCCGTTTAGCGACGCAATCACCGGCACCTTCACCGCCGCGCGCACGCGTTGCAGGTGTTCCAGATAGGCCTCGACCCCCAGCGCAAACACGCTGGTATTTGGGAAGTAGCTCGCCGCTTCGACATAGCTGTTGCTGGGCCCGTGCAGGTGACGCTGCGCTGCAAGCTGCTCTAGCGCGATCTGCTCTTCAAACAGCGAGTGCAGCACGATCGCCGACGAGCCAGCGTCTTCCAGCCGCCGCACGCTGTCGAGGTCGTGCGACAGCGGCGATGCACCCGCCATCAGCGGATGCGCCAGCGCAAGGCCCAAGTACTTCGTCGAGAGGTTCATCGCGTCTGCTCCGTGGGGGTTCCGCGCGGCGGCACTGCACTGCCGGTCTGGCTTGTGGTCGGAACGTGGATGGCCGAGAGCTGCTGGTATACCGCCAAGCGGGCCTGCGCCGACTCTTCAGCGTGCGCCACCAAGCGGGCATAGCGCTGCGGATCTTTCAGCTCGACCATGCGGAAGCGTCCTTCGTTTTGCATGTATTCGCGCACCCGCACCTTGCTGTTTCCCGTCGGGCTATCGAGGTGCAGAGGCGCTTCACCGGCCGCGATGCGGCGCGGGTCAAAGCGGAACAGCGGCCAGACACCCGACTCGACGGCAAGCCGCTGCTGCTCGGCCCCTTGCACCATGTCATAACCATGCGCGATGCAGTGGCTGTACGCGATGATCAGCGACGGTCCGCGGAAGCTTTCGGCTTCTTGGAAGGCGCGCACGGTCTGCGCATCTTTGGCGCCCAGCGCGACGCGCGCGACATAGACATTGCCGTACGTCATGGCCAGCAGGCCGAGGTCTTTTTTCCCCGTCTCTTTGCCGGCCGCTGCGAACTTGGCGGCGGCACCGATCGGCGTCGCCTTGGACTGCTGACCGCCCGTGTTGCTGTACACCTCGGTGTCGAGCACCAGCAGGTTCACGTCGTGTCCCGATGCCAGCACGTGATCCAGTCCGCCATAGCCGATGTCATAGGCCCAGCCGTCGCCACCGACGATCCACACGCTCTTGCGCACCAGATAGTCGGCCAGAAGCGACAGCACCGCCACGGCGTCGATCTGCGTCCGTTCCGTCGGGCGCAGGCTGGCCAAGCGACTGCGCAGGATCTGCAAGCGCTCGCGCTGCGCTGCGATGCCCGCTTCATCGTCTTGCGGGGCCGACACCAGCGCCGTCACCAGATCGTCGCCCAGCAGCGACGAAAGCTGTGCCAGCGCCATGGCTGCCCGCTGTGCCTGAGCATCCACCGCCAAGCGGAAGCCCAGACCAAATTCGGCGTTGTCTTCAAACAGCGAATTCGACCAAGCCGGCCCGCGTCCGTCGGCGTTTTGGCTCCACGGTGTCGTCGGCAGGTTGCCGCCATAGATCGACGAGCAGCCCGTGGCATTGGCGATCAGCGCGCGGTCGCCAAAAAGCTGCGACAAGAGCTTGAGGTACGGCGTCTCGCCACAGCCAGCACACGCGCCGGAAAACTCGAACAGCGGCTTTAGAAGCTGCGAGCCTTTGACATCGAGGTGCAGGCCCACCCGGCGTGGCTCGGGCAGCGATTCGAAGAAGGCAAAGCGCGGACGCTCGGCCTCTTTCAGCGGCGCGGCCGGTGCCATGTCGAGCGCTTTGTGTCGCGGGTTGCGCTTGTCTTTGGCCGGGCAGAACGCTGCGCACAGACCACAGCCGGTGCAGTCGTCGGGCGCGACCTGCACGCGATACTTGCTGCCCGGACTGGCTTTGTAATCGACGCAGACAAAGCCCGGTGGCGCGTCGCGTACCTGGGCATCGTCGAGCGTCGTCGTGCGGATGGCCGCATGCGGACAGATGATCGCGCACTTGTTGCACTGGATGCACACCGCCGGATCCCACACCGGCAGATCCAAGGCCAGGCTTCTGCGTTCCCAGCGCGCCGTGCCGGTGGGCCAGGTACCGTCGATGGGGAGTGCGCTCACCGGCAAGCGGTCGCCATGGCCGGCAATCATCAGCGCGGTCACGCGCTGCACAAAGTCAGGGGCTGCGGCTGGCACAGCCGGCGGCTTATGATGGCCGCGTTGCGTATCGGCATCAGCGACGGATGGAATGGCGATTTGTCGCAGGTTTTCCAGCGTGCGATCGATGGCCGCCAGGTTGCGCCGCACGACTTCATCGCCGCGCTTGCCATAGGTCTTCTGCACCGCTTGGCGGATGCGTTCGAGCGCTCGATCGTGCGGCAGCACGCCCGACAGCGCGAAGAAACAGGTCTGCATGACGCTGCTGATGTAGCGACCCAGGCCGGCCTCTTCCGCGACGCGCTGGGCATCGATGGAAAACAGGCGCGCTTGGCGCTCGCGCAGGATGTCCTGCACCTCGGCTGGTAGCTGCGACCAGACCGCTTCGGCAGGCCAGGGTGCGTTCAAAAGGAAGGTGCCGCCCGGCTGCAGAAGCTCGGCCATGTCATAGCGATCGAGGAACTGCGGCTGATGACAGGCGACGAAGCTGGCGCGACGGATGCGATACGCCGAGCGAATGCGCCGCGGCCCAAAGCGCAGGTGCGACACCGTGTAGCTTCCCGCTTTGCGCGAGTCCAAGACGAAGTAGCCCTGCGCGAAGTGCTCGGTCTCTTCGCCGATGATCTTGATCGTGTTCTTGTTGCTGCCCACGGTGCCATCGGATCCCAGGCCAAAAAACACCGCGCGCACGACGTCATCGGGTTCGATGTCGAGCGCTTCGTCAAAGGGCAGCGAGCGACCGCAGACATCGTCGGTGATGCCGACGGTGAAGCGGCGTCGCGGCGCTGGCTTGCTGAGCTCGTCGAAGATCGCGCAGACCATGGCGGGCGTGAACTCTTTGGACGAGAGGCCATAGCGACCGCCGATGACGCGCGGCAGCGGGACGGCTTCATCCCAAAGACCGGCGGCCTGCGCTTCAACCAGCGCCGCCTGCACATCTAGAAGCAGCGGATCTCCGACGGCGCCCGGCTCTTTGATGCGATCGAGGACGGCCAGGCCGCGCACCGACTTGGGCAGCACCGAAACGAAGGCCGCGACATCGAACGGGCGATACAGACGAACTTTGATGACGCCGACGCGCTGGCCGCGGGTGCGCAGCCAGTCGACGGTCTCGTGAATCGTCTCGCCCGCCGAGCCCAGGACCACCAGCACGCGATCGGCTTCGGGATCGCCTTCGTAGTCGAACAGGTGATACCTGCGGCCGGTCAGCGCCGCGAAGCGATCCAGGGTCGCTTGCACGTGGCGCGGACAGGCGTCGTAAAACGGCGTGCAGGCCTCGCGAGCTTGGAAGAAAGTGTCGGGGTTCTGTGCGGCGCCGCGCAGCACAGGATGATCCGGGGAAAGCGCTCGTCCGCGGTGGGCAGCAATCGCTTCTTCGTCGATCAGCGCCCGCAGTGTCTCGTCGGGCAGCGGCTCGATTTTTTCGATCGCGGCCGAGGTGCGAAAGCCATCGAAGAAGTGCAGAAACGGCACGCGGCTTTGCAGCGTCGCGGCATGCGCCACCGCGGCCAGATCCTGCGCCTCTTGCGGCGAGCCCGAGGCCAGCATCGCAAAGCCAGTGCCGCGGCAGGCCATCACGTCCGAGTGATCGCAGAAGATCGACAGCGCGTGCGTGGCCAGCGTGCGCGCCGCGACGTGCAGGCAGAACGCGGTCAGTTCTCCGGCGATTTTGTACAGGTTGGGCAGCATCAAGAGCAGCCCCTGCGACGCGGTGAACGTCGTGGTCAGCGCTCCCGCCTGCAGCGCGCCATGGACGGTGCCAGCGGCCCCGCCTTCCGACTGAAGCTGCACGATGCGCGGCACCTGGCCCCACAGGTTCGTCTGGCCGGCGGCTGACCACTCGTCGCAGTATTCGCCCATCGACGAGGCCGGCGTGATGGGATAGATCGCGACGACCTCGCTCAGGCGATGCGCGACGCGGGCCACTGCTTCATTGCCGTCGAGGGTGACTGCGCTCATGAGGTCCTGATCCAAGAGAGGGCGGGCATGTCGCTTGATCATGCAGATTTCGGGCCGCAGAAAAGGCGCCCTCGGACGCGGTCGATCGTCCATGCTGCGGCGCGTGGCAACGAACCCCGCGACGGAGCCCCTGGCTGCAAAAAAAGCGTTCCCGCTGCGTCTTGCGCAAAATGTGCGCGTGTCTCTGCTGCCCCTCGTCGCCTTGGCGCTACTCGGCTTTGCTGCCAACTCGCTCCTCTGTCGGCTGGCCTTGGCGCCGCCGGCTCGCATCGACGCGCTTTCCTTCACAGCGCTGCGCCTGCTGTCGGGGTCTGTCGTGCTGCTCGCCGCTGCGGGCCTGCGGCGGGCGCGGGCCGGGGCGTCGCTGCGCGGGGCGCTGGCGCTGGGCGTCTATATGCTGGCCTTTTCGCTTTCGTACGTGCGCATCGGGGCGGCGCTCGGCGCGCTGCTGCTGTTTGGAGCGGTGCAAGCGACGATGCTCAGCGTCGCTCTGCTGCGTGGCGAGCGCATCGACGCACGCACGGTGGCTGGGCTCTTGGCGGCACTGCTTGGGCTGGGCTGGCTGCTGGCGCCGGGCGTCGCTGCGGCCGAGCCTTGGGGCAGCGCGCTGATGCTGACTGCGGGGGGGGCCTGGGGCGTGTATTCGCTGCTTGGGCGACAGAGCCGCGACGCGCTGGGGACAACCGCCGGCAACTTCGCAGCCGCGACGCTGCTCTTGCTGTCCGTGGGGCTGTGCGCCCTGCTGGCTGCGCGCCTGTGGTCGACGGGGCCGCTGCTGGCCTACCTGCCGTCGGGGACATCGCTGCCTGGTCTCGTGGCCGGATCGGGGACTTGGTTCGGGGCGGGCTTGGCCATCGCGTCAGGCTCGCTGGCTTCGGGCCTGGGCTATGCGCTGTGGTATCGCGCCTTGCCGACGCTGGGAGCGACGCGCGCAGCCATCGTGCAGTTGCTGGTGCCGGTCCTCGCCGCGGGCCTGGCCGTGCCGCTGCTTGGCGAGACCCTGCACCTGCGCTTGCTGCTGTCGGCGGGGCTGGTCTTGTCCGGCGTGGCTCTGGCCTTGCTTCGTCCGTCGCGTTAGCGGTGTATTGCTGTAACGCGCGATAAATACTGAAAAGATAAATATATTTTTTAACGATAAAACCGGCGTAAGAGGGCTATGTTTCTATTTAATTTGGAGGATTGATTGATGAATTCAGCGCGCGTCCTAGGTCTGCATCCCCTAAGTCCGTGACCCCTGCGCAGTTGATCAGGCTGTAGCTGGTGCGCGCGGCTTGTGCAACTTCGCTGGACGCGCAAAGGAGATTCGTTACCGTCGCTGCGCGCTCGTCATACTCGGGATCATCCGGGCGATTCAGCCACATCTTGTGTCGATGCGGTTTGAGCCGATCGCGGCAAAGCAAGCGCTACACATGGCTCTTGGACGGGTGCGGAAATCGACCCGTCTCGACGGCAACGCGGGCCAAGTCGGCGCAGCTCCAGTGACTCGTCGGCTCGCCCACCGTCTGCGGCTCTGCGGTGGCCAGCGACATCAGCGCGACAAGCTGCGCTTCCGAAAACTCCGGCGGCCGACCCGAGCGCTCGGCGTCGCGCAGCGCTTTGTCGACGGACAAATCGGGCTGATGGTGTCGCGCGTGCGCGAATCGGTCTCGCCACTTGCGAATCGTGTTCTTGCTGTGGCCAAGGCGACGAGACGCCGCATAGATGCTGCCATCCAGCGTCGACAGCACCATCCGCGCTCGCTCGACCA
>CAZKOY010000238.1:0-6751 GCA_964554495.1 uncultured Myxococcales bacterium
AGCTTGGCTCGGCGTTCGGGGTGGGGCGGCGCAGGCCCAGGCGGCGCAGGATCCAGGTCAGGCAGGCGAACAGAAACGGCGCAAACGGCAAGCTCACGATCAGAAGCAGAAGCGATCCCAGGCGCAGGCGCTCGTCTAAGAAAGCGAGCACGCGATCCGCGGGGTTCTTGCGAAAAAGCTGACGAAAGATCGCCGGCACGCGGCCGGGGTTGTTCTGCCAAAGTTCGAGCATCACGCCGTCGGCAAACGCATAGAACGGCCGCCGCCGCGGCTGCACATGGGGATGGCCGTGCTGCACCAGCGACTGCACGATGGCGCGGCTGTCTTCTTCGATGCGCGACAGGGCATAGCCGGTCGATGGCTTGATCCGTCCCGCTGCGATGCCGATGCGGCGCACCCGCGGCGCTGGCTGCATGGAAAATGGCTGCTCGGTGAGTGGGCTGATGCCGCGCTCGCGCGCTTCGATCGCGTACTCGCGCAGGCCCAGCACCTCGCGCAGATAGCGATCGATGGCCTGCGGCGCATCGACGGCGGACAGCGTCACAAGCTCGACCAGGGCCCGGCGATCCGAGAGCGGCAGCAGATAAAAAAACGACTCGCCCGCTGCAAGTCCGGTATGGCCCGTGCGGAAGTCGAACAGCAGCACGGCCGCGGGATCGAATGTCGGCTCGGATGTCTGCACGATCCAGCCGCAGAAGTGCTGGCGCAGGAAGTGAAAGCGCCGCGTATCGACGGCCAAGCTCGACAGCGAAAAGCGCGAGTCGAACACATAGCGCGCCCGGAAGCGCTGCTCGCCGACTTCGACCTCGGCATAGTCGCCATGGTTCGTCACATTGCGGACGCGGCCCGACAGCACTTGGCAGCCTGGCTGCGCCTGCACCTCGGCCCGCACCGCGCGCTGCAGGTCGGCAAAGAACAGCGTGCGGTATCGATGCCGCTCTAGCGTCTGCGTGACCGCTTCGCCCGCGGCATCGCCCTGCAAGGTCAGCGTCGACCACTCATGGCGCACCAGATCATCGAACACGCTCGGCGCATCCGACCAAAACGACAGCGTGCGCAGCGCTTCATCGTCTTCGGCGCCATCGATCACCAGCAGCCGCTTGTCGGCAAGCTCGCTCTTTACGATCAGCCGCGCCAGGCACAGCCCCGAAAGCCCCGCCCCGACGACAATGAACGCAAAGTCCATGCCGGAAGGATACGAGAATTCAGCCGCAAATAAACCGCCGACTGCACAGCCAAGCTGCGCGCCGCCTGGACCTGGGCCCGAAGCGTCCCGGCGCATCGAAGCTCTACCCCTGGCAGCGTCAGCTTGATAGGGTGTCGAGCCATGGCTCCCCCGTTTTCGCACTGTTTTCGGCCGCAGGACTATGAAGACGTCAAGCTGTTCGTCGATCGCGAGAAGCTGATCGAGCACATGCAGCAGTGCTTGCGCAGCCTGATGGATCCCGATGTCATGGGCGAGTCCAGCGTGTTTGTCGTCGGCAGTCGCGGCGTCGGCAAGTCGATCCTGACGCGCAAGGCATTGCACGAAGTGATCCGCGAGCGCGGCCCGCTGTACGTCGCCATCGACTGCGCCAAGCTGGCGCACGGAACCGAGCCCATGCTGCGCGAGCTAGCCCGAAAGTTGGCCTATGAAGCCATCGAGAACGTCAGCGAACACAAGGCCCCCTTGCGCACCTCGGCTGAGCTTCTTTTGCGCTTGGCCAGCAAGACCCAGGTCAAGGTCAAAGAGGTCCGCACCTGGGCCAGCGAGCTCAAACTCGCCTTCAACTCCAAGTCCAAGTTCACCGATGCGCTGCAGCTTGACTTCGGCATGACCCGTCAGACCGGCAAGACGCGCCAGGTGGAAGAGTCCTTCGAGCGCACCATCGACAGCGATTATCTAAAGCGCCTGATCGAAGACTTCGTCACCGACTGTGCCGAAGCAGACGAGCGCGTCATCCTGTTCATCGACAACCTCGACCAAGTGCGAGCGCCTGAGAAGGCCGATGAGATCACCAAGGTCACCGACTTGGCCCGCTATCTGATCGGCCTGCGGCGCTGCCTGCTGATCGCGACGCTGCGCAGCGAGTTCATTGGCCAGGATCTGCTGAAGCTGCAGGCGCAGCGCATCGATGTCCCCGGCATGCAGCCAGATGAGCTGCAGCTTGTCGCCCGCCGCCGCATGGGCCTGACCAGTCCCGCCAAGCAGGGTGCCCTGCGCGACGCCGGCTTCCCCGACCTGTTCGAACGGCTGTCGACCTGGACGCAGAACCCCTGGGGCTTTCTAACCTGGCTTTCGCTGTTCGATACGACGCCACAGCCCTATGACGCCCAGAGGTCCGATTCGCTGGTCCAGGTCCTTGTGCAGCGGGCCCGCACGCAGTACAGCGCACTCACCGAAAATGAGCTCCGCCGCGTCGCCGCCGCCTATCGCGATCGCCCCAACGAAGATGCAACGCAGAGCCAGTTGGCCGGGGAAGGCGTCGATGCCGGCCTGCTCGGTCGCGCCGTGCAGCATGGGCTGCTTCACCCCGACTGGCTGCTGGATCCGCAGCGCTATGCGCTGGCGCCCTTCCTGCATTTCTTAAGCATCAGCCAGCCCTGATGCGCTTCTTTGTCGCCGACGCGATTCCTGGACTTTCGCTGTCATGGGACGAGCTGCGCCCGCCCTGGGTCCTGCCCTGTACGCTGTCGCGTCCCCACAAGGATCGGCTGTGCGCGCTTCTGCTTTCCGCGCTGCGTTGTCATCACCCGAATCTGTCGGCGCTGCAGCTAGCCTGGCAGGATCGCTGGGACCTTGTGCGCGGCACGCTGCGGCTGAGCCCCACGACGCTGGTGCAGTGGCAGCTTTCCTCATCCGAGCTTCTGTCCGAGCTGCCCGATCACTTCATCGAGCTGTCCAAGCTGCCGCCGCATCGCTCGCTGCTTGATCTCGATCTACCGCCCTCGCCGCGTCATGTTCGCTTTGTCGAAGGCCATCCCAGCCTGGGCTGGCTGGGCACGCTCAAGGTCCTGGTGCTCGATGCCCTGCAAGGATTCCTCAGCGAGCAGCCCACGAAGCAAGCGGCCGAGATAGCCATCCTGCTGAACGACTTGGCGACGTTCCTGCAATCGCCGATCGAGCTGCTCGACTGCCTGCAGGTGCTGCTGTCTTTCGACCAGCAGGACCTGCCGCTTTCCGAAGCCCGCACCGAAGCTCTGGGCCGCGTCTTGGCCGAGCGCTTTGTCCATGCCCTGCGCGGCGGCCTGTCCCTGCGTCAAGCGCTCGCCGCCTTGCAGGCGCTGCCCATCGCTTTCGCCAGTCGCGCAGAGCCTTCGGTTCGATCGAGGCTGCTGCCCGATGACCTGTACCACCTGCTTCTGGCCATGGGCCTTCACGAAGGCCCCCCCGACGCCGACAGCCACCCCGCCTGCGCCCTGCTGTGCAACCCGGACATCCTGGAAAAGACTCGCCAGCGCATCGCCGAGCTTACGCAGCAATCGGTCGAGATCCTCGATGAGGCCATCGAGCCAGCCCGCGATGACGTGGACCCGCAGGACGATCTGGACGATGGCTTTGACCGCCGCGAGGCCGAGGCCCAGGAGAGTGCGGCGCTGCATGAAGCCGCAGTGAGGAAGCTGCTAAAAGAACGAGCCGAAACATCCGCACCCCCAGAGGAAGAACGAGAAGGAGAAGCCGGGATTTGGTGGCATCTGCATCAGTGGGATCTGTCCGCCATGCCCGATCCTGAAGTCAGCCAGCGCATCGCCAACGCAGCCGAGCAGGCCATTCCTTTTCTTCTGCCTGCGTACGCCCAAGATGCTTGGCACATGGCGGGCACGCGCTTTCGCATCGCGCACAAACGGCGTCAGGCAGAGGCGGCGCTGCGCTGTGCCCTGGAGCTTGCGCAGCAGCTTCACCTGCCCTATCAAGAAGCCGCAGCCTGGCAGGAGCTAGGCAGCATTCAGCAGGACCAAGCGCGCCTGCAGGAAGCGCAGCAGAGCTTCGAGAAAGCCCTGCATCTGTACCGCGAAGAGGGCAGAGCCATCGAAGCGGTTTCCGTCCGGCATTCGCTGGGAATGTGTCTGCGTCGCAGCCGAAAGCGGGATGAAGCGCGCGACTGCTTCATACAGGTCCGCAAGCAGGCCCTGGAACTTGATGGGCAGCCAGGAAGCTTTCGCTTGGCCGGCTCGGCCGCGCTGTATGAAGCCATGCTCGACAGCGAGCAGCTCAACTTCGAAGACGCCACAAAGGGAGTGCGACGCGCGCTGGTCTGGGCTCGCCGCGAACACAATCGCTTGATACAAGGCCAGGCCTTTATGCTCTGGGCTGTCCTGTCCCTGCGTCAGGGGCACCTGAGCCAGGCGCGGCGCCTCTGCGAGCAGGCCCTGCTTCAGCTCATCAAGCAAGGATCCTTGCGCGAGCTATCGCGGGCGTTTGCGGTGCTCGGGACCCTCGCGCTGTTCCGCGGCCACAGCCAGGATGCCGTCGGGGCATTTCTGCATGCTCATGCCTTGGCGATGCAGATCCTTGACCTGTCGGCACGCGCCACCGCCCAGCTTGGCCTGGCCGCGGTTCACCTGCGCAGCCGACAGCTTCAAGCGGCGGAAGAAACGCTAAACGAAGCGCTGGAGGAGTTCACAACGCGCAACAACGAAGTGGGCCAGGCCAATGCGCTGCGCGGGCTGGTGCTGGTGCTGCTTCTGCGCGGGGGTGAGTGGCGCGATCCACTGCAGCGCGCCGTGGCGCTGGCCGACGCGGCGCAGGATCTGTATGGCCAGTGGCTCGGACGCCTGCTGCGCGCCGTGGCCGAGCGCGATGCCGCGCAGCTTGCGGGGGTGCGCGACTTCTTTCAGGGGCGGGGCATGCCGTATGAGGCGCGCATCGCTGCTCAGCTTCTTACGTCCGACGCCCCGACGCGCTGGGACGACGCCCTGCGCATCCTGCCCTTCTTCTAAGCCTGCCGGCGCGCTAGCTTCCGCCCGCAAGGCACGGAAGCAATCAAGAATGATTGCTCCGGCCATGATTCGGGCAATAACGAATCAAGAGTGATTGATTATCTCGGCTCCTTTCGCGAGATGCTGCAAGCCATCGGCGAGCGAGCGCGCCATCTGAGGTTACTGCGCAACCTTCGCCAGGAAGAGCTGGCATCCCGCGCGGATGTCGGCATCGCCACCGTTCGTCGCTTCGAAAAGACCGGCTCGGCATCGATCGAGACCGCGCTGCGCATCGCAGCCGCGCTGGGCGCTGAGCCCTCGTTCGACAGGCTGTTTGAAGCGCCACCCTACGCATCCATCGACGAAGCCCTGATGCGGACTCGGACAGCTCAACGCAAGCGGGCTCCGAGGGCACGTCTCTATTACGTCCACTGGACGCCCAGCCTAGCCGCTCGACGATAGCGGTACGCCCGGCGCCACCTGCCTGCTGCGGTGCGGGCATCAGGGGTGACGTCAAAGCTGGCGCCAAGGTTGACGACTCCAGCGCCGTGGCGGTTCAGCACATCACAGCTTGGCCGCGGGCCGCGTGATATCACCGCTCGGTCGCGTGATATCACCGCCAGCCTCGACGTCATATCATCAAGGGGTGCCCGTGATATCGCGGCCCGCTGCTGGCGCTCGTGATATCGCGGCCGGCCCCCGTGACATCGCCGCTCGCGCCGCTCATGATATCGCCGCTCGTCGCCCATGATATTGGGTGGCGGCAGGCTTGGCCGGCAGGCTGCGAGGGTGCTACGTTGGCCGCAGGCTTGGGCTCTGCCTGGGCCGCATTGAAGGAGACCGCTCATGTCTGCTGCTACTGCTCGCGCCAAAGCGAGCGCTGATGTGCCCCCGAAGGAAGAGACGGCAGAGATCGATCCGTTGTGCTTCGCAGACACCAGCGACATCCCGCCCCCCGTGCCACACATCATGCCGACCCGCGAGCAGTTCGAGCGCTCGCTGCGAATCGGACTGGCGCAGGCCAAGGCGGGAATGGGCGAAGACTTCGAGGTCGTCCAGGCCCGGATGCGTGCAAAGTACGGCCTTCGCTGAGATGCAGATCCGCTTTGCACCGCTGGCGACTCGTCGCTACGACGACCTGCTGGCGTATCTTCGTGAGCAGAACCCGCTCGCCGCAGATCGGATGGTCGCCGCCGTAGATCGCGCCCTGGGTCGGCTGCGCAGATTTCCTCTCAGCGGGCCACAGGTTCGTGAGTTCCCACAGCTTCCGCTGCGCCAGTTCCTCATCCAGCCCTACCGCTTCTTCTATCGCGTGGACCACGCTAACAAGCTGATTTGGCTCATCGATATCTGGCATGGGGCCCAGGATATTCTCGCTCCCGAGCTACCCGCGCCGTAGCTGCTGCGTACATCGGCTTCAGCAGCGCCACCACCGTCGCCGCATGCCGGCGACCGCCGTGCATCGTGATGTAGCCCTGCTCTTGCAGGGTGCGTCCGATCTGGCGCAGGCTGGCGTATTGACCATGCCGCAGACCGACAGCAGGTGAGCTTGCAGTAGGCCCATAGCTTGTCTTTTTGTACGTCCAGACTGACTCCGTCTTGCGCCTGTTCAATGCAGCCAACGCGCACGTATCCGATAGCCGCAGAGTCCGCACTTTTCATACCTGTAGATGTCGTCATGAACGGCGTTGTAGAAAGGATTTCTGTTCCCGCGCGCCTGGGACAACACGTCGCGTCCATTCTCGGCGTACCCTAGCCCCACTCTGCAGAGCCGTCGTGCGCTCCAGGGAAGTGCTAGGCGGCAGCACTTCACCGTCCAGAGGCAGGGGAGGAGCTTCGTGCGCGGGGGGAA
>CAZKOY010000239.1:0-6655 GCA_964554495.1 uncultured Myxococcales bacterium
GCGCGGCGCTGTTTACCGGGCGCGGGCTTTCAGCTAGCTTCGCGGCATATGACCAGATCGCTTAGCCATACATCCGAAGACTCTGCTTCCGCGTCCGCCCCTGCCCCGCGTCCGCACTGGAACTTGAACCAGCGGGCCGGGCAGTTTCCCGTCTTGGCTGCGATGCTCGATCGCGTGCTGATCTGCGACGGCGCCATGGGCACCATGATCCAGCGCGCCCGCCTGACGATCGCGGACTATGAAGGCAAAGAGGGCTGCCCCGAGATCCTGTGCCGCACACGCCCCGATGTCATCGCCGATATCCATCGTCAGTACTTCGCCGCCGGGGCCGATGTCGTCGAGACCAACAGCTTTGGCAGCACGCCGCTGGTGCTCGGCGAGTACGCGATCGCGGACGAGGCCTTCGAGCTATCGCGCCGCTCGGCAGCCATCGCTCGCGAGGTCGCCGATGAGTTCACCAAAGGCAGCCCGCGCTGGCCTCGCTTCGTCGCTGGATCCGTCGGGCCAACCACCAAGCTGGTATCGCTGGGCCACCTGCCATACGACGAGCTGTTCGCATCGTACGTGACGCAGATCCACGGTCTTCTGGTGGGCGGCATCGACATCGTGCAGATCGAGACGGCGCAGGACATCTTGGGCGTCAAGTGCGCGGTCTTGGCTGCTCGTCGCGCCATGCAGCTTGCCGGCCGCGAAGTGCCGATCATCGCGCAAGTGACGATCGAGACGACCGGCACCATGCTCATCGGTACCGAGATCGCCGCGGCGCTGCCCGCCTTGGAAGCGCTGGACATCGATGTCATTGGCCTGAACTGCGCCACCGGCCCCGATCTGATGCACGAGCACGTGCGCTTCCTTGGAGAAAATGCGGCGCGCTTGGTGTCGGTGCTGCCCAACGCCGGCCTGCCGCGCAACGAAAACGGCGTCGCCAAGTACGACCTGACGCCCGAGAGCCTGGCCGACTATCACGAGCGCTTCGTGCGCGACTATGGCGTGGCACTGATCGGTGGCTGCTGCGGCACCAACCCCGCGCACATCGCCGCGCTGTCGAAGCGCCTGCGCGGTCCCGATGGCAAGACGCCGCGCCCCGCCGCACGCCCACAGCCAGGTCCATCGCAGGCCACGTCGCTGTATCTGTCCGTGAACCTGCGCCAAGATCCACCGCCTTTGATCATCGGCGAGCGCAGCAACGCCAACGGCAGCAAGAAATTCCGCGAGCTTTTGCTGCGCGAAGACTTCGATGGCTTGGTCGAGATCGGCCGCGAACAGATCGCCGAAGGCGCACACCTGATCGATGTCTGCGTCGCGTATGTCGGCCGCGATGAAGTGCGCGATATGCAGGAAGTGCTGCGGCGGTACTCGACGCAGATCAACCTGCCCCTGGTCATCGACACGACGCAGCTAGATGTGTTGGAAGCCGCGCTCAAGATGCTCGGCGGGCGCGCCATCGTGAACTCGGTCAACTTGGAAGACGGCGAAGAAAAAGCCAACCGCGTCTGCCAGCTTGCGCGCGAGTACGGTGCTGGCCTGATCGCGCTGACCATCGACGAAGAAGGCATGGCTAAGACCGCAGCGCGCAAGATCGCGGTGGCTCGTCGCCTGTACGACATCGCCTGCGGTCGCTGGGGCATCGATCCCGGCGCGCTTCTGTTCGATCCGCTGACGTTTACGATCGGCTCGGGCGATGCCGACAGCCGCGACGCCGCGATCCAGACCTTGGAAGGCGTGCAGGGAATCAAAGAAGCGCTGCCCGGCGTCAAGACCGTGCTCGGCGTCAGCAACGTCAGCTTTGGTCTGAAGCCGTATGCCCGACAGATCTTGAACTCGGTGTTCTTGGCCGAAGCGATTCAGGTTGGGCTCGACGCTGCGATCGTAAGTCCGGCCAAGATCCTGCCTTTGGCGAAGCTCTCGCCTGACGACATTCAGGTGACGCGCGATCTGATCTATGACCAGCGGCGCGAAGGGTACGATCCGCTGTTCGCGTTCATGTCGCGCTTTGCTGATGCCAAGGCCGAATCGGGCAGTGCGCTCGGTGAGACCGGCCCGCTGGAAGAGCGCTTGGCTCGCCGCATCATCGACGGAAAAAAGCTCGGCATCGAGACGCTTTTGGAAGAGGCGCTGAACGCTGGCTACAGGCCGCTCGACATCATCAACAAGATCCTGCTCGAAGGCATGAAGAAGGTCGGCGACCTGTTTGGCTCGGGCCAGATGCAGCTTCCGTTCGTGCTGCAGTCCGCCGAGACGATGAAGACCGCGGTCGCCTATCTGGAACCGTTTATGGAGCGGATCGAAGGCAGCGAAAAAGGCGTCATCGTCCTCGCCACGGTCAAAGGCGACGTCCACGACATCGGCAAGAACCTCGTCGACATCATTCTGTCGAACAACGGCTATCGCGTGCTGAACCTGGGCATCAAGCAGCCTGCGGACACGATCTTGGACGCGGCCGAGCGCGAAAAGGCCGACGCCATCGGCATGTCGGGTCTGTTGGTGAAATCGACAGTGGTAATGAAAGAAAACCTAGAGCTGATGGCCAGCCGCGGGCTGTCGATTCCGGTCCTGTGCGGCGGCGCAGCCCTGACGCGCGGCTATGTCGAAGGCGCGCTCTCGTCGGCGTACCGCACGGGCGAGGTCTATTACGGCGCCGATGCCTTCACCGGCCTGCGCTTGATGGACGAGCTTTGCGGCCACGTCGCGCCGGAAGCGCGCACGCTGACAGGACCCGGCCGCAAAAAAATGCAGGCCCGCACTGCGCAAAAAGCCCTGCTGCGCAGCGAGCGCGAAGAGGCCGCCATGGCCCTGGCCGCCGAGTATGTCCCGTCGGATATGCCGCCTGCGCAGCACATTCCCAAGCCGCCCTTTTTCGGCACGCGTGTGCTCGGCCCGCGCGAGCTTGATCTGAACAAGGTCTTTCCGTTCATCAACCGCCGCGTGCTGTTCCGTGGCCAGTGGCAGTACCGACGCGGCCGTCGCGCCGAGGCCGAGTATCGTCACTTTGTCGCCGAGACCGTCGAGCCCAAGTTCCATTTCTGGTGTCAGCGCGTCATCGAGCGCAAGTGGTTAGAGCCACAGGCGATCTATGGCTTTTTCCCCTGCTATGCCGACGGCAACGATCTGGTGGTGCTGCATCCGCCGGACAGCGCGACGCCCTTTGCCATCGCCGAGCGCTTCGCATTTCCGCGCCAGCCGCAGGGCCGCCGCCTGTGCATCAGCGACTTCTTCCGCAGGCGCGAGGTCGCAGAAAAAGAAGGCTACGACGTCGTCGGTGTCAGCGTAGTGACGGTCGGCGCCATCGCATCGCAGACGGAAGCGCGGCTGTTTGAAAAGCATCGCTACGACGACTACCTGCACTTCCACGGCCTGGCTGTCGAGACCGCCGAAGCACTGGCCGAGTTCGTACACAAGCGAGCGCGCCATGACCTAGGCATCTCGGCGTTTGACGCGCCCCTTATCGAGCAGCTTTTTGGGCAGGGCTATCAAGGCAGCCGCTACAGCTTTGGCTATCCCGCCTGCCCGCGGCTTGAAGATCACGTGCCGCTGTTCCGCTTGCTTGGCGCCGAGCGCATCGGCCTGTCGCTGTCCGAAGAGTTTCAGATCGTCCCCGAACAGTCGACAGCGGCCCTGCTCTGTCACCACCCCGAGGCCAAGTACTTCAGCATCACGGCGCTGTAAGCGGCGCCGCGGGCGCCCCCCGCGCGCTTGCCCTATTCGGGCAAGGTCTGTCCGCTAGCGCAGCGGTGGGGCAAGGAACGGACGGAACGCCTGGCTGGCCTGCGCCACCTGGTTCTGCGCCGCGGTGACGCTCAGGTACACCGAGCCCGTCTTGATCTCGCTCTGCAGCGCCGCGCTCTGGCTCTGCGAAAGCTCAAGCCGCTTGAGGTCGACGCCCGTCCACTGCGACGGCGACGCCTTGGGCTGGTTTAGAAGCTGCGCGGTCAGCGTCGGGCACGGATCCATGACACAGACCGTCGTGTTGCTCTTCACCGTGTAATAGCGATCGGCGTCGAAGTTGTCGCTGGTCTTGTCGCTGACCTGAACGCTGGCGCGCGACACCTGCAGCACCGTCACCTTCTGACCATAGGCCGTCGCCGTCGTGCGCTTGCCCGAGATCAGCATATTGGCGCGCTGTGCCTCGGCGTCCTTGACCTGCTGCGCGCTCAGCTTGAGGCCACGCCAGTCAAAGCGATAGATCGGCTCGACGCTGCTGCTGTTGACTTGGCGCACTTCTGCCGTCGGACAGGGCGGAATGATGCAGGCGATGGGGCCAGGCATGGGACGCACCCAGACCACCTGGCTGCTGCTGGCGCTATCGGCCTTTTCCTCGTCGACGCTGTAAAGCGGCAGCGAGTCCAGATCGAGGTCGGCATCGGCATCAGGCGCACAACCAATCAACGCCATCGTCGGAGCGACGAGGGCAGCGAACAAAGTTACCGTACGAGCTAAGGTCTTCATGGCAGCCTCCTTGAGGGCACGGGCATTCTCTGTAAGCCCCTGTAGGCCGTCAAGCGATTCAGCCGGCCCGAGGGCGCCCGCCGCGATAAGGCGACCATATCCGACCTTTTCGTGAAATTAGTACGGAGAAGATGGGTACACGATCGCCGGCAGCTTGGTGGTCTGTTCAGCGGCCCCATCGGCCAGCCCGAACGCCCGCTGCACGTCCAACGCGCGCTTGCGAATCTGTTCGTGCGATCTTTCGTATCCCGGCATCGTGCGCAGCGGTGAAAGCAGCGGGCAGCGCTCCAGCCACATCAGGTCGATGAGACCGGCCTCTGCCCCTGCGGCAAGCTGGGTCAGCGCGGGTTCGTACTCGCGCAGGATGCAGTGAAACTCGGTCAGCAGCTGATGGGAAAACATGCGGGCGCGCTGGCTCAGCGCTTGGTTGCCATAAAACCCCGGCAGCAGATCTTCAGCCCGCGGGCGCACGCGTCCAGAGACGAACTCTAGGCGGGCGCGCGGCTCTTGGTATTCCGCTCGCTGCAGCAGCGGATGCGACAACAGCCGCTGCGCTCGCTCGGGCTGATCCAGCCAGCCCAAGACGCGGCTGAGCCCCATGAACGCCATGCGCCCATACGCCGGCTCGGCCCGCTCAATGTCAAAGATCGCCAGGCCCGCTTCGACCTGACCCTGCAAGATGAGCGCACGCGACATCGCCGCGCGAAGCTGGGCGGAAAACCCTTCGCCCATGCGCGCTGCATTGAGGTGCCGGGTCGCCATATCCAGCGGTCCCGTCTCGCCGAGCAGCGAGCCCACAACTTCGTGTGCCGACAGCAAGTTGGGCGAGCAGGCCAAGGTGCGACGCAGCGTGCGCGCCGCCTGTGCAAGCTGACCCTGCTGCACTTGCACCAGGGCCAGGGCTAGCTGCGGCTCGCCACTCGCTGGAGCGAGCTGCGCAGCCCGCTCGGCCACGCTCACGGCTCGCTCCATCGAGCGCACGTCGCGAAAGAAGCCGCTACGCACCAGCGCCTTGGCATAGCCGGTCAAAATCGTCGGCTCATCGGGACACAGAAGAAGTGCTTGTTCAAACAGCTCGCAGCTCTTGGCGATGCCGCTGACGCTCAGGCGGTGATACTGATGCCGCGCTCGCAGATACAGATCCATGGCCTGCGGATCGTCGAGAAGCTGCGGCTGCACGGTCCCGGTCTGCCGCTCGCTGCGAATGCTTAAGAGCGAGCGAATATGTGCCGTCAGCGTCGCTGCCAAGGCCAAGATATTGCCGTCTTTGCGCTCGATCGTACGCGCCGCAAACTGCAGTCGACTGTCGATATCCAGCAAGCGCACCGAGGCTTCCAGACCACCGTCGACGCGACGCAGCGAACCATCGACGACAGCCTTTACCAGCAGCTGTCGGCCCAGCGATTCTGCGTCGCGGGGGACATGTGGCAGGTTGCGCACGATGCCAAAGCCCATGACGCGCAGTCCCGGTGACTCGCTGAGCCGGTCGATGACCGCTTCCGTCAGACCAAAGGCTTGATAGGCATCGGTCTCGCCCTCAGTGAAGCGGAATGGCAGCACGGCAACGGTCAGCTCAAACGGATCGGCCGTCCGCGCGGGCGTCGCCAAGGGGGGCAGCTGGTCTGAGTCAACGGTCAGAGCCTGCGCATCGGTGCTGGTTTGCTCGGCGCGGGCGCTGCCCGGCAAGGCGGCGGTCTTTTCCACGCCCAAAAGGCCCCCGGCTTCGCGCCGCGGCAAGCGGGTCTGCAGGTGCTGATGCAGCGTCGGTCCGTCTGGTTTGTGAGCAGCGAGCGCCGTCGACAAGTCCACAGCGGTCTGAAAGCGCTGCTCGGGATCGCGCCGCAAGCAGCGCAGCACGATCTCGGCCAGCGGATCTGCCAGATCGCTGCGCAGCCTGCGCGGATCTTGCGGGTCTTCGTACAAGCGCGCCAAGGTCACGGCCATCGCGCTGTCGCCGAAAAACGGCAGGCGACCGGTGTACAGCTGAAACAGCATGACACCCAGCGCATACAGATCGGCGCGCGTATCGATGCGGCCATAGCCACGCGCTTGTTCGGGAGACATGTACGCAGGCGTGCCGCTGATCGGCGAGCCGGCGTGCAGGTTGCAACCGGGATCCGACAGCGCACTTGCGATACCAAAGTCAGTGATGGCCACGCGCCCATCGCGACTGACCAGCACGTTGTCGGTCTTCATGTCCTGATGAACG
>CAZKOY010000240.1:0-1597 GCA_964554495.1 uncultured Myxococcales bacterium
GACGCTGCGGCCAATTCTGCGATGACGACGTGTCCCCACACCGCCCATCCACGGCGAAGCGGCCTTCGGCCAACAAAGAAGACAGCCTGCGGACGGCCTGCGGACGGATGCGATCCGCGCTGGCGGCGTGGAGTCGCTATTCCTTCCACATCTGCGTGACTTGCGGCCCCGCAGTGCCGGTCGGCTGGCTGGTGGATTCGGGCTCGCTGACCGCGGCCTCGGGGGCTGGGCTGACTGGCGCCGCGCTTTCAGCGGCTTCGGCCTTGGGCTGCTGAAGCTGCGCAAGCAAAAAGCGATACGGCTTGGGAAACCAGACCCAGCGATCTTCGAGCCGCGTCAGGCCGTCATACGACATGCCCGAGCTAGATCCCGGCGCCACGTACTTCCAGTGGACCCACAGTGACTCGGGCAGCAGCAGATCCAAGATATCGGCATAGCCGCCGGGAAACTCGCAGGTCTCGACGCCGTACTCGCGAAGCTCAGCGGCCGTGGCCATGGACAGACGCAGCACCGTCTGATGCGCTGCCCGCTCAAGCGGTCGCGGCGCCACAAACAGCGCGTCATAGACGCGGCGCGCTAGCTCGACGTACGGCGCCCGAAAGACGCGGGCATAGTCTTCTGGGCGCGGTCGCAGCTCACCAACGAACACCATCGCGTTGTGCGCCGAGGTCTCGTGCAGAGGACGCGACAAAAGCGAAAACGCGCTTTGATACAAGATCTGCCGCGGCAGCCCGGCGAGCGGCACGATGGCGGCCATGGGCGATGGCGATGGCGATGGCGAGGACGATGGCGATGGCGAGTCCGAAGGATTGCGAGGGTCTTCCATCGAAGCGCTCCTAGCGTGGCAAGGTTTCGATCAGCTCAACAAGGCGCTTTTCAAAGCGGTCGCGCAGGTGCAGGCAGTGCCAGGCGACTAGCACTCCGCCGTCGGTGGTGCGCACGGCGCGGATGGGCAGCGACTCGGGCGGGCCCATAAGTCCGTGATCGCGCTGCGACACGGGCTGGCCGGACTGCTTGGCCCAGCCGTCCCCGCGCTCGGCGACCCGGCGAGCCCAGCTCTGCAGCCAGGCATCGTCGAGCTTGAGCGAGCTCGCCGGCAGATAGGCGCCGATGTAGTGGTCGACGATCATTTTCTGCCCCGGTCCCACCGCTCCTTCGCGCTGGCGCGAGCCGAGAAGAAAAACAAAGGGCAGCGGCTTTTCAGGGCTGAGCGGCCCGTCGTAACAGAGCAGCTGATTGAGATCCTTGTAGACAAACGGCTGCCCCACTTCCGATGGACACGACGCGCGCTGCACCAGCTTGCGATCGACGAAAAAGCGGTCGCGCTGGGCGCGCAAGTTCTGGCCGCGCCAGATCAAGTACCCCAGCGAAGCGACGACGGACAGCAACAGAAGAAGAGCGATGGAGAGCGGCATGCGTGACTTCACCGAAGACCCTGCGGAGAGGACCGATTAAGAGCCCGAAGGCAGACAGGAAGGCGCGCGACCGACGGTGCGGGCCCTCGACTGGCCATATCTTGCGCCCGACGAATCGCACCTCGATAGTACCGCAAGCAGCCCGCAAAATGGCAACCCACGATTCCGCTCAGCGAGAGCTG
>CAZKOY010000240.1:1697-6484 GCA_964554495.1 uncultured Myxococcales bacterium
GGGCCTCAGCGCGCGGACTGAGACGAAGCCTGGGCTTTCAGGGCGTCGCGTAGTGCCTGCCAGTTGGGGATGCGCGAGGGGAAGTCGTTGATCGCCCGAACCAGCGCCGGGATGCTGTCGGGATTGTGCCTTGCCAGCGCTTCGGCCTGCGCCACGAACCACTGCGGATGGTCGCGCACCAGCAGGCGGTACAGCTCGATGTTCCACAGGCCACGCGCTTGCTGCCAGCGCTGCGCCAGCAGGACGGCGGCATCGGGCACGCGCGGGCGAATGGCCTGCACAATGGCGACGAGGTCTTTGGGGTTGGCGCGCACCAACTCATCCAGGTGCGCGACGAACCACTGCGGATCGGCATGTGCAATCTGGGTGTACAGGCTCGCGCGGCCTTGGCCGGGGCCCAGCAATTGCTCGCACGCAAGCTGTCTCAGTCGAGCTGCAGCGTTCTTGTGGGCTGCTGGGTCAACCCCGGAAAGCGGCGAACCCAAGACGTCGATCAAGTGGCTGAGCTCCGTCGGATTGGCTCGCACGATGTCGTCGAGCTGCGCGATCAGCCAAGCCGGGCTCAAGCTCGCCAGCAGCGCATACAGGTCTTTGTTCCCGCCGCTGGGCTGACAGACCTGCTTCTGCACCCAGGAAAGCACGGCCTGGCGTAGGTGCGCCTGCGTCGCTGCATCCTGCCGCTTGGAAACGACACGCTGGATGGCATTCACCAGGGTGACGACGCCGTCGGGGTTGGCACGCACCAGATCCGGGATGTGATCGGCGACCCAGTCGGGCTCGGTCTGCAGCAGCACGTCATAGAGCGTGGCATTCCAGCGACCCGGCGAAAGGACATCGTGCTTAGCGAGCTCGCGCGCCGATCCCGGCTGCGCACAAAGCGGCCGAGCCAGAAGCCAAAGCTTGTGTTCTAGCGTCGCTGGATTGCCCCGAAGCGTTGGGTCCAAGACCCCAGCGAACAGCGCGCGATCCCCCTGCAGAAGCGCAAAAGCGCGCTGGCTGGTCTCAGGCAGATCGAGGATCGAAAGGCTATTCAGCGCGGCCACTCGCGCCTCTTGCGACGGGTCGGTCACGCTGGCCAGCAGCGCCGCGAGCACCGTCTGCTGATACGGCGTCTGCGATAACCGCCGATACAGACGAGCGACCCACACCCCTGGCCAGCGATCGGCCTCGGGAAGGCTTGCGGACAAGTTGCCGCGCAGCGCTTGCACCGTCACATCCCCAAGGTTCTCGGCCGTGATCTCTACGCCGTCGAAGCGGCGCGGCAGCGTGGCGAGCGGATGGCCTGCGCAGCGCCAGTTGACCCGCGGAGCCGAGTATGAGTCCGGGTCAGGCTCGCCCAGCGAATGAGATACAAGACTGGGGGCACAGTACGCGCAGCGACAGAAGTAAATTCGATGCCCCTTGCGTGGCTTCAAGAGCGAAGACGACGAAGGATCCGGCAGATCATAAAGTACCGTCAGATCCTGGGGCGCCAGCGACTTGCCAGCAACATCTAGTTCGAGCGCATAGCGAACCATGGATCTGCAATCCAAACAGCGCAGCCGGTTGCAGCCACGAACCCTTAAGCGAGGGAAGTCGTGGTCACACGGATCCACGGGTAACGGCGTATCAAGGTCCGCTATGTAGCCGCCATCAACGCAATAATGAATGGTAGGTTGTGGGTCCTTTGCGCTGTCTTGCGTAGAGCCTGCATGCGTCATCTTGTGATTATGGTAGAGCTATTCTGTTTCTTGCGTGACAGAAGCTGTGGTCGTGGGTGCTGATTGATTCAAATCGCTGGGCAAGAAGCCTTTGCGCATCATGATCGCAAGCAACTGTGACTCGCTGAGGCCCGTGCTAGCCGGCGTATAGGGCAGGCTCGGGTCATACCGGAAGCCGTCTCCTTGGAAGCCCTGGGCCGCCGAGGCGATCTCGTGGAAGCTGTGCGCCTCGATACCGATCAGCTGCGACATCGCCGCCAAGCGCGCCATCTCTGGACTGGCTCCCAAGATCTCGGCTCCGCCCATGAAACGGAAGGTTGTACCCGAGATACCAGCCTTGAGGGGCATGGCGGCATTGTTGGCATCGGCGATGAACCGCGCGCTGGGATCCACCATATTGGCTACCGTGCCTACGTTCCACGGCAGTACGCCGCCGTTGGCCTGAGCAGCCGCTATCTCGCGCGGGCTGAGCTTGATGCCCGCAGCTTCGGCCTGCTCGATGGTCATCGTGGTGCGCGACAGAGCGCTCTTCTCGCCCATTTCCGTGAGCTTCGTCCCTGGCTGCACGGGTCGGTCACCCATCTGGGCCTGCACGACTTCGGCGGGTAGCGCCGGCAGCTTGGTGTCCATTTCCTGCCCCTTGGCATTCGCGAAGAGCTGATGTTTGTCCTTCTGTGCATCGAATCCCAAGAACTTCTTCAAGTCTTGGCTGTGGGGGTTCTTTTCTTGGAAGGCAGACACCCGATCGGCAAGACGCTCGACATCTCCCAAACCGAAGGGAGTCATCTTTCCCTGCTGATCGCCGTTAGGCGTCGAATCCATCACCGTGGCCTGGTCGCCGCCAAATGCCTGACGCATCCGTTCAATACCGCCCGGCTGCAGGGCATCCATAGCCATCATCTCGTTAAACTTGCTCAGAGCGATGGCTCGCTCGCGCACGTTGCCGTTCGCCAGTACGTCGAGCATCGTGTTCGGATCGGTGCCGACCGAGCCGGCGAGGCCAGAGCTTGCATCCATGCCAAGCATGCCGATCTTGGCTTCTAGGCTGTCGCCGTGCATCTTGGCGAGATAGTCGAAGGCCTTTTCGCACATCATGTCGAGCGTCGGCTTGACCGCGGCCTCGACCTCGGGGCTTAGGGCCAGCGCGGTCTCGAACGCCTGCCTTTGCGTCTGCAACGCTTGACCGTCTGCCGTCGGGGCCATGCGAGCCTGATTCTGTGCGGCAAGAAGCTCAGGCAGCCGCTCGGCAAGCTCGGCACGCGCCTTGGCCGCGGCCTCGACCTTGGCCGGATCGGCCTCTTGGCCCTTGGCTGGCTTGTAGTTCGCCTCCTCCGCAAGTTCGAAGGCCCTTTCCGCTGTCAGCGGCTTCTTGGTCGCCTGCTCTTCCGGTGTCGTGGAGGGCGGCTTCACTTTGCCTTCGGTGAGCGCCTGGTCCGTCTGGGCAGCGGTCTTTTCCGCATCGGCCAGCGCCTTGGCCTTGGCTGCTTCGGCCTCGGGCGAGCCCTGGCTCGCGCTGCCCTGCTTTTCTGCATCGACCTTGGCTTTGACGTCGCTGACGTCTTCGGTACCGCCGGTCTCGGTCGGGTTCTTGCCCTTCTGCTGGCCGTTCTGCCCCTGCTCGGCATCTGCCGGGTGCTGCTCGGTCGTCTCGGCGGGTGGGCCGTTGTCCTGCTGCTGCTGCTGCCCAGCGTTCTTCTTGGCTTCCTTGATCTGGCCGCGGGTCTCGGCGACTGCATCCAGGGCCCCGGTGATGCCCGACTGACCGACGACGGTAAGCCACTGCTTGGCGATGTCTTCCGGCCGTCCGCTGTACGCGGCCGGGTTGATCAGGTTCTGGGCTGCGCCGCCGGCCATGCCGCTGACTCCGCCCTTGAACGCCGACCATGCATAGGGATTTCCGCCCTCGGGCCCATTGCCCATCGCCTGTCCGACGCCGCCCGAGGCCGCGCCCGACAAGAAGCCGCCGGCCATGCCGGTGCCCACCTGCGAGCCCATGCCCTTTAGGAAGTCGCCGAAGTCGCCTTGATAGTTGGCTTCGTTCATCAGGCCACCGACGGTGCTGTCGATGCCGCCCTTGAGCGTGCCGGACAGGCCACCCTTCATCATGCTCTGCATGAAGGTGGCGTTCTTGGGATCGGCGATGCCGACGATCTTGTTCAGCTGATTTTCAATGCCCGGCAGCTTCAGCAAGCCGGCGCTGGCTGCGCTGGCCAGCGTGGTCAGCGCGTCGACGCCGATGTCTTCCAGGGCATAGCCGCCTTGTTGCATGACGCCCTTGACCGCCATGCTGCTGGCGCCACTCAACAGAGCGGAAAGCGCCGCGACAACGGCCGGGCTCGCCGAGCCAGCGGTCGCGATCGACACCACCGCGCCCACCACCACGGCCGTGCCCGTGGCCAAGGCATTCGTCGCCGAGTCCTTGGCCGCCTGATAGTTCTGCACGTCCTGCCCTTGGTACTCGGTCAGCGTGCCCAAGCGCGCCTTCTGCGCGTCGGTAAACGAGCCGTCTGTGCCCTTCTGCGCAGCAATCGTGTTGATTCGCTGATGCTGATAGTCCAGCACCTTGCCCGAGTCCGAAAACATGTCCGTGAACCCGCGCGAGAACCAGTTGCTGCCGCTGCCGCGATCGAATTCGTACGCCTCGTTGGCGCGAGCGATCATCTCGTCCGGTGTCTCGGGCTTGCCCTTCATCATCTGCCCGATTTCGAAGCCGTCGCGACCGCTGCACTCGGACTTCAGTAGCTGATCGAGATCCTGCCCGTACTTTTCTTTGTACGTCTTGCGCAGCGCCTCGATCTCGGTCTTGCTCTTGCCTTCCAGGGTCTTGCGGATCAGCTCTTCGTTCGTGCCCAGCCCGTTGGTCGCGTACTTCAGCGCGAACTCGTCGCTGATCTTGCCGTTGTCCTTAAGCTGGTTGGCCTTGTCGAGATCCAGCCCACCAAGCTCGCTCTTGAGCATGTCGTCGAAGCTCTTGCCGCCCTTGCCGCCGTACTGGCGGTTGTACGCCGCGATCAGCTTCTCGCGCTCCTCCTTGGACTTGCCCTCCATCGACTTGAAGATGCCTTCTTCGTCGGTGCCCCAGAAGTC
>CAZKOY010000241.1:0-6412 GCA_964554495.1 uncultured Myxococcales bacterium
TTGCGATAGACCAAGGACACGCCGCCCCAGCGATCGAGAAGCGTTGTCAGCTTGGGCTCGCGCCCCTCGGCTGCGGCCAGGGCACGCTCGGCACGAAGCTCGCGACCATGCGCAAGCTGCTCCAAGAGGATCTCGCGCTCTTCCGTGTCAAAGGTACGCAGGATCGCCGCTTCCTTCGCTGCGTCGGCTTTTCCGTCGCTGTGCGTCAGCGTTTCCCAGCGCGACAGCGTCTTTTCAATCTGGACGATGTAGTACGCCAAAAGCTCAGTCGCTGTGTCGATCGCAGTCAGGCCACCGCCGATGACGACCGCCGGCAAGCGGATCTGCAGGTTGGCCAGCGAGTCTTTCTTGAACGCGCCGGTCAGCTGCAGCGCCATCAAGAAGTCGGATGCCTTGCGGATGCCGCGGCACAGGTTGTTTTCGATGTCGACCAGCGTCGGCTTGCCGGCCCCAGCGGCGATGGCCACGTGATCGATGCCGAGCTCCCACGCATCATCCAAAGTCAGCGTGCCGCCGAAGCGCACGCCGCCGTAAAAGCGCAGGTTCTGCCAGCGCGACAGCGTCAGGTAAAGCAGCGTCAGGAAGTTTTTGTCCCAGCGTACGGTGATGCCGTATTCGGACACGCCACCGAAGCCAGCCAAGACGCGCTCGTCAAGCTCGGTCTCTAGCGCGTGCCAGTCGGCGATGGCGGCCGGGGCGATGCCGTTTTGCAGCTCGCCGGTCAGCACGCGGGGCAGCGGCTCTAGCTTCAACCCGTCGACACCGATCACGCCAAAGCCTTCGCGCGACAGGTGATGACACAGCGTGTAACCGGCAGGCCCCAGGCCCACCACCAGCACGCTCTTGCCGTTGTACGGCAGCGGATACGGACGCCGCGCATTCAGCGGATTCCAGCGCGTCAGCAGGCCATAGATCTCGACGCCGTACGGCAGGTTCAAGATGTCGGTCAGGACCGAGGTCTCGATCTGCGGGATGTTGACCGGCTCTTGCTTCTGGTAGATGCACGCCTTCATGCAGTCGTTGCAGATGCGGTGGCCGGTGCCAGCGCACATCGGGTTGTCCAGCGTCACCAGCGACAGGCCGGCCAGCGGATCGCCCTGCCGACGCATCACGTGCATTTCAGAGATTTTTTCGTGCAGCGGACAGCCCGCGACGGGAATCCCCAGCGGGTTCTGCTTCAGCGCGCCACTCTTGTCGAACATGCCTTTGCTGCACGAGTCCTTTTCGCGGTCGTGGCAGTACATGCAGTAGTCGACTTGATCCATCACCTGAAGCGGTGTGGCGCGGCGATCGGTCAGCGCAAAGCCCTCGCGCTGACGCAGCTTGTGCTCATGCCCGACGAAAAGCTCGGGCAGATCGGCCTTGGGTCGGCGCAGCGGCACCAGGCTCTGGTGATCCAGGCTGTGCGGAAAATGCAGCGATAGGAAGTGGTGCTCGTGCATAAGCTCGTCGCGACGCACCAAGATCCAGTCGCCGATGATGTCCAGGTCGGCGCGCACCGCGATCAGCGCGGGATCATCGACACCGCGGTCTTTTTTGATCACCGCCTCGCGATCGAGCAGGCCACACACAAGCTGGGCCAAGGCGCGCTCGTTTGTGTACTCGGCGGGTGCAAGACCCAGGCGCGCAGCCAGCGCTTCCCCGGCGGCCACGAGCGCCTCGCGCTGGCTGGGATCGATCTTGCGCTTGCTGGCCCGCCGCTTGATGAACTCATCTTTGAAACGGCAGACCAGCTGGTCTTGCTGCGTGGCTGCAAAGATCGCCGAAAGGCCCGGCTGACTGTCTGGAAACAGCCGCTGCAGAAAGCGCGACACCGTCGGAGCCAACGCCAGAAGCAGGTTCGATCGCGACACGGGGTCGAGGCTGCTTGGCTTCTTTTCTGGATCCAAGCTGGGTGCGTCGTCGGCATCTGCGGCGCGCAAGGCCAAGTACTGCGCGTGCAGCGCTGCGTCGTGGGCCAAGACGTCGGCAAGCCACGCGTCATACAGACGACGCAGGCCGTGCGCCGAAAACAGATCGGCAAAGGCGAAGCCCGGCACGCCCAGGCGCGGCGGCGACGAGGCCGCAGCCGACAGCGGCGCGCGTTTCTTGGTGGTTGATGAAGCGGTCGGCGAAGAGGAAGCGTGATTCGTGTGCTGAAGCATGTCTTATGGCTTGGAAGCAGGGTTTGGGACGGCCTTGCCAGCGCCGGCAGCACCTTGCGCCGATCCGGCAGCCTGACCGAAAGCGACGGTGACGCGCTTGATGATCACCGGGTCTTGCGGCAGGTTCATCGGCTTGGTCGGCAGGCGAGCGATGCTGGAAATCGCATCCTGCGGCTCGCACTGACCAAAGATCGTCGCGGTGTTGTTAAGCCACGGCGTCGGCCGTTCGGTGATGAAAAACTGGGCGGAGCCCGTGCCAGGACCTTTGTTCGCCAAGGCCAAGCGACCGCCGCGATCAAAGCGAAGCTCTGGGCGAATCTCGTCGGGAATGCTGAAGCCCGCGTCGCCCTGGCCAAACAGGCCACCGCATTCGTGCAGCGCGGCACAGGCCGGATCGCCCCCTTGAATCAGGTAGTCGGGCAGCAAGCGGTGCATCCACGATCCGTCGTACAGCGGACGCCGTACCCAGAGCTTTTCGTTGCGGCGCTCGGGCGCGACAAACGGCCGCAGACCACGCGCCAAGCCCACGAAGTGAGCGACAGTGTTTGGCGTCAGATTGGTAAACAGCTCACAGCGCAGGCTGGCAAGCGGCTTCTTGTTCTGCTCTAGCTCGATGGTCGCCAAAAGCGCTCCACCGCCTTTGAGCCCCGCCGTCGCCTGCGCCAACGTAAACGTCTCCATCGGAGTGACCACCGCAGCCGGCCCGGCTGGCTTGCCCGCCGCGCTACCTGGCTTGGGCTGCGCCTGCGCGGTCGCCGCTAGACAAAGCCCAGCGCACACGAACACCGCCGCTCGTCTGCGGATCGTGCGCGGCGCGCTCGCCTGGGATGCGGGGGACGATGAAAAAACGGGGCTTAGCATGGGGTTCTCCGACGGAACACTGTTGTTTCAGCGCGGGTCAGGCGCAGCGCTCAGGGCACATTTTGGAACTGAGCCCGCGCCCCGATGCCGATGCCATGGCTTCGGGCATAGCCGCCGGCCACTTCGACCACGTACTGCGCCGGCTGATCCGGGCCGCGTCCGGTTTCATCGAGCGGCACGGTGTTCTCTTCGATGCCCACGACGACGCGCTTGTCGTCGAGAAAGATCATATCCAATGGGATATAGGTGTTGCGCATCCAGAACCGGCGCGGCTCGGCGCGATCGAACAAGAACAGCATGCCACCGTCTTGCGGTAGCGAGCGGCGATACATGAGTCCCCTCGCCTGCTCGTCGGGCGTTCGCGCTAGCTCAACGTGGACACGCACGGGCGCTGCGCCGCTCTGCGGCTCAAACACCACGAGCGCGCTGCTCTCGCTGCTGCCCGTTCCTGGAGCCGGCTGGCTTTGCCCAGGGTTGGCCGGGGGTCGCTGACAAGCCAAAAGCACCAAAAGCCCGACCATCCACAGGCGAAGCCAGGCGCCTCTTACGCAGTATGGGATACAAGGCAGCACAGCGACGCAGCGTACCGCGAAACTCGCGCGCTTCGCAATGCCATCGAGCGTGCGCTTTGGCACAGACCCGCACGTCGATGCCAGCGACGGCCTGGGCCGGATCGCCTGCGTGCGTTTTCGCCCTCGCTTGGCTTCTTCTCGACGGAAGCTGGCCTGCGCAAGCACGTTTTTACTTCGCGGCTTCGAACACGAAGTCAGCCAAAAGCTGCGCCAGCCGGGCTTCGGCGGTGGCCTGGGCTTCTCGTCGAGCCACCCTCGCCTTTTCTAGCTCACTGCTCCGGCGCTCGTGCTCGCTGAGCTTGGCCAGAAGTTCGCTGCGCAGGGCGGCCGCGCTGCTGATCTTTTCGACGGCGCGCAGGTTGTCGCGAAGCTCATCGCCCCGTCCCTCTAGCTCGTCTCGCTGACGCTGCAGGCGGTCGCTCTCGCGCTCGGCAGAAAGGATGGCTTGCTGTTGCTGACAGATGTCGCGCAGGCGGGCCAAGACCGCCGGGGCCGCCGTCGTGCCGTCGATGTATGGACACAGCAGGCTCTGTTCCTGGGGCACACCGCGCAGCGAGCGCGTCACGCCGTCGACTCGCCGCTCGCGCACGACGATCTGCGTCGGACCATCCGGCTTGAGCGCCTGCGGAATCAGGTAGGCATCCGCCGTCTGCTCGCTCTCGGACGGCAGGTCTAGCGCATCGAACCCAATGCGCTTGGGATGGCGCAGAAAGACGCGAGCGGGCCGGCCTGTCCCCTCGGAGCCCGGCTGCAGCATGTAGATCGTCTGCTGCAGCGCTTCGTCTTCGACGCGCGCCTCGCCAGCGCGCACACTCAGCACGCGCAGCGGACGCGCGCTGTAGCGATCTTCGCGCGCCAAGCTGGCCGATGTGTCCAGGGCATAGGGGATCAGCGCGGTCTCGCCGGCATGCACGCGACCCAAGACGCCTTCCCCGATGTAGCCTCCGTCGCCGAACACAGCGACCGGGCCGGGCTCCAGCGCGCTGCCGATGTGGACACGGGCCGCTCGCAGCAGGTGGCGATCGCTGCCCGACACGCCGGCATCGGGTCGATACAGGTATATATCCTCGGTGCCTCCACGCAGGGTAAGTAGTGCCACCATCGTCGAGCTGCCCTGCGGCAGGCTGACCGGCGTCGCGATGCGATAGCGCGTGCCGCCCAGGTTCTGCTGCACCGTCGACATCGGGCGAACGCTGGCGACCATCCGCTCGGCCTGGATGCCGCTTGCCGGACTGGCTGGACTCGCCGTCGATTCGCTGGCCTCGTCACGTCGCTGCACGATCTGGAACTGCACGCGACGGCTGCGAGAGCAAGCGTCTTCCCCGCTGCCGCTGCGAAGCGGGCGATCGCTGCCATAGCCACGAGCCCGCAGGCGGCTGGCCGGGATACCGCGTCGGACTAGCTCGCTGCGCACCGCGTCGGCGCGGCTCTGGCTGATGCTGCGCGGATCGCTGTCGTCACAGGCATGTCCCGCGACTTCCACCAGCGTGAGCTCAGGGTTGTGCTGCAGCGTCGCGGTCAGCGCATCGATCAACGGCAGCATCTGTGGAGCCAGCCTGGCGCTGTCCTTGGCAAAAAATAGCTGGTCGAAGATCTCAATCTTGCTGGCGCTGACGATCACGCGGCCGCGATCGGGGCAGCCGTCTTCGTCTTCGATGCCGTTATAGGTCTCGGGCTCATACGGGCACTTGTCGTTGCGATCGGGGATGCGATCGCCGTCGGAATCGAGCGTGGCCGGCGGGCTCTGCGGCGCACGAGTGGTCTCGGCCAGCACCATGCCCGTCGCGACCGGCGTCACCAGCTGACCGTTGATATCGGGTCGCGGCACAAAGCGCGGTCCTCGCAGATCCAAGGCAAACGTCAGCGGCGCCCCCGTGGCCAAGGTCAGCTCGACGCCGTTCCAGGCCTCGCCGGACAGGTTGTCGACGATCGCCCAGGCCTGCAGCACCCCTTGCTGTGTCGCTGCGATGGGTGCCGTGCTGCCGTCAAGGACGGCCTGCTTGGGTGGCAACACGACGCGATACGCGGCTTTCCACACAGGCGAGGGCGCGGCATAGGCCACCGTCAGACGACGACGACCCAAAAGCGGCTCTGTCGAGCCGTCATCCGCCGCTTGCGTCTTGATCACAAGCTCGCTGCGTTCCTCGGCATCTTCGTCGGCCCGATCAGCCGGAGCGCTCGCCCCGGCGCTCTTGGGACGCGCACGCAGCGGCTGTGGCACCACCGCAGTGATCGGGCGCTGCTCGCTGCCGGCGGTCTCGTCGATTACCACCAGCGTTTTTAGGACGTCGTCGACCTCGTGGCGTCGCAGGCGCAGGCGATAGCTGGGCTGGCGAAGCTCGCCGCTGCGCTCGAAATATCCGATGCCGTTTTGGTACAGCACGACGCGCCGCAGCGTCAGCGCCTGATTGCCCGCGCCCCCGCAACCCACGCTCGCAAAGACAAGGCCGAAAAGTACGCTCGACCCCGCACGCAGAACATCGGCCTGCCCTTTGTCTGACTGCGCACGCAGCAACCGCCGTGCGTGCTGGGTGGCTCTGGCCGCCACAAGCGGCAGAGTGGGAGGCAAGGCCCGCGTGGTCGTCATGGTGGGATGCAGTGTACCGCCACAGCGCCGACGCGTTGCGGGCAAAAGCCAGCGACCTGTCCGGCGGGGGCTTCCCATTTTTGGCGCGACGGGCGAAGATGGACGAACCGTGATCTCGGTCGGTTCCACGGTCGGGAACTACCGCATCGTCCGCAGGCTTGGGGCAGGAGCCATGGCGACGGTGTTCCTGGCCGAACATCCGCGGATTAGCAAGCGCGTCGCGGTCAAGGTCATCAACGCGGAGCTGT
>CAZKOY010000242.1:0-6307 GCA_964554495.1 uncultured Myxococcales bacterium
TCGCGATGGATGACACCGACGGCATGCGCCGCAGTCAGGCCCACGCAGACCTGGTCGAGGATGTCCTTGACCTGCGGCAAGGGCAAAGGACGCGGGCTGCTTTCGGGCCCACTGTTGATCTTGGCCGTCAGCATCTCGCCTTCGACGAACTCCATCGTCAGAAACCGCTCGCCATCTTGTTCGCCGATGTCGAACATGCGGGCGACGTTGCGGTGGGTGACGCGCCGGGCGAGCTTCACTTCGCTGCGAAAGTTTTCCAGGATCGAGCCGCTGCCTAAGAGCTCTTTGCGCAGCACTTTCAGCGCGACGATTTCGTCTAGCTCGACGTCGCGGGCGCGATAAACGGTTCCAGCCCCGCCAGCGCCGACGAGATCGAGCAGCTCATAGCGACCGCCGTACAAGAGCGTGGCGGCATCCGACAGATCGGTAACTTCGGGGGAAGGCAAAGCCTTCTTAGTCGCTGTCATCCGACGGAAATTATATCCCACGAGCCGCGGAAAACGCAGCTAGACAGCGCGCTTGCGAGGGCCTGCGCGGGGGCTAGTCGTTGACGGTCACGTCGACTTTGGCGCCCTTGGCAACGGCAGCGCCGGGGGCCGGGTCTTGCTTGAGGATCGCTCCGTCCGCGGCATTGTCGTCCGAGCCTTTGCGCACATCGCCGAGCACCAGGCCTGCCTGTTCGAGAGCCTTGCGCGCCGCGCCTAGGCTGCGCCCGCGAAGGTTTGGCACCTGCGCCTGTTCTCCGCCCTTGGATACCTGCAAGCTGACACTTTCGCCCTTGCGTAGCTGCGTGCCAGAAGGCGGCTCGCTGGCGATGATGGCACCGACGGGGACCGTGGGATTGGGCACCTCGGTGACCGTGCCGGCTTTCAGGCCCAGATCGGCCAGCGCTTTTTGTGCGGCAGCGAGCGGCTGCCCGACGATGCCTGGCACCGCGACCTTGGATACCGGCAAGGCCAGGGTGGCATGCACCTCGCCGCCTTTTTTCAAGCGCGAGCCCTGAAGCGGCCTTTGTTCCATCACCGAGCCGACCGCGATCTTGTCGCTGTCTGACTCGCGCTGTCCATCGATGACCAAGAACAGCCCGAGCGGCTCGGCCAGGCCGCGCGCCTGGTCCGGGGTCAGCCCGACGATCTGTGGCACATCGATCACTTTTTCTGGCGGGGGAGCCATGACCGTGTGCATGACCAGATACGTCCCCGCGCTCACCACCAAAGAGATCAACCCAGACACAACGTATTGAACTGCCGACATTCTTCGAAGGTACTCGAAATCGGAAGCGCAAAAAAGCACCCGCCTGCGCGTCCTTTGCGATCGTCGCAGCCTCGGCTGCAGTAAGCTCGTCGGCGCTTGAGCGTCACGCCGCCCGCGGCTCGGCTTGGATTCGTCAGCGGGCCCAGGTTCGTGCCATGAAGCCCATCCTGCCATCGCCCACCTTTGTGTTTGCGCAGCCAGCCGATGCGCTGCGCTTGCATGCGCTAGAGCAGTCTTGCTTTGCCGCCGATCGCATCTCGCTGCGTAGCTATCGTCGGCTGCTGTCCAACGACAGCGCGCGGATCCTCATGGTGCTGGATGCGCAGGCTGTGGGCGGTGAACCGCAGGCGCTGCTGGGCTCGGCCGTGCTGTTGTTTCGTCGGCGGGCCCAGGTGGCGCGCGTCTATTCGATCGCGGTGGCGGCGCAGGCGCGCAAGCGCGGCGTGGCGTCGCTGCTTTTGGCCGAGGCCGAGCGCTGTGCGCGGCAGCGCGGCTGTGATCGACTGAGCGCCGAGATTCGTCGCGACAACGCGGCGTCGCTCGCGACCTTTCACAGGGCCGGGTTTGTCACCTGCGGACAGTATGAAAACTATTACGCAGATGGCATGGCAGCAGTGCGTGTACAAAAAAACATAAATAAATAAATTATGAAGATAAACGAAGTCGTAGCCGAATTTTTTCACCCAGACGAATGGGACGATAACTTTCCTTGTTTTGTCGCAAGGAATCCAAGTTTAGATCATCGCCTGTAGTGATTTCGCGGCAGTCGAGAAGCAGGCGGCAGTATTCGCGGAACAGGAACTGCGCCGCGCCTTTTTCTGTGCGCGTGGCTTTTTCAAACAAGACGTGTGCGCCGCCCTGTGGCAGCCGCTCAAAGATGGCAAAGCCTTCGAGTGTGTCGTCGACCATCAGGCAGCAGCCCTGCACGCCGAGCGCGGCGAAGTGATCCAGGGTAAAGCGGATCGCGCGTAGCTCTTCGTGGGCTAGCTCGGCGTAGTATTCGTCGTGGTTTTCGGTGCGGCACTCAACCCAGCGCTGCGAAAGCTGCAGGACGGCGCCGTGCATGGCCGGCGTCAGCGGCTGCAGGCAGGCCTGGGGATGGGCGCGCAAGAACTGGTTGATCTCATTGCGCTTGGACTTCATGCCCGAGCCATGCAGATTCACCAGGTCAATCGTGCGATAGATATAATCAGGTCGTTCGTTCTCAATTTCGTATTCAGCAGGCAAAAGGCCATCTGCTGAATATGAACGAATGGTATCCAAGAGAGATTTATGCGCATATCGAATCACGCCGATTTGATCGGGATTTGATTCGGACATAAAATGCAGTCCGGCGCGTACGGCTGCCGCGAGCTGTGGCTCGGGGCCCAGCGGCGGGATGACCATCGAGAGCGCTCCATCGCGCAGAGCAAACAAGCAGAAGCAGCCTTCGATTAGCTGATAAAAATACTGCTGATCGGCGGACCAGCAGATGTTGTTGGCGAAACTAAAGTCGCTGTAGGGCACGCCGACCATGCGCACGTGCTCATCAAACAGCGGCTTGTCCTCAAGTCGCAGTGGGTGCAGACGGCGCAGGGCCACCGTCTGGGCGAACAGACTGGCAGACGTAGAGACGGGCAGAATCGCAGGCGAGGAACTCTCGGCAGAGCGCAATGGACTCCTTTAAGCGTACCTGTGATCAGCCGACAAGCGGATGAGCACAGCGTCGTCGATCGAGTTTGGACGTCTAAGGTTAAGTGGGGTGCGTGAGCGCATGGTTTCTGCGAGAGCCTGAGGGCTGCGCACGGAACGGGGCTGATCTTAGTCGCGCGGCAGGCTGGCGAAGTGGCGTGCTGGCTCGTGTGGCGCGGGTGGATTGCGCAGTAGCTCTTCGATCAACGCTCGCTTTCGCTGATCCAAGAGCGCGTCATAGATCAAGTCCAGGTGATCGACGTGGCGGATGCCTTCAAGCGCTTGTACCAGCTCAAAGGGCATGCGGCCAAAGCGCATGATCCACATGCGCGCGATGGCCAGGTGCAGGCCCGAGGGTCCCGGCTTTTCTAGCTCAGAGTAAAGGTGCGCGATGCGCTCGGCCGAGAGCGGCTCGCCTTGGCAATAGAGCGTCCAGGGCTCCTCTTCTCCCTCGGGCGATTTGCGCATCGTCAGGCCGTCTTGCCAGGCCGAGCGCACGACGCCGTCGTTGCGTCGGATGTCGATGTGCCAGGACGCGCCGTCGGCTTCCGGTTGATGGCGCGGAATGAAGCTGGCGCCATAGCCGCGCGGCAGGTGAACCAGCGTGTGAAACACCTTCACGATCGACCCGCTTGGCGAGGCCAGATTGTAGCCAGAGTAGTGGACGGCAAATCCCTTCTTCTGCGCGGCTCGCTCCAGTCGGTACGAGAGCTGCGCGCTCATGCGCTCAATGGCTTCATAAATGTCTTTCATCGTGTGGCGATTGTACCGCGCCTGCGCGCGTCCTGAAAAGCCTGGGCCTGTGAATTTCCATCGAGGTTTTGCGCCGCGAGCGCGACGGCGCGTGATACCATCGCACTGCCTGAGAGTGTTTTGGGGAGTCTCTTGGTCAAGCTACCCGTACTGCAGGGAAAGGTCGCGGCCGAAGCCTCGCAAGCGCGGCCAGCCAGCAGCAGTGAAGAAGCCTCGATCGAGCCGCTGGTCCGCCGTGTCTTTGTCGCGATCTATCTGATCATCGTGGTCCTCGGCCTGTTCGATGGGCCGCTGGCTCGCTATCTATTTTCGCACGCCTATGTCGACGATCCGGTGGGCAGTCGCTATCTGCGGGCGACGCGCATCTTCTGGACGATAGGGCTGCCGTTCGCGCCGATGTTCATGGTGGTCTTTGGCTATTACGTGTGGCGTCGGCTGTGCCCGATCGCGGTGTTCACCAAGCTGGGGGCGCGCATTCCCCGCGCCAAGCAGCGCCGCGTGCCGCCGTGGTTCGAACGCTGGGGCTACATGGTCATCTTCGCCATCATGTACTTCAGCCTGGGCATCCGCTTGCTGTTCACCAACGGCAACGGCGTATTCCTGGGACTGTTTCTGCTGTTGGTTTTGGCCGGCGCATTTGTCACGGGTCTTCTCGCTACGGGCAAGACGTGGTGCAACTTCATCTGCCCGATCGGCCTCATCGAAAAAGTGTACTTAGAGCCCTCGGGCATGGGCCCCGGCGCCAAGGCGCAGAACTCGCAGTGCAAAAAGTGTACGGCCTGCAAGCGCCACTGCCCCGACATCGACGTCGAGATGGGCTACTGGAAAGAAAAGGACATCCTGTCGCGGCGCATGGCGACGTACGGCTGGCCGGGCTTGGTCTTCGCCTTTTATTGGGCGTACTGGACCTATCGCGGGACCTGGGATTACTACTTCAGCGGCGTCTGGACGCGCGAGCCAAACGAGTGGAAGAACTTTTTCGGTCCGGGCTTTTTCTTTGCGCCGTGGGTGCCGAAGTTCATCGCCGTCTATATCTCTCTGCTTGTGCCGACGGTGATCTCGTGGGTGGTGTTCTTTGCGCTAGAGCGCTTCCTGCGCAAGCGCTATGGCGACGAGCGCGGCACGCATTACTCGCTGTCGCTGGCCGCGTTTTCTGCCTTCAACTTGTTCTATATCTTTGCCGGCCAGCCGACGTGGCGACGCCTGTACGTCGCCGGCACGCAGGTCGGTCCGTACGTCATGGCCTTTCTGTCCATCTCGCTTTCGGCGTGGTTCTTCCTGCGCCGCTTCCACCGCCGCGAAGACGAGGCCGTGCAAGAGCGCTTCGCCAAGCGCTTTGTGGCGCGCTGGCAGTGGAAAGACGAGAAGCCGCCCGAGGACTTGCGCGAAGCGTTCTATGTCATCAAGCGCAAGGAACAGGAAAAGGAAGTCGGCCTGCGCGTCTATGCCGATACGATCCGCGAGCTGATGTCCGAAGGTGTCATCACGCGCACCGAGCTTCGCATCATCGAGCAGGTGCGAGCGCAGTTCAACATCTCGGACGCCGACCACGAAAAGGTGCTGCAGCAGCTTGAGATCAGCGATCGTCAGCTATTTGATCCCAACGTCGCAGTGTCGGCGGAAGAGCGCCTGCAAGAGCAGGGCTATCGCTTGGCCTTGCGCACGCTGCTTCTGCGCGGCGCCAACAAGCGTGACATCGACAACCTGCGGCGCGAGTACGGCATCGCTCCCGATGCCCACCAGCGCATCGTCGACGAGATCACCGGCAAAGGCGGCGGCCATCGCCAGACGGTGGAAGACCTGCTGGCGCGCATCGAAGACCTGCGAGCCGTGTATCGCGCGCTGTGCGGCTTCGTCATCGGCCCGTCGCTGGAGTTCTTGTCCTTGGTGCTGCTCAAGCGGCAGGATCGCTTAGTCGATCACATGCTCGACGTGCTGTCCTTGATGGGCATGGGCGATGTGATTCGCACGCAGCGCGCTCGCCTGTTCGATCAGGACAAGGTCTCGCGAGCGTCGGCCATCGATGCCTTGCTGGCGGCCGGCGATGCCGAGCTGATGGCGCGCGTCGTGCCGATCCTGGAAGAGCGCGTGCCCTCGTACGACTCGCGCGTGCAGATCGATGACGAGCAGAAAGAGCGCGTGCTTGACGCGCTGGCCAGCGAGCACGATCCGTTTGTGCGCGCGGGCGCCATGCTGGCATCGGCCCTGCCCGGCGAGACGCCGTCGCCAGCCAGCATCGAGCGCCTGCTTTCCGGCATGAACGACGAAGACGCGCTGGTCCGCGAAGCCGCCATCCAAGCCCTGCCGACGGGCTGGGGCATGGCGGCGGGGGCGCAGATCAATGATATGACCCGCGATGCTGGCGGTGCCGCCCGTCGACCTGCTGGGCAAGGCGCCAGCGCACCAGGGTCTGCGGCTACGGCGTCTGCGCTGCCGGCAGCCAGCCCTGCCACGGCAGCGGGAGGGCCGACTTCTGGCATGAAAGGCCCGCAGCCACCGAACCTGCCGACGGGCATGGCCGGTCCCGGCGGCGGCCCGCAGCCACCGAACCTGCCGATGGGGATGGGCGGTCCCGGAATGAAAGGCCCGCAGCCACCGAACCTGCCGATGGGGATGGGCGGTCCCGGAA
>CAZKOY010000243.1:0-6226 GCA_964554495.1 uncultured Myxococcales bacterium
GGGGATGTGGCGGTCATAGAGCGCGCGGAAGCTGTCCGAGACCCAAGTCGCCGAGTGGACGCCGTTGGTGATGGCCGCGATTGGGTAATCAGGGAACATCGCTTGAGATACTTCGCGGTGCTTTTTGGCGACTCCGTTTATGTAATGGCTCATGTTGAGGCCGAGCAGCGTCATGTTGAGTTCATCCGGTCCGCCGAGCATGCGCACGACCTCGAAAGGAAGCAGCTCACCGAGCACGGACTGGTAGAGCGGATAAGGGAAGCGATCATGGCCCGCGGTCACCGGCGTATGCGTCGTGAAGACGCACCTCTCTCGAACCAGATCAAAGGGCCAGGCGTCCGCAGTTCGCGCTTCGCGCAACAGCTCCAGAACGAGCAGGCTGGCGTGTCCTTCGTTCATGTGGAAGCGCTCGATGCGGTCAAAACCGAGCGCCCGCAGCATGCGCACGCCGCCAATCCCCAGCACGGCTTCCTGCGCCAGCCGGTAGCGGGCGTCTCCGCCGTAGAGTGTCTGGCACAGCGCGCGGTCCTGTGGCGCGTTGCCATCGAGATCCGTGTCCAAGAACAGGAGCGGCACTGCTTGCTCACTGCCGCCGGTGACTCGGTAAAGCCAGGCACGCAGCTTGACGGGGCGTCCTTCGATCTCCAACTCCGTGGTCACGGCGAGCGGCGTGAGGAGAGCCGTCGGCTCCCAGTTCGTCGGAAGCTCCCGCTGGTGGCCCCACTCATCGAGCCGTTGCGTGAAGTAGCCCTTGCGGTAGAGCAGCGTCACCCCGACCATCGGGACCCGTAGATCGGCGGCAGCATGCAGCGTGTCTCCGGCCAGCACTCCCAGACCCCCGCTGTACGTGGGGATTCGGACGTCGATGCAGACTTCCATCGAGAAGTACGCGACTCGACGGGAGATCGCTTGCAACCCCACGTCATCGCCCGCCGATTTCAAGTAGCGCGCTGGGTTGGCGCGGAACTGCTCCCGGCAGACTTCCGAACAGAACCATAGTTCGTTGCCAAGATGAACGAGCGATAGTCCTGCCCCTGCGTGGACAGGCATGCCGCAGACAGAATCATGCATGGTATCGGACATCTCTTCTCCTCATCGCTGCGGGCGCATGATTGCGTCTACACGCTCACGGATTGCGTTGATGCTTTCCTGCTCGTCGGCGCGTAGCGCGACGGCGTATCCGCCATGCTCGGAGGCGACGTGCGCCGTCACTCCTCGGACGGCCAAGGGGCAGTAGGCCATCTCGGGTGCGTCGTGGCCTAGCACCGCGTTGCGCGTGATATGGCAGTCAATGAGCCGCTGAAGCCACTCGCTCGTCAACCCCGGCACGGCTCGAAAGACCACGGTCACACCGACTTGTCGAGGCGGGGTCTTGCTGCCGCCAGGAGTGAGCACCGGGGCGCCCTGTACAATGTCTTCCCGGTGCGCAAACGGACTGATGTCACGGTCTTGCGGTGTCACTCCGGAGCAGACTGAAGCCTCCGCGGCTCGCAAGGCGCTCGATGCGGCACGGTGGGCAGCGGCCAGCGCTCGATGTCGAGCGGCATCGCGGAGGTGCTGTTCCGTCGGGTTTGATGTCGAGGCCCAACAGACCACTCCCGCAGGGCGCTCACCCTGACCGGAGCAGGCCGCTTTGATTGCGTCCGGTCGGTACTGTTTCTCATGCTCCGCTGCCGCAAGCTCCTCTTGGGCGGCAGCCCGATCGTGCTGGGCAGCGCCGGAGCCATGTACCTGGACGGCAGGCGCGCACGTAGCACAGCACAAGCTGAATGCCAGCCAACGCCCGTGCGTGCGCGGGCTGCCAGCGCTCCGATGCGGATTCCTTCCCATGGGCCAACCTTCTTTCCGGCCTGTCGGCCGCAAGCGCGTGAAGGTTCAGCCCACCGTCGAAGGGATCGATGTGCGGATATAGGCAAACCTCCACCGTGAATTCGACTGCGCGAACTCAGGGCAGAGGCTTAGATTCGTAGGATGGAGCGGAGCGAGGAGGGAGGACCGCGAAAGAGGGGATCGCCGCGGGTCAGCCGGCCGCGACGCGAGATGGGAGGCTCATCGAATCGCATCAACAGCAGCGGCGTCGGCACCAAAAGCGCGGAGAGAATGCTGTCATGTTGCTTGGAGAGCTTGATCTTCGGTGCCTGCGCGTCCACCTTCGCTGCCTCGGTCAACTTGCAACAGTCGCCGACATGCCACTCCGCCTGGGCTTGCGCCGGTCCCTCGTTCTCCGGCGGAGCGCACGGGCTTAGCGAGCGTCCGCCGTCCGTGCAGACATACGTCGGCAGCCCTGGCACCAGGGCATGAGCCAGCATGAAGATTGCGAACAGGGTGGCCGCGAACCGCTGCACGCTCGAAACCTACTCGCCGCTTCTAAGTCAGGCAAGCCGAAAGATTTGCGCCTTCGACGAGGGGCCGCCGGGCGAGCTTCTGCAAAATGGTGTGGTCCTCGCCAAAGCGGCTCATGGCGTCGCAGTGCGAGCGGAGATCGCTGAACGGGATGAAGGCCATGCCTTTGGCGACCGACTGACGGAACGCGGGCCGGCTGAGCTGCGCCATGACCTCGCCTTCACGTCTGTGAGGTGCAACCAGATAGTAGCGACAGCCGCAGTCTGGCAGGGACCGCGCCAGATCCTCCATGCGCAGGATGCCCGAGTAGATGGACGTGCTTTTTTCAACCTCGAACGCGGTCACGATCTCGCCGCTGCCTCGCCGTAGCCAAAGCACGTCGATCAGGCTCACCGTGTCCCGCACATCGGCGGGCCAACCGTGGGCTGGCATCGACTCGACGGTCAGCATGGCGAACGACTGCCCGTCGTAGCTGCGGTGGCGATCATTGCGCGCGACGTGGACATCGTAACCAAGCGCCTTGCCGAGTCGGATTAGCAGGTACTGGATCTGCGTGTGCTCGGACTCCTCGTGCAGCTCGGCGACGACTTGCGCGTGACGCGCTTGTGCGGACTTCTCGGCCTTCTTGCGCTCGGCCTGCGCGTCGCCATTAGAGGCATCGAGCACGCGGTCGGCGTTGCCAGCGAGTACCAGCCGACCGCTGCCGATCTCGAACAACAGCCCGGCGAACGCACCCAGGTCTTTCGAGAGGAGGTCGCGCACTTCGGCATTGCTGGCGACGATGCGCTCGCGCATCTCCAGGTAGCTCTCCCAGGATCCGAGCTTCTTTTTGTCGCGAAAGAGGGCGTTGAAGCCGTTGAGAATGGCGGTGTTGAACGGGGGCACCACTGTCGGGTGCAAGAAATACACAATGCTCGCCACCGCCGGCCCCAGGCCCTTGATCGGCGGTACCGCCAGCCGGCTCATCTCTGTGAGCACCTGCTCGTCGCGGGTCGCGCTCAAGCAGGCTTGCAGGAAGGCACCGAAGCGCTGCTTGTTGGTCTCATTCTCGTAGATGTCGGGGATGCGCAGCTTTGGCTTCCAGTAAAAGGGATGGGCGGCACCTTCAAAGACTTGCTTCTGCTCGGTGATGGCGCTCAGCACGACTTCCAAGCGCGAACCCTTGAAATCGTTACCAAACGTGCCGTCGCGGATGGCATCGACCATATCGCGCACCCCTCGACGGATGGAACGAAACGCTTTGAGACGATCTTCGCCATCTACGAACCAAGTATTGTAGACCGACTCGGGATCGCTCTTGTATCTCTGGATGATCTCGGCAAGCTGTGCGCGTTCCATTTCCGGCCCTTCTCAGCGAAAGGCCAACCTTATATCGTGCCGGTAGGGCAGTGTCGCCTGAAACCTCCGGGCGCTGTCGTTCAGAAGCTCCGAACCCGTCGAAGTCGCAGTGCATTGGCGATGACGGACACTGAGCTGAAGCTCATCGCAGCGCTGGCGAGCATTGGATTGAGCAGCAGTCCGAAAAGCGGATAGAACACTCCTGCCGCGATGGGCACGCCGAGCAGGTTGTAGATGAAGGCGAAGAACAGGTTTTGTCGGATGTTGCCGATGGTTGCGCGGCTGAGTGCGCGCGCGCGGACGATGCCGCGCAGATCGCCGTGGACCAGCGTGATGCCGGCGCTTTCGATGGCGATGTCGGTGCCGGTGCCCATGGCGATACCCACGTCCGCAGCCGCGAGGGCGGGGGCATCGTTGACGCCATCGCCAGCCATGGCCACGATGCGACCGGCTGCCCGGAGCTTGGCAATGGCCTCGCCCTTTTCCGTCGGCAGAACCTCGGCAATGACCTGCCTGATGCCAAGCTGACGAGCCACAGCCAGAGCATTTTCCTTTCGGTCACCGCTTAGCATCGCGACTTCGACGCCGTCTTGGCGCAGCTCGTCCAACGCCTCGCGTGCCGAGTCCTTGATGGGATCTTGGATCGAAAGTAGTGCGGCGGGTTTTCCATCGATCGCGACGAATACCTGCGAGTCACCGGGCTGAGATTCTATTGAGGCGTGCGTCAGCAGCGTCTGCGGATCGGCACCTTGCTCGGTCAGGTACTTGTAGCTGCCGACCAGGACCGACTGCCCCCGTACCCAGCCTTGCGCACCTTTTCCAGGGACGGAATGAAAGCGCTCAACCGGCGGCAGATTCAGTCCTCGTTGGCGAGCCCCGGACACAATGGCTGCGGCCAAGGGATGCTCGCTTGCCTGTTCAACGCTGGCGGCATGGAGCAGAACATCGAACTCGGTGAAGCCATCAGCCACCCGCACAGCCGTCAACGCCGGCTTGCCCTGAGTCAGCGTGCCGGTCTTATCTACGACGAGCAGGTTGACCTTGGCTAGGATCTCTAAGGCTTCGGCGTTCTTGATCAATACGCCGAGCTGCGCCCCGCGCCCGGTTGCAACCATGATCGACATTGGCGTAGCCAGCCCGAGCGCGCAGGGACAAGCGATGATCAGCACCGCGACTGCATTGACGAGTGCGTGCGCCATACGCGGCTCCGGGCCGATGAGGCTCCAGAGCACGAAGGTTAACGCTGCGCACAGCACCACCGCTGGGACGAAGTAGACAGCGACTTGATCAGCCAGTCGCTGAATCGGTGCGTGACTGCGCTGCGCCTCGCTGACCGTGCGAACGATCTGCGCCAGCAGAGTATCGCTGCCCACCCGTGAAGCGCGTAGGACCAGCGAGCCAGTCCCGTTGACAGTGCCTCCTGTGACGCGACTCCCCATGAATTTTTCAACTGACAGAGGTTCTCCGGTGAGCATCGACTCATCGACCGCGCTGTGACCGTCCACGACTTGGCCATCTGTTGGGATCTTTTCTCCCGGTCGCACACGCAGGCGATCGCCGACTTGGATCTGATTGATGGCGATGTCTTCTTCTGTCTCATCTGCACGCAGACGGCGTGCGGTCTTGGGTGCCAGCCCGAGCAGCGTCTTGATCGCACCGGACGTTGCGTGACGAGCCCGTAACTCCAAGACCTGACCGAGAAGCACCAACGTGACAATCACGCCAGCCGACTCGAAGTAGGACGGGGCGATGCCGCCATGGGTCAGAAATGCCGCTGGCAGGAGCCGCGGCGCTAGCGCAGCCACCACGCTAAACAGGAACGCCGCTCCAGTACCGAGCGCGATCAGCGTGAACATGTTGGGACTGCGATTTTTCACCGAGGCCACGCCGCGCGCAAAGAACGGCCAGCCACCCCAAAGGACGATGGGTATAGCCAGCGCAAACTGAAGCCAGATCAGCAGTCGTGGCCCAAGTGCGTGTTGCAGCGGCATCCCCGGAATCAGGTCGGACATGGCCAGAACCAATAGCGGTACAGCCAGCACGGCGCAGACCCAGAACCGCCGCGTCATGTCCACTAGCTCTGCATTGGGCGATTCATCCAGCGATGCCTCGGCAGGTTCCAAGGCCATGCCGCACTTGGGGCACAGACCTGGGCCTATTTGCCGGATCTCGGGGTCCATCGGGCAGGTGTAGAGGACGCCGGACACCGTCTGTGTGGGGGCGGGGGCAGGCTTCGGTTGAACGTACTGCTCGGGGTTTGACTCAAACTTCGCAACGCACTTCTTGTTGCAGAAGTAGTACGTCGTGCCTTGGTACGTGCTGGTACCGGCCGCTCGTTCTTGAATCACCTTCATTCCGCAGACTGGATCGATGGGCTGCGACGTACTGTTGGAAGTTGGGTGTGAGTGTTCAGCGTGTGAGTTCATGCTCAGCCTCGTGATCGGGGGGCGTCTAATCCTGCTGACGCACGCGCGCTTGGATTCTTACAGTCGCGTCGCGCGATACAGAGCCAGGGTGCCGAACACCGTCATTTCGCGATGGGTCT
>CAZKOY010000244.1:0-6143 GCA_964554495.1 uncultured Myxococcales bacterium
GTCCATCGCGATCTGAAGCCAGGCAATGTCATGCTGGTGCAAGACCCAACGATGCCGATGGGGCAGCGGGTCAAGCTGCTCGACTTCGGGGTGGCCAAGCTCGGAGCGCAGAGCGCACACGAAGATCAGCCGCGCACCAAGACCGGCCTTTCGCTCGGCACGCCGACCTATATGTCGCCCGAGCAGTGCCGCGGGCTCAAGACCATCGACGGTCGATCCGATGTGTATGCCCTGGGCGTGATGCTCTACGAGATGTTGTCCGGGCGGCTGCCGTTTGAGGGCGACGCTGAGGGCGCCATCCTGGGCATGCACATGTACGAGGAGCCGCCGCCTATCCTGAGCGTCGCACCACAGGTGTCGCCATCGGTGGCCGCGCTGGTGCATCGCATGCTGCACAAGAAGGCCGATGAGCGACCCACCGCCCAAGAAATCGTCGAGGTCTTGACCGAGATGGCCGCTGCGGTTGTTCCCTCCGCGGCTCGTCCCAGTACCAGGCTGGCGGCGGTGGCAGGGCCGCGGGCGACCGGCGAGCTTTTGGCCCAAGGCTCGACGCTGGGGCGTGGGGTTGGGCAGCTAACAAGGGGGCGATCGCTGCGGCTGCGCCACGCCATCCTGCGCTTCAGCGAGCGCTGGCCCTGGCTGGCTGAGCACACTTCACCGCGACAGCGCCTGATCCTGGCGGCTGCGCTCGGCCTGCTGTGTGTCGTCGGTATCACCGGGGGAATCAGCGCCGTGCTGCGCGGCAGTCGCCATGACAGCGTCGCCAGCAAGCCAGAGCTCACGGTACGCTGGTCCTTGCACAGCACGCCGGCCGGGGCGAGCATCATCCGGCGCAGCGACCAGACGGTGTTGGGGCAGACGCCATGGCAGAAGGAACAGCCGAGTGCTCAAGGTGTCCTGGAGCTGGTGCTGCGCCTCTCTGGTTACAAAGATCGCGTCATCCAGTTGGACCAGTCGCGCGATGTGCAGATCAACGAGTCGCTGGAAGCCGAGGCCGCGCCGACAAGTCCGCTGCCCGCCGGGGCACCGGGTTTGCACAAGGGTGGCAAGCGCAGCAAAGAGCGAGCGAAAGACAAAGACAAAGACAAAGACAAAGACAAAGACAAAGACAGTGACACCGCCAAGCGAGCGAAAGGTAGCTCGCGGACTCGACTTATCGACTAGCGCGGGTGAGCCAGCGACGGCAGGTCGGCCCGTGCCGCCATCGACGAGGACGGTGCGCGAAGAGCTGGCAGGCAAGGGAGCAAGGCAGCATGGCAAGTGGGGGACGACAACGCGCGGGAATTGACTGGCCCGCGCTGCTGGGCGTGACGGCCCTGGCGATCGCGAGCTGGCCAGGGCAGAGCAGGGCCGAGTCCCTCGATCGCTGTCAGCGCAACGTCGCGTGCAAGGTTCATAGCGACAAGGGCATCTCTCTGTCAGAGCGCAAGGCCTACGCTGAGGCGCTGGCCGAGTTTCAGGCCGCTTACGAGGCCGAGCCGGCACCGCGGCTGCTCTTGAACATCGGGCGCAGCCTGTACCGGCTGGATCGCCCCCAAGAGGCGCTCGACTACTACTCGCGCTACCGCCGAGAAGAAAAGTCTCTCGATGCGGAAGCGGAAAAGACGCTGCGGCGCTACGAGCTGGACGCGCTGATGGCCAGCACTGTGGAGCCCAGCGAATCGCCCGCGAGCCCCCGCGCGCGGCCCACTTCGCGATCGCGACTGCCCATCGTTCCGCTGGTGGCCCTGGGGACCAGTCTGGGAATGTTCGTCATCGGCATTGGCCTTGGGGCGGGAGCAGCCTCGGCAGGCAACGAGCTCAGCCAGCGGCCGGGTCCCTTTGTCACCTTTGGCCCAAATGAGCGAGCGATCGAACAGCGTGGCTTGAATCTGCAGACCGCCGGCACGGTGTTCGATGTGATGGGAATTATCGCGCTAACCGTCGGAGCAACATCGCTTGCCCATACAATGATTCATAAAAAGACCGCCGCCCCATATGTCCCAACCCCAGCGGTGGCCAGTCCGGCGGCCAGCCCATGAGCGCGGCCAGGGACAGCAGGCGGTGCAGCGTGGTGGAAAAGATGGCCGTGATTCCGCAGACTTCCCCGTCCCCAGAACAACGCATCGGCCTCAGTCGAGCGTGGCTGCAAATTTGTCTATGTGTGGTTGGCGCAGTAACCACGCTTTCATATTGCTATAGAACAAATTTTAATTCTGTTATTTACCGCTGTGATCAATATCTCTGCCCTACTGGATTAGTCTGCAATTCTGACAATTTTTGTGTCAATAGCCCAGTCGAAGGCTGCACCAACGGCGGCTTCGGCGTCGATGTGAACATGTTCCAGTGTCCGGGGCCACGCAACGCTTGCGAAAGCAACTTTCGTCCCTGCGCCTCGCCCCCGCCAGAGCTAGCCTGCGAAGCTGCCGGCTCACTGGACATGGGCAGCGCAGCCGCCTGCGTGACCTGCTGTCGGCGCTAGAAGCCACTTACCCCGGTGCCGTACCTGCGGCAACGAAGTAGCTGCCCAGCGCTGAGCGTACAGGGGCAGTGCTTCGCTGCGATGTCGGGAATTCGTTAGGACCCGCGAGCGGTGAGCCAACTTGGAAGCCGGACCGGAACGACCGTAAGCCCGCGATCTTGGGAAGTGCAGCCCTCAACCCTCGGTCGGCGGATCTCTGACCGACCGTTACGAGCTAGGCGACTTGCTGAGTGTCGCGACGGCTCGCTCGATCTCGGGCGCAGGGATGCGGCACCAGCCCATTTCGTGCAGCAGCCGAATCGCCTCGGGTACGGAAGCCGCCAAGCGCAGGGGCAGCTTGCGCCGCGATGCCATGTGTATCCCCGTGATGATGCTGCGGGCCACCGCGGCTGCGAAGCCGTTCCCACCGAACACCGTCACCGTGGCCAGGGTCAGGGCTTCGCGCTGCTTGGACTTGCGCGCAAAGCGCTGACGCACATCGTCGTCTGGTAGCTGTCCCAAGCTGGAAAAGATCACCAGCTCTGGCATGGGTCGGCCGTGCCGCAGGCGGTATGCGTCGATATGGTCGCCTGCCAAGATCATGTCCGCCATCGTTGGCTTGCTGTGAAAGTAGCTGATGTGCAGCAGCTCGCCTTGCGACTGCAAGACACCGACCCCCACCGTGGACAAAGCGCAGAGAATCTCAAGACCGGACATGGTGAAGCGTTCCGTCAGTGTAACGCGAAGCGCCCAGCCCGTGCCGCGTCCAAAAGCAGACAACACCGCGCTCGCCTTCCCATGCTCCCCTCGTAAAAGCGGCGGCACAGAGCCAAGCTTTTGTCCGCAGCCACTTCGACAAAACGCGGACAACTGCCCGCCAGTATCCGACGGGCGAGATGTTGCTGGGCTTGATGTCGCGATGGATCAAGCCTTGTTTGTGCGCGGCGTGTAGCGCTTCCGCCACTTGCTGAATGACGCGCACTTTTTCAAACAGCGACATCTCGACTTGCGCTCGATGCAGCGGTCGTCCCGCGATCAGCTGCATGCAGATGTAGGGATGCGACGCGTCGCCGTCGGCCGTCGGTAGCTCACCGATCTCATAGACTTTGCAGATGTGTTTTGGATTACCAAAAAATCAAATGATTCTGCTATGCTCCGACGCTGAGAGATCCCTGCTTGGCTGCCATGCCCCAACCTCTAGACGGGGACCCACATGGGCCTACGGGATCACGGTGGGATCTCCAAATGGCTACGGCCAGGGAGCAGCGTGCGATGGGCGAAGTGATCAAGCGGGAGAAGAATGGGAAGTTCATCGGCTGGTACATCCGCTACTACGATGCCGACGGGAAACGCCGCATCAAAGCGAGCAAGCAGCCGACGCACAACGAGGCGCGGCGCATGCTGCTTCAGATCGAAGCGGGGATCGCGCGCGGAGAGATGGGCGTCGCGGAGCCGCGCTGCAAGATCACGGTGGCGGAGCTTTGCAGCCGATTCCTCGACGTAGCGCATCCGCGCGCGAAGAGTGAAAAGGAATATCGGCGATCTGCATCGTCGGGGCTGAACCGAATCCTGCCGCTTATCGGAACACTGCGCATCGACAAGCTGCGTCGGCGCGACATCGAAAACGCGCGCGACAAGCTGAGTATCCGATACAAACCCAATACGGTGCGCTCGGCGATGCGGCCCCTCGGTGCAGCACTGACGTGGGCGGTACAGCAGGATCTGATTGCGCAGTCGCCGATGTACAAAATCGTGCGCCCGCGATTGGAGTATTCGCACGAGCGGTTGACCACAGAGGAAGCCAGCGCGCTGCTTTCGGAGGCGAAGCGGCAGGCTCCCAAGAATGCGCGGACGTACTCCCTTTTCATCGGCATCGCGCTCGCACTACGCTTGGGACTGCGGCGTGGCGAGATCTTCGGACTTCGCTGGGAAGACGTGGATCTAAGGGGGCGTCTTCTGACGGTGGCGCGATCATTTGACGCGCTGCCCAAGAATGGCAAAGCGCGCACACTCCCCATTCCTTCGGCGCTACTAGAAGATCTGGAAGCGTGGCGCACCGTATGTCCAAAGTCTGCGAACATCGTGCCCATTGGAACCAACTGCCGGACAGGTCTCGCGCGACTCCTGCAAGCCGCAGGATGCAAGCCACTGGCGCGCGGCTGGCATGGACTGCGGCACACCTTTGCGTCGATCTTCATCGAGCAAGGCGGCAGCATCTTGGCTCTCAAGGACATGCTAGGCCACTCGTCGCTGGCGATGAGCCTCGTCTACTCGCATCTCGCTCCCAGCGCGCTGGCGCGGGATGTGGAAAAGATGAAGCTCTGAAAGAACAGAGTGCGACAAGCAACTAACGCTACGTCACTCAGCCGCGTGACGTCTTCGCAGCCGCCGGATGCGCACTGGCATGGCCCCGCTCAGCGGCCGAAATGCCGCATTAGTTCAGGCCGCGATCAGGCTAATGTGCCGCCATGTCTGGTCTGTCGTTTGCGGCACTGGAATTCAGTAAAATTGGAATAAAAATGGAGTAAAAAGTGAAAAATAAAGGGGGGTTATTTGGAGCCGCCTTTGTGCCCGCAGCCGCACTGAGCTGTCGACATCGCGCCGCCGAATCGCTGCGGCAGCTTGTACTCTCTGTGCTCGGTTCTCGCCGCTATGCCTGCGTTTGCTGGAGCGAGTCGCAGGCGAGCTTTGCGATCTGGATGTCTTGAATCGCAAGGCCGGTCAGATCCGCGATGGTGAGCTGGTCCTGGCGAGTGCGGCCCGCGGCATGTGCCAGGACTAGCTCGCCCAGCTCGACGACACGCGCGCTGTCGAGCAGGCCGGCGCGCTCGGCATACCCGGCTTCCCCGTGATCGAAGCACTGCGCGCGGCTGTCGACCGCAACGACATCCGCAGCGGCCACCAGCGCTGTCGCGAGCTCCTGCTTGCCTGGTGCATCGGCACCGACTGCGGTGATATGGGTGCCCGGCCGCACACAGCCAACCGAAAGCAGCGGCTCGCGCGCAGGCGTGGTGGTGACGATCAGATTGCAGCGCTGACATAGATCGGCGATCGAAGTCGCGACTTGGATGTGGAAACCAGCGACTGCGAAGGCGCGAGCCTTGTCGGGATCGCGTGCCCACAGAACGACGTGTCGGCAGGGCGTGACGTGGCGCAAAAGATCGAGCTGCATTCTGGCCTGCGTCCCCGCCCCTACGATACCGATGGCGTGAACCTGTCGTGGCGCTAGATAGCTCGCGGCCACCGCGCCCGCTGCGGCCGTGCGCAGATCGGTCAAATACCCTTCGTCGAGCAGGATCGCCTGGGGATGACCGGTCTCGGCACTTAACACAAGCATCATGCCGCTGCTTGAGCTTAGGCCGCGGAGCGGATTTTCATAGAAGCTGCTCGCGATCTTGACCACGAACGTCGCATCACCCTTGCGATGGCCATACTTGATGTGGACGTCCCCCGGCGGATGATCGAAGCCGAGATAACCGACCGGTGGTGCCTTCACGTCCCCGGCGGAATAGGCGGCAAAGCCGGCTGCGATGGCGGCGATGGCGGCCGGGCCGCTGATGGCCGCTTCGATCTGGTGGCGAGTGAGGATCTGCATCGTCTTCATCCGACGATCAGTCTGTGAAAGCGGCGTGCCCCAACGCGTCCGCTGACCTGTTCACGACCGTGTAACCAGAAGCGGTCGTTTAGCAAGTAGCCCTCGCCC
>CAZKOY010000245.1:0-6105 GCA_964554495.1 uncultured Myxococcales bacterium
GACGCGTGGTTGCCGATCTTTTTGATCTTGCGGTTGACCTTGAAGCCCTTGGTGTCCGTCGGGAATAACACCAGCGAGATGCCGCCATAGCCCGAGCCTTCGGCGCCCGTGCGCACGGCCAAGGTGATGAAGTCGGCGCGCGTGCCATTGGTGATCCAGCACTTGGCACCGTTGATGACGTACTCATCGCCGACGCGGCGGGCGGTGGTGCGGATCGAGGCGACGTCGCTGCCGCAGTTGGGCTCGCTGACGCCCAAGGCCGCGATCTTTTCGCCGCGCAAAGCTGGGATCAGGAACTCCTCTTTCTGCTGTCGCGTGCCCAGCTCGCCGATGATCGGCGTCGCCATATCGCTCTGCACCATCAGGCCCATGGCCAAGCCGGCGCAGCGTCCGTGGACCAGCGCTTCCGCCCAGGCTGCGCTGTACCAGAAGTCGCCCTTGTCGCCGCCGGCTCCACCGACGTCCTCAGGGTAGTGAGCGCCCAGGAAGCCCAGCTCGCCGCAGCGCTTGAAGATCTCGCGCGGGAAGAGCTCGGCACGCTCCCACTCGTCGACGTGCGGCGCGACTTCTTTTTCCAGGAAGCTCTTGACCGAGCGACGGAAGATCTCGTGTTCCTCACGGAAGAAAGTCATCAGCATAGAGGCATCAAAGCAAGGTTCCGGCGGCGCGGTCAACAGCTGGCTTTGCTCGGGGCTTGTTGGCGTGCGCGGGGACCTGCTCGCTGGCATCCGGTGGGGTCCGCAGGCCTGCTGCGTCCGAGCCCAGAAAACAAGGGTAGGAATCTGCGCACTCGCACAGCAAACAATGAAAAACTTGTCATATTGATTGCATTTAATGGGTCTTGAGAAAGAGCCTTCCTGATATTCTGGCTGCCGGACTTGTCTGATGTTTGCTCTGCACGGGGGTTCTAAGCTGTCAGCTTGCACGCGGGTCGCGGCCATGGGTCGGGCCAATTCGCGACACGGCGAGCCAACGGCAGCAGCCATCTCTCGGGGCGAGGACACGGTCCGCCAGAGGGGGATGAGGCCATGACACTGCTGCTCGCTCTGTCGATGCTGTCGGCGATGAAGTCAGGGAATGCCTCGCGCTATGGCTACGCGGGCGACCCATACGACAACGTGGGGACCTTTGCCTGCCGGCGACAGCTTGAGGCTCGCTATGGCAGCCGCGGCTTTGAGTACATGCGCAACCACGGCGTCGCGCATCGCACGCTGCCCTGCGGTACTCGCATCGGGGTCTGCTTGGCCCGCACCGGCCTCTGTACCACGGCGTTTGTCGTCGACCGTGGGCCCTGGGGTGCGCTGAACCGCAAAGGGGAATGGCACGTCCGCACCGGCCGGCTGGCCGCTGGGGAACACTATCGCGGCGAGCTTGACTTGCTGCCGGGGACGTACACCGCGCTGGGCCTGGTTGGCATCGAGCGCGTCGTTCTGTGGAGCATCGCCGAAGGCTACGGCGCGCCGCCCGATGCCCCGATGGAGCCGCCAGCCTATCCGCCGCTGCGTCCGGCCGATCCGGTTCGCCGCCTGTCGCATGCCCCGGTGCGCATCGCGGCCTTGGTTGGAGCGTCGGTGTTTCCGCCGCTACGCCTCGGCGACTCGACACCCGCGCACACCCCGTCGCTGTTTGTGCAGCTTGACCCGCCCCGCTTCGCACCCTATCCACCGATTCGCTAGGCCGCTGTCCGTCCGCTCGCTCGCTGCAGACTGCTGAACCGTGGGTTCGGCCGGGCCTGCGCTTGGCTTGTTTCCGTCGCTGCGCGCTGCGCGTTAGCGAGCCATGGACGCGCCGTGACACAGAAGTTTGCGTCCGGCCCTGCGCTTGGGCTTTACTGACCGTTTCCCACTTTCACATAGGGCATAGGCCTCCTCATGAGCTCGCTTTCGTACAACCCCGTCGACATCATCCGTCGCAAGCGCGACGGCAAGGTGCTGTCGGGGGAAGAGATCGCCCATTTCGTCGCCGATTACAGCCGCGGCGCGATTCCCGACTACCAAGCCTCGGCGCTTTTGATGGCCATCTTCTTTTCCGGTCTGTCCGAGAGTGAGCTCGTGGCGCTGACCGAGTCGATGCTGCACTCGGGTGAGGTGCTCGACCTGTCCGAGATACCCGGCATCAAGGTCGACAAACACTCGACGGGGGGCGTTGGCGACAAGGTCTCGCTGCACTTGGCACCGACGGTGGCGGCCTGTGGCGTGCGCGTGCCCATGATCTCGGGCCGGGGCCTCGGGCACTCGGGAGGGACGCTGGACAAGCTGGAATCGATCCCTGGTTTTTCAACGGGCCTGTCGACGGAGGAGTTCCGCACCGTGCTGCGCCGCACCGGCCTGTCCTTGATCGGCCAGACCGAGACGCTGGTGCCAGCCGACAAGCTGCTGTATGCGCTGCGCGATGTCACCGCCACCGTCGAGTCGATTCCACTGATCGCGGCGTCGATCATGAGCAAGAAGCTGGCCGAGGGGATCGATGGCTTGGTCCTCGACGTCAAGGTTGGCAGCGGCGCCTTCATGAAGACACCTGAGGCCGCGACGAAGCTAGCCGCCACGCTGGTGGCGATCGGCCGCCGCGCAGGCAAGCACGTGACGGCGTTTCTGACCGATATGGATCAGCCGCTGGGCCGCTATGTTGGCAACGCCGCCGAGGTCAATGAGTCGTTGGCCGTGCTGCGCGGCGAGGGCCCGGCAGACCTGACCGAGCTAAACCGCGTCCTCGGTGCCGAGATGCTGCGCATGGCCGGTGTGTGCAGCAGCGAAGCCGACGCATTTTCGCGCATCGAGCACGCGATCAAGAGCGGCGAAGCCTTGGCACGACTGCAGCGCTGCGCCGCGATGCAGGGGGCGCTTGTCGATCTGCGCGATCCGAACGAGCCGTGGCTGTTTGACAACCTGCACACCGGGGCGCAGACCCTGCTTGCGCCCGCGTCGGGCTATGTGCAGCGCATGGACGCCGAGGCCGTGGGCTTCGCGGGCGTGGCCTTGCGGGCCGGCCGCGAGCGCAAAGAAGACACGATCGATCCGGCCGCGTATATATACCTGGATCGCAAAGTTGGCGAGGCGGTGACGGCGGGTCAGCCGCTGTGCCACTTTGCTGGGGCAGCCGACTTGCCCAAGGACCGCATCGAGCGCGCCCGCAGCCTGCTTTCGGACGCGTACGTCATCGGTCCCAGCCCAGCCCCGGCGCGTCCCCTGATCTTGGATGTGCTGCGATGAAAGGAGAGCCTGCCATGAATCAGCCGTCCGCGACCGCTGCCGCTGTAGACGCCGCGGCGGGACGCATCCGCGCGTTTATTGGTCCCGCTGCTCGACCCAAGGTTGCGTTGGTTTTGGGCTCGGGTCTGGGGGACTACGCCGAGCGCCTCGAAGGAGCACGCAGCATCGCGTATGACCAGATTGGCTTTCCGTCGTCGGGGGTCGTCGGTCACAAGGGGCAGCTCGTATACGGCCGGCCGCCAGGCAGCCGTGTCGAGGTGCTGGCCATGCAAGGCCGCATCCACGCGTATGAAGGGCACAGCTTGCAGACGGTGGTCTTGCCGGTGCGGGCACTGGTGCGAGCCGGCTGCGAAGTCGTGCTGCTCACCAATGCCGCTGGGGCCATTGCCTCGGGTCTAGCACCGGGCCAGCTTGTGCTGCTGCGCGATCATCTGAACCTGATGGGAGACTCGCCGCTGCGGGGGCCAAACGATGCCAACTTGGGCCCGCGCTTCCCCGATATGACCGTCGTGTACGACCGCGCGCTGCGCAGCTTGGCCGAGCGCGTCGCGGCGGCCTGCACGATGGTCCTGCCAAGCGGTGTCTATGCCGGCTGTCTAGGCCCACAGTACGAGACGCCCGCCGAGATTCGGATGCTGCGGACCTTGGGCGCTGATCTGGTGGGTATGTCGACGGTGCCCGAGGCTATTTCAGCCCGTCACATGGGGGCTCGCGTCTTGGGGATTAGCTGTGTCACCAACCTGGCCGCCGGCATCAGTGCGCAGCCGCTTTCGCACGACGAAGTGACCGAGACCGCGGCTCATGCCCGCGCTGGTTTTATTCGCTTGCTCGACGGCATTTTGGCCGAGATCGACGGCGAGCTGTCACCGTCTGAGGTACCCAGCGATTCGCGCGGAAAGTCGACCGACCATGGCTGAATCAAGCGAAGCGAGCGTCAGTCAGTTGTCATCCGAGCTTGCCGAGCTTGTGCGGCGAGCGCAGGCTGCGCGGGGCTCGGCATACGCGCCGTATTCGCAGTTCTTGGTCGGCGCCGCGGTGCGAACCAGCGACGGGCGAGTGTTTTCCGGGGCCAATGTCGAAAATGCCTCGTATGGCCTTTCGGTGTGTGCCGAGCGCAGCGCGGTTCTGGCGGCTGTGCTGGCTGGCTCGCGCGAGCTTGCGGCCATCGCGGTATGCACCGAGCTGTCGCCGCCGGCTGCTCCCTGTGGCATGTGTCGACAGACGCTGGCTGAGTTCAGCGCAGACTGTCCAGTCGTGCTGTGCGGGCCGCGTGGTCTAGACGGGGAAGTGCTGGTGATGCGCCTGCGCGAGCTTTTGCCGCGGGCCTTCGTTCCTTCGACGCTGCATGCCTTTACGGAGGCGCTGGGCAGTCAGTCAGATACCCAGCCGGTGCCCAAAGCGGATGATCAGGATGTCCAGACCGGTCGCTAGCCCTGGCGCCTACCTGCTGCGCGGTGGAGTGTTGCTTCCTGTCGTCGGGGAAGCACCCGCCGGAGCCGGCGATGTCCTAGTTCAAGATGGCTGTATCGCGGCGCTCGGGGACGCGCTGCAAGCGCCGCCGGATGCGACGGTGATTGACTGCCGCGAGGGCATCATCCTGCCGGGCTTGGTGCAGGCGCATATCCACCTGTGTCAGACCCTGTGCCGCGGTCGTGCCGATGATCTGCGCTTGCTGGACTGGCTGCGTCTGCGCGTCCTGCCCTATGAGGCCGCGCTGTCCGAAGCGGACATCACCCTGGCCGCCCAGCTTGCCTGCGCCGAGCTTTTGCTTTCGGGCACCACGGCGATCTTGGACATGGGCACGGTGCGTCACCAGGACGCGCTGTGTCAGGCCGTGGCAGCCTGCGGCCTGCGGGCCACCGTCGGAAAAGCCATGATGGATCACGGCGACGACGTGCCGGCGCCACTGCGCGAGACCACGAGCGAGTCGCTGGCCGAGTCCGATGCGCTGTGTCAGCGCTGGCATGGTGCTGCCGACGGGCGCCTGCACTATGCGTATGCTCCGCGCTTTGTGCTGTCGTGCAGCGATGCCTTGCTGCGCGGCGTGGCTGAGCGCTTGGCGTCGGCAAGTCCAGCGACGGGCGGGATCCTGCCGCGACTGCACACGCACGCCTCGGAGCAGCTAGACGAAGTCGCGGTGGTGCGAGCGCGCTATGGCCAGGGCAATGTCGATGCCTTGGCGGCGCTGGGTCTTTCGGGGCCCAAGGCGGTGCTGGCGCACTGCGTTCACCTCGACGAGGGCGAGATCGCGCGCATGGCCCAGCAGGGCACGCACGTTGCGCACTGTCCTTCATCCAACCTCAAGCTCGGCTCGGGTATTGCCAAGGTCGTCGAGCTCTTGGATGCCGGCATCAATGTCGCGCTGGGCGCCGACGGTGCCCCGTGCAGCAATCGGCTGGACGGGCTGGGAGAGCTGCGCTTGGCGGCGCTGCTGCAAAAAGGTCGCCTGGGTCCAACGGCGCTGCCGGCGGCGCGGGCCCTGGCCATGGCGACGCTGGGCGGAGCAAAGGCGCTGGGTCTGCAGGATCGCATCGGCAGCCTGCACGTAGGCAAGCGCGCTGACTTGATGGTCGTCTCTCGTCGCGGAGTCGGTCTGCTGCCCGAGCACGCCACGGACTCGCAAGTGGTCTATGCCGCCAGTGCCCAAGATGTGCGGCACGTGCTGGTCGATGGTCGCTGGCTGGTTGCCGACGGCCAGCTTCGTCCCGAGACAGGCCTTGATGTCGAGCGCCTGCGTGCCCTGGCTCACGAGCGCATGCCGACGCTCTTGCGACGCGCCGGCTTGGCGTAGCGCAGAGCGTTGCGTCTAGTTAGCGCCGCTGGCTGAGCTTCGCACCGGCAAGACGGTGATGCCGGCCCGTGGGCAGCCATCGCGGACCGTGGCCGAGCAGCTCTG